>JBNJGU010000008.1:0-31359 GCA_051747985.1 Pseudomonadota bacterium | reverse complement strand
CGCGGCTGCGGGACTGGACCGTCGACTACAGCCTGGGTCACTCGACGGCCGGCGAGGAAGGCGCAATCTCCGAGATCGGCGGCGCGTTCATAGCGGAAGATGTGGACATCGGCTACGACGCCACCGACTCGGAACGACCAACCCTGTTCGGTTTCGGTGACCAGGCGATCCTGGACCCGACCGCTTTCGCGCTGGATGAAGCGGAGTCCGAGGACGTGTTCAACGAGGAACGCGAAACCGCCATCACACTCAACTTCCGACGCGACATGGAATTCGGCGACCACTCCGGCTATGTGAAGTTCGGCGCCAAAAGCCGTTTCCGGGAGAAAGAGAACGATACCGAACTGACCCTCTATGAAGGCTTCGGTGACGACTATACGCTGAACGATTTCCTGGATACCGGCATGGACTACCCGCTGCCCGGCAACCTGGGCCCCGGTGTCGACTTCTCCCGCTTCCGGGACTTCGTGGAGACCAACAGCAGTAGCTTCGAGATCAATGAAGCGGATTCATTGATCGACAGCCGCGCGGAAGACTACGACCTGGAAGAGAACATCCACGCAGCCTACGTGATGGCCAGCGCGGACATCGGCAACCTCAACATGGTCGGGGGACTGCGCGCCGAATACACAGACTACGAGGCGGTCGGTACACGCGTCTCCATCGACGAGCAGACCAACGACGGCAACCCGGTGCTGGACTCCTTCAGCGGCTCGAAGAGCTACACGGACCTGTTCCCCAGTCTGGCGCTTCGCCACCAGCTGTCGGAGCGCACACAATGGCGGGCGGCCGCGACCCGGACCATTAGCCGGCCCGGTTTCGAGGACGCCTCTCCCCGGCAGGCGCTGGAAATCAGCGGCAGTGAGGAAGAGGGCTTCGAGCGGGAAGCGGAAATCGGCAACCCCGATCTCGAGCCGCTGCTGTCCAACAACCTGGATTTCCGCTGGGAGCACTATCCCACCGGTGTAAGCTCGGTGTCCGCGGGTGCGTTCTACAAAGATATCGACAACTTCTTCATTACCGCCGACGTCGCCGGACAGGCGCCGTTCGAGAACTTTGACGAGGTCATACAGACATTGAACGGCGGCTCGGCCAGTCTGTTCGGCATCGAGCTGGAGTACTACCAGCAGCTGGACTGGTTGCCCACGCCATTCAACTCTCTGCTGGTGGGCGCGAACTACACCTACAGCGACAGTGAGGCGGAACTGCCCGGCCGCGCCCAGAAGAGCCGGCTGCCGGGCCAGTCGGACCATATCGGCAATCTCTCATTCGGCTACGATGACGGACGCATCAGCGCGCGCCTCGCGACCACCTTCCGGAGCGAGTTCTTCGAGGAAGTCGAAGATATCGAAGATCCGTCAGGCGACCGGTACCAGTACAATCATATGCAGGTGGATTTCACCGGCAAGTTCCGCGTCAACGACTCGCTGGAACTGTACCTGAACATGATCAACCTGAACGATGAGCCGCTCCACGCCTACTTTGGTGAACCCCGTTTTGTGTCACAGCTTGAGACCTACGGCCGCACCTACGAAGCCGGTTTCACGCTGCAATTCTGAAACATACTGGATTACAAAAGAAGGAAAGAACCATGCAGTTCAGAAAACTGTTGATCGCGGTGACGGCGACTGCCGCCACCGCCGCACTGCACGCCCAGCCCTCGCTGGTCTCTGATCGCCTCGTCACACTGGACGAGGTATTCCACACGGACCGCGACGAGGGGGACAACGTCGACAGCCCCGCGGTCTGGCACGGCCCGGACGGCCAGCACTGGCTGCTGGCCACCGCCAAGGAGGGCGATGCGATTCTCGCTTTCGACGCCACCAGTGGTGATTTCGTACGCCGCTTCGGCGACGGGGGAGCCGGTGCCGGCCAGTTCCAGCGCCCCAACGGCATCTGGGTCATCGACGACATGATGCTGGTGGTGGAGCGGGACAACCAGCGCATCCAGGTGTTCACGTTACCGGACTTCGAGTCCATCGGCATGATGACGCACGAGGACCTGCGCCTACCCTACGGACTCAGCGTCACATCCCACGAGCAAGGTGGCTATGACCTGTATGTGACCGACAACTTCAACCCGGCACTGGAAGGCTATCCGCCCGAGGAGGAACTGGATGAGCGCATCCACCACTTCCGCTTCCGGCGCAACGGGGATTCGGTCGAGAGCGAACACATCGGGACTTTCGGTGACATCAGCGGCGAAGGCCTGTTGACCAAGGTGGAATCGCTGTACTTCGACCCCTACCACGACAGGTTGCTGATCGCGGATGAAGCCTTCTCGCAACGCTCGATAAAAATCTACAACAGTCAGGGGCAGTTCACCGGCGAGGTGATTCCCGACACTTTCTTCGCCAGCGAGCCCGAGGGCATCGCGCTGTACGAATGCGACGCCGGCGAGGGCTATTGGATCATCGCCGACCAGCATGAGTCGGACATGAACCGTTTCCAGTTCTTCGACCGCCGATCGCTGGCTCACCTGGGTACACTGAAGGGAGCCATCACCCGGAACACGGACGGAATCTGGCTGAGCCAGCAATCGTTCGGGCCATTTCCGGATGGCGCCCTGTACCCGGTCCATGATGACGGCAGTGTCACGGCCATGGACTGGCAGGAAATCGCCGACGGCCTCTCGCTGACAAGAAACTGCACCGACCACGATTGATGGAAGAGTGGTAGAATGATCGTATGAAAGAATCATTCTACACGTACCTGGACTCTCCGATCGGCAGCCTGCTGCTGGTCGGAGACGGAAATGCACTGCAGCGGATCGGCTTTCCCGAAGCCGGAGCCCCCCGCAAGCCGGAATCGGACTGGTTACGCCGGAACGGGGTGTTCCGTGATGTCATCGAACAGCTGAATGCCTGGTTCGCCGGCGAGCGGTACCAGTTCGACGTGCCTCTTGCACTCGAGGGCACTCCCTTCCAACGACGCGTCTGGAACGCATTGCTGGAGATCCCCTACGGGGAAACCCGCAGTTATGGCGACATCGCTCGCCAGATCGGCAGACCGACTGCCAGCCGCGCGGTCGGCGCCGCCAATGGCCTCAATCCGATACCGATCATCATCCCCTGCCACCGGGTGATCGGCAGCTCCGGCCAGCTGGTCGGTTTCGGAGGCGGGCTACCGACCAAGAAACAGTTGTTGATGCTGGAACAGAGTCACGTTCCATTCACACTGCAATAATCTGCCACGATCAAGCGTGCGTCTCGACCACCCGCACCCAGTGATTCGGTACGTTGAGCTGACTCGCCGCCAATTTGATGCAGACCAGCAACGGGACCGCCAGCAGCACGCCGACCATGCCCCAGAGCCAGGCCCAGAAGATCAACCAGATCATCAACACCAACGGATTCAGACGCATGTTCTGCCCCATGACGGTGGGCGTGATGAACTGCGCTTCGATTCCATTGATCACGAAATAGACCAACACGGGCAGCAACGCTTCCGGGGTCACGCCGAACTGCGCCAGACCGGCCAGGGTCAGAATGGCCATGCCGATCAGTGTGCCGACGTACGGAGCAAAGTTCAGCACGCCCACCAGCACGCCCCACAGCAGGGCATCATCCAGACCCAGCAGGGTCAGCGCCCCGGCCACCGTCAGCCCCAATAGCGCATTGATCGCACTGAGAGACAGGATGAAGCGGGACAACTCCACCTGCACTGTACTCACCAGGGCTCGTGCCCCGACCTTGTCGGAAATTTGCGGCAGGTGAGTGATGGCGGCCTCGAAAAGGCGAGGCCCGAACACCAGCAGAAATATGGTCAACGTCAGACAGGTGACCAGCTGTGCCAGCAACAAGGGCGCAGCGGCGAAGACATAGAGGCCCAGCTCTATGCCTCCCCGGGTCAACCCCTCCATGACCGGGCTTGTTTCCGCGCTTTCTTCCTCCTCTTCCTCGCCGCCGAACAGGTTGGAAAAGAAGCCTTCTGCGTCTTCACTCGCACTTTCCGGGGTCGCATCACCTCCACCCAATGCGGTCTGGAATGTCTGGATCTGTTCGTCAAGCCGCTCGGACAGATCCGGGGTACGTTCCACCCAGCGTTCCACCGGCTCCCTGAGCTCCGACAACAAGAGAATCAGGGGACCGAGTATCAGTCCCAGAAGTACCACGGCAGAGAGGGAACGCGGAACCATGTGCCGCTTCAACAGTGATACCAGCGGCCCCAGCAACAGTGTCAGCATCAAGGCAATGACCACCGGCACAATCAACGTCTTGGCGAAATAAAGGGTATACACTACGCCCAGTGCCAGCATCCATTGCAACACCCGGAATGTGGGCCTCGATGCTGAGCTCGGCGCTGGCCGATCAGTCTGTGGCTGATGAGTCTCCTCCACTATCATCCTCTCCATTTTCGCCTGCACACGCAGAAGCGCTGCTACATGTTCAACGGGACCGTCAGAGTGACTGCAGCCACCTGAACAAATGCCGCCGGGCGCGCAATATCATCATGCCGCCGGCAGCACCCCGCGCCATCATATTCTGCGCGGAAACCCGTGCCGCCATCGCCCCCATGGCCACTCCGACGCCGGGAATCAACCATACACCATGGCGCCGCATCACGGTCAGCGGCCCCCGAGAGCTCCGGCCCAGCTGCTCAAGGCATCCCGAAAGGTCCTTTTCCAGCCGTTCAATCCGCCGTATCTGCTCTCCGCGGCTCATGTTGCAGCGCCTCCATGATCTCCCCCAGATGCTCCCTGGTCAGGGGCATGCTCAGACTTTTCCGGTACCGCACCATCAACTGCCGTATCGCCAGCAATATGCAGAAATGCAGCAGAAAGAATCCGGCGAACCCGGCCCCCAGTGACCCGCTGACGCTGTAGGCCACCCAGGACAGGAACAACGCGAATCCCAGCCATGCCAGGATAGCGACAGGCACCACCAGCAGACTCAGCAGGAGAAACCGGCGCAGATCTCCCGCCGCCAACTGCAATTCCGCCGAAGCCAGTCGCAGCAGGGCCACACCCGCTTCACGAAGATTCTCCAGCCACTTCTGCCAGTCCTCCAACTCCACCCGGCTTTGTGAACGGGCCGGCTCATCACTCATGACTTCGACAGCAGCTTCGACAGAATGAATCCGCCCAGGAAAGCCAGCCCCAGGGTCTGCAGGGGTTTTTCATGGAAATACTCACTGGCTTCATCCCCCAATTCGCCGGCTTTTGCCTTTCCTTGCTCCAGTCTCTTGAACGCTTCGTCTCGCAGGTCCAGACCCGCCTCCTCGGCGGCCCGCCGGAAATGACTTCTGGCTTCGATGAGATTTTCCAGCGCTTCCATCGCAGCCTTCTTGCTGGCATCCAGCTCTTCGTTAGCCCCATTCTTTCTGCTTGTCGTAGCCATTCTGTTTGCTCCTGAATCCGATCCGTCCGTCAGTGAAAGTCGTCTCAATTCCATCAGAATCATGGAGCAACCGCAACCAACCATATGATGCGTACATAATCGACGCAAGAAACAGTATGAAAACACAGGTGGCCCGATTTTTCGGTGCGCTGACGTACCCTTCCCTCTACGGTGCATGGAGCGGCCAACGACAACCCTCAGGAAGCCGAATCTTTCCGCTTTCATACCGGCAATGAAAATAGTTGTTGACCTTCGCCTCGCCCCCCTGTAATGTGGGCGGCAGCTAGAAATTGGTTTCCTTGTTTATAATCTCCATTTCGTTGCAATCCTCAAGATTCCTCGTCCTGTAGTTTCCGAATCAAGTCTATTTCCACGCTGAAGAACGCCCGTCGTGGGCATCATTATTTTTTGACATTACAGGATATTACCTATGTCTGATACAGTTACCGGCACCGTCAAGTGGTTCAACGAATCCAAAGGCTTCGGCTTCATCGAGCAGCAGTCCGGCCCGGACGTTTTCGCGCATTTCAGCGCCATCTCCGGCTCCGGCTTCAAGACGCTGGCTGAAGGCCAACAGGTTGAATTTACCGTGACCCAGGGCCAGAAAGGTCCCCAGGCCGAGAACATCGTAGCGGTCTGAAGCATAGTGACAGCGCCCGTTCGCGGGCAATGCACTCAGAAAAGGCGACCCTCCGGGGCCGCCTTTTTTTTGTCGTGAACGTGCCCGAAATCTCCTCGCCCCCCTCCACATTGACCCTACCCTCTTCCGATCAGTACGATTGGCGCAGGACCTTCCGTCGAAGGTTTCCCGATAACAACAATCGCAAGCCCCACCGGGCCAGGGAACGGGAGACTCACCATGACAGAGCATCTGAAGCAGCCAGGATTCAGGGAGCGGCTGAGCCAGCTGGGCTATCTGCTGAAACACACTTTTACACTCATAGGTCGTGATCCCGGCATCGTGCGCCCCTGGATCAGAATGGCCCTGTACGGCCTGGTCATGAGCAACCTGTTCTTCTTCGGCATTCTGGCGATCGCACTGGATTCCGGCGGAACCGGCACGTACCTGATTCTGGCCGCTGTGCTGATGTTCCTCTACAAGTTTTTCTATTACACCCGGCAGGAGATGCGACAGAGCTGGCTGGTGAGTGAAGCGCTTCAGGGCCGCCAGCGTACCGCCGAAGAAGCAGGGGCCAGGATCTCGTCGTTGAAGCCCATGGCCCGAAGCATTGCCTGGCTGGATATGCTCGTGGCCTGGCTCATCAACATGGCACGGCGCAGCAACAAGGCCGGCGCCGCGGTGCGGATATTCATGAAGGGAGTCGAAGAGGTATGGGACCTGCTGAACCATTACCTGCTGCCATCAGCCGCCGTGGATGGTTATGGCGTGAGGGACGGCGTATCCCGCATGAAAACCCTGCAGGACAATGTCCCGGAAACGCTGGCCGGCGTTTTCGGTATCGATATCGCGTCTCGCGCCGTGGGCGCCGTCATGGGGCCGGTGTATTTCATTTTCGTCCTGCTGGCACTGGGTCTGGGTCTCTGGGTGGGAGAGTCCATTCCCGCCTTCCATGCCGGCGATATCCGGACCATGCTGAACAATGTGGACGCTGACTTTCTGCCCGCCACCATGCACTTCTCCTGGTTACCCCTGTTCATCGCCATCTGGCTGGGCAAACTCGGCAGCGTGGTACTGGAAAGAATGACCACCTCCGTGAAGGTGATCTATTTTTCCATTTTTTACATGCGCATCACCCATACCGATGACATCATGCCGGAAATCCGACAGGAGCTGGATGGCTATCTGCGGATGGAGGACCCCGAGCCATCCCCGGTTACGGGAAATGGTGAGACGGCAGTGGAGTAGTCAAACGATCCGGATCATTGCCTTGACCGTGGTTACTTGCTAGATTCAGCGGACCATCAGACGGAGGAGGACACGCATTGGAAGTCAGATACTCGGATCACCCGTCCATGTTCAGGAATCATCCGTTCGGCTTCCTGCTGTCCGTCCTCCTGATCCCCGCCGCCATTGGCATCCTGATCCTGTTGATCTGGTACCTTCGTTGTCGTTCGACGAAGCTGGAATTCATCGGTCATGATCTGGTCCTGGAGACCGGCCTGCTCAGCAAGCACAGGACCGAGCTGCATGTGCGCAGCATCCGCACCATGAAAGTGAACCAGACCTTCGCCAACCGCATTTTCGGTGTGGGCAAGATTTCCATCTACACGGCCGGTGACGACCCGGAAATCGAGGTGGCCGGCCTGCCGGATCCACACGACCTTCGTGAAATGGTCAAGCAGGAACAGCTTGAATACCATGCCGGGTGATCTGGAGAACAGGGACCGCAAGGAAGCACGCACCATGGCCGTGGTGCTCGGCGCCGTCCTGCTGGTCGGCATTGCCGCGACCATCCTGGCCTGGCCTGCACTGGTGGAATTTCACGACACCTGGCTCGCACCCGGTGTCGGCCTGCGTGACGCGGCACTGATCTCCTTTGTCGTCACTTTCCTGACATTGGTCGTTTTTGCCCTTGCCGCGGGGGACGGTCTGCTGGGGGAGATCCAGTTCATGCTGCTGGGTTTCTTCGGGTTTTTCATCATTCTGTGGCTGTTGATCGCCTGGATATTCTGAACAGCATCACAATCCATCCTGCCCGCCTTGTATCCCGCGGCTCCTGCTTCTAAGATACAGCGAATACCAAGAAAAAATCGTCTCAGGGCTGTCAGAGGCCCTTCAAAGGAGTGATCATGAAGGACTTTGATATCGGGGAAGTGCTCGGTTTGCTGGGCAAGACCCTGCCTTTTCTCGTCTTCCGCTTTCTCATCTATTTCGGCATCACCATCGGCTTCGTGCTCATCACCGGTACCGGTGCCGGCATCGGCTACGGCATTGGCACCATCGGCGGTTCAGGGGCCGGCGGCGGCATGTGGGGCGGTATCATCGGCTTCAGTGTAGCCAGCACCATCATGTACCTTCTGCGTGAGTATCTGCTGTATATCGTCAAGGCCGGCCACATCGCCGTACTGGTTGAAGTCATGGACGGCGAGGCATTGCCCGAGGGCCGCGCGCAGATTGAACACGCCCGCGCAGTCGTGCGCGAGCGCTTCACCCAATCCTCGGTCCTGTTCGGCCTGGATCAGCTGATCAAGGGCATCCTCAAGTCATTCAATGCCGTGTTCTTCAGCGTGGCCAGCCTGTTGCCCATTCCCGGAACCCAGGGGCTGGCGAAGTTCATCAACACCATTGTGAACCTGTCACTGACGTATCTGGACGAGGTGATTCTGGCGTACAACATCCGTACCCGCTCCACCAATCCCTGGCAGAGCAGCCAGACCGCCCTGATCCTGTATGCCCAGAACTACAAGGCCTTTCTCAAGAACGCCCTGTGGCTGGCCATCTTCATCTGGGGACTCAGTTTTCTGGTATTCCTGATCATCCTGGCTCCCGTAGCCGGCCTGGTGGCGGTATTCCCGGGTGCGGCGGGCCCTCTGACCCTCATTTTCGCACTGGTTTTCACCTGGGCCGTCAAACAGGCTGTCATCGAGCCGTTTGCCATGATGGCCCTGATGCAGGTGTTCTTCCGGGTGACCGAGGGACAGGAACCGGATCCCGAGTGGGAGCAACGCCTTGACAATGCGTCCAGCAGATTCCGCGATCTCGGAGAGAGGGCCCGGGACTGGGCCGCGGACTGATACCGGAATCGGGGGCAAGGCCGGCAATTCCAGTTTCAGCGCTCTCCACGAAGGTGGACCAGTACCGCGCCCCGGTTGGGTGCTTCCTCCCGATAGGCCAGGAGGCGTCCCGCGCGGTGCTGGAACAACAATTCTCCCACCACCGCATCATGAATAGCGCCGCCACCCACGATCAGACGCACACTACTGACATGATCGAGCCAGGCATCATTCAGCACCCGCTCCATTTTATCCAGCGCCTGCGCCACGGTTTCATTATGATGTGCAATATCCACGGTGATCCTGGAACCATCACCCTGTCCGTACAGCGGATCGTCGCACTTTATGCAGCGGGTACCACCCGGGCTTTCGCCGAAGTCGGCCACCGGTACCGGCTGCAACATGCCGCAGTAGAGGCATTCCCGTTCGATGTTTTCTGTCATGCGCCCATTATACGGCACCCACTGGCCGGTCACAGAATCAATCACCCGCTTCGGAGACATTCACGATGTTGAGAATTTCCAGTAATGTGTCCATTCCGGATGAAGAAATTGAACTGACAGCAATACGCGCCCAGGGCGCCGGCGGTCAGAACGTCAACAAGGTATCATCGGCCATCCACCTGCGGTTCGACATCAAGGCTTCTTCCCTGCCCGCCTTCTACCAGGAAAGGCTGTTACAGAGCCGCGACAGCCGGATCAGCAAGGATGGGGTCATCATCATCAAGGCCCAGCGCCTGCGCACGCAGGAACGCAATCGAGAGGATGCATTGCAGCGTCTGCAGGCGCTGATCCAGTCCGCCGGCGAGACACAGAAGCCCCGCAAGCCGACCCGCCCGTCACGGGCGGCACGACGCAAGCGACTCGACAACAAAACCCATCGTGGCCGGATCAAACGCATGAGAAACCGGGTGGATGATTGAGGGCACCTCTATTAATCGAGGTGCCCTTGAAAGTCACAATCCCGGCAAGACCAGGGGCTCGCCAACGCCATCGGCCCGCGCGAACGCCGGGCGCATTCTGAGTCGATCCAGGTAGGCGCGTGTTGCCGGCCGCAAATCACCGTCCAGACCCAGGATGGTAGCGAGATGCAAGGCATAACCCACGGCAATGTCCGCCATCGTGAAGCGCCCTCCGGCAAGATACGCATGGCATTCCAGCCGGTCCTCCAGCGCCCGCAGTCGCGAGCGGAACCAGCGGGCGTAACCCTCTCCCGCTGCCTGCAGACCGGCCTCCGGCTCCAGCAGGCGATAACGGAGGTAGACGGTCTGCGGGAAGGTCAGCGTGGCATCAGCCTGATGCAGCCAGTCGAGATAGCGTCCGCGGTCGGACTCACCCGGGCTGATTGACAGGGAGCCATCACCATATCGCTCGGCCAGATACTGACAGATGGCACTGGACTCGGTCATCGTGAGGCCTTCATCCCGGAAAAACGGCACCGTCCCCAGTGGATTGACCTGAAGGTATTCCGGCTGATGCAGGCGGGGCGGGAATGGCAGCAATACCAGTTCACAATCCAGCCCCAGCTCCTCCAGGGCCCATAATACCCGCAGGGAACGGGAGCCGGGACAGTGCCACAATTTCATGTCAGAGCAGGTCTTCCACGGCACTCAGCAATTCCACGGAATCCGGTTCCACCCGCGAATCGAAATGGGCAGTCACTTCACCGTCACGGTCCACCAGATACTTGTTGAAGTTCCAGCCCGGCTGCCGGGTCTGTCGTGCCAGATGCCCGAATACCGGGTGCGCCTGGTCCCCACTGACCCTGACCACATCCGTCATGGGGAAAGTGACTCCGTGATTGACGTAGCAGACCTCGGCCGTGGCGGCGGCGTCATCGTCCTCCTGATTGAAATCGTCGGAGGGGAAACCGATGACCACCAGCCCCCGGTCCCGGTAACGCTGATAGAGTGCCTCCAGCCCGGTAAACTGATAGGTGTAGCCGCAATAGCTGGCCGTGTTGACCAGCAGCACCGGTTTACCGGCGGTTTCCGCACAGAGGTCGACCACATCGGCGCTGTTCAGTTCACTGACCTCATGGTCCAGCCAGGCAGCGCAGGATTCCGGGTCCGACGCCTGGGCCGGCAGTGCGCCGACCAACAGCACCAGTACACAGGCATGGAACAGTGTGATGATTTTCATGATATTTCTCCTGACAGGGGTTGTCTGTCGGTTCTGATTCAAGGACACCTCCAGAAAATACGCCAGTTGCGCCGCGACGTCCATCCGCTCTATTGTCAATCGCGGGCGAGAGCGATACGCTGACGTCAGTACCAGAGGAGGGTCCTTCATGATCGAGTCCGTCTTGCAGACCGGCCTGACCGGATTACAGAAAAGCCAGCAACAGATGAACCGGGCCGCAACTGACCTGGCCAACGGCGGAATGGCTGACATCAGTGGTTCAGCGGATGCGTCCACACTTTCCTTCAATCCGACGGATTCCACCACCTCCCTGGTAGCACTGAAACAGGGCGAGCACCTGTTCAACGCCTCCGCCAAAGTGGTCGGCACAGCGGACGCCACGCTGGGCACCCTGCTGGACGTGATGGCCTGACGCATGCACGCCACACTCCATCAGGAACTGCTGGATGACCTGGCGCGCGGCCAACTGGTGTTACCCACACTGCCGGAGGTTGCATTGCGGGTGCGGGACGCCGTGGACGATGAACAGGTGTCGCTGCGCGAGGTAACCCGCATCATCACCACCGATGCCGCGCTCAGCGCCCGCCTGGTGCAGGTGGCCAACAGTCCTCTGATCCGCGCCTCCCGCAAGATCGACAGCGTGGATGATGCCGTCAACTGGCTGGGCCTCAAGCAGGTACGGGAGATGGCCACCAGCATGGTCATGGAGCAACTCTTCCAGGCCACCTCGGAACTGACCGACAAGCTGCTGCGCGAACTGTGGGAACATACCACATTGGTTGCTGCCATCAGTCATGCCCTGGCCCGCCAGTGCACCCGGCTGTCCCCCGAACAGGCGCTACTGGCCGGCCTGATTCACCGGATCGGAGCACTGCCAGTGTTGTCCCGCGCTGAAAACTACCCTGAACTGCTGGATGATGCGGAAACATTACGGTCGACCATCGACAGCGTCCAGGGCCGGATCGGGCGGGCCATACTGGAGAACTGGCATTTTCCGGTGGAACTGGCGCAGATTCCAACGGCGCATGAGGATCTGTCACGGATATCAGCCAGGCCGGATTATACCGATATCGTCACGGTCGCCAACCTGCAGGCCCTGGAAGGCAGCCGACACCCATTGGCCAACACCGACTGGAGCGGTATACCCGCCTTCGAGCAGCTTGGCCTGAACCCGGAGGTCAGCTTCATCGAAATGGACAATACGGCGGATGACATCGCCGAAGCGCAGAGAATACTGGACCAGGGACGATAATGCCCGGGTCTACCGTCAATGGCGCCATTCTGTTGCTGATCCTCGGCAATGCCATGGCCATCGTGTCCGACGTATTCGTCAAGGTGATCGGCAACGACGCGCCGCTCTTCCAGTTCATTTTCATTCGCAGTCTGCTCACGCTGCTGCTGTTGGCGCCTTTCCTGCGTCAGATCAACAGGGATCACCTGCTGGAGGGCCTCGGTGTCCACCTGCTGCGCGCTCACATGCACCTGCTCGGCATCTTCTGCATGGTGATCGCCCTGACCAACCTGCCGCTGGCCACAGCCAACGCGGTCTTCTATGTGGCACCGATCATGGTCATGCTGCTGTCCGTGTTGCTGTTTCGGGAAAAGCTGTCGGTGCTCAGTACCATTGCGGTGTTCAGCGGTTTCGCCGGCATCGTCGTCATTCTCCGGCCGACCGAGTTCGACTGGACCGCGCTCAGCGCGCTGGGAGCCGCGGCGGCACTGGCGGTGGGGGCGGTCATGGTCCGTCTGTTGCCCGCCGGACAATCCACAGTGCACAAGCTGTTTCTGAATTACCTGCTACTGCTGCCGGCATCCGCCCTGTTGATGTGGTGGGAAGGCGCCGGACCGGACCCGGCCATACTCATCAGCGCCATCGGTTCCGCTCTGTTCATTCTGGGCTATAACACCAGTGTGCTACTGGCCTACCGCTCGGTGAACGCCAGCCGGGTGACCAGTGCGGAATACACCGGACTGATCTGGGCCGTGGTGGTAGGCTGGGTCTGGTTCAATGAATCACCGGATCTCTGGTTTGCCGCGGGCAGCGCCATGATCGTGATACCCTTGGTGATGATCGGTCTGCAACAGTCCAGACGGGGAGTGATGTCTTCATGAAAGCGGTCATACTGGACGCCGCCAGTCTCGGCGACGACGTGGATCTGCAGCCGATCCGCAACGTCACCAGCGAACTCTCCGTTCATGAACAGACCCTGCCCGGACAATGCCGGGAGCGACTCGAGGGTGCCCGAGCGGCCATCACCAACAAGGTGGTGCTGGACGCCGGAACGCTGGAAGCACTGCCGGAGCTGGAACTGATCTGCGTGATGGCCACCGGCACCGACAATATCGACACGCAGGCCGCCCGGAGACTGGGCATCACGGTCAGGAACATCACCGGCTACGGCACCGCCAGTGTCGCGCAACACACCATGATGTTGATGCTTGCACTGGCCGCCCGGGAACCGATGTACCGACGCGACCTGGTCAGGGGAGAGTGGCAGCGCAGTCAGCAGTTCTGCCTGCTCGGACACCGCACCCTGCAGCTCGATGGGAAACACCTGGTGATCGTAGGCCAGGGTGAACTGGGCACCCGGGTGGCGGAGCTGGCCCGGGCATTCAACCTGCGGGTATCGTTCAGCGCGCGCCCCGGGGCCGGTCCCGCCGACCGCCGGCCCAGCCTGCGGTCGCTGGCGCCCGACGCGGACATTCTCAGCCTGCACTGCCCGAGGACCGCGGACACCCGACATCTGGTGGATGCGACATTGCTGCGGGAATTGAAGCCGGGAGCCCTGCTGATCAATTGTGCCCGGGGCGGCATCATAGACGAGGACGCCGCATTGACGGCCCTTCGCAAAGGACGGCTGGGCGGACTCGGCGTCGATGTACTGCCCGAGGAACCCCCGTGTGAGGGCCACCCCCTGTTGTCAGCGCTGGAAGAACCCCTGAACCTGATCGTGACCCCACACAACGCCTGGATCAGTCCGGAAGCACGGCAGCGTGTGATCGAGCTGACCGCCGCCAATCTCGAATCTGGGGCCTGAATCCGGTATAATCAGGTCCGATCCCACACTTTTCGAGCAGGTTCATCCCGACATGTCAGACAAGCGCCCCGCCATTCCCAGTGGCAGCAAGTTCCGTAGCGAGCAGGGCTTCACGGCCATCAAGGACGGGGTCAAACAGCGTACGGCCGACATCACCAGGGCAACGCCCGTGCAGCGCAAACCCCAATGGTTGCGCGCCCGCATCCCGGGCGGAGAGCGTTTCGAGGCGGTAAAGGACAATGTCCGCGAACACCGCCTGAGTACCGTCTGCGAGGAATCCCACTGCCCCAATATCGGCGAATGCTGGAACAACGGCACCGCCACCATCATGGTGATGGGTTCGGTGTGTACCCGCGCCTGTCGATTCTGCGCCGTGGACACCGGAAACCCGGGTGGCTGGCTGGATCGGGATGAACCGGCCCACGTCGCCGAATCGGTGCAGCTGATGGGCCTGCGCTATATCGTCCTGACCTCCGTGGATCGGGATGACCTGGAGGACGGCGGCGCCGCACACTATGCCGCCTGTGTGGCCGCCATCAAGGCGCGCACACCACAGGTGGCGGTGGAAGCCCTGACTCCGGATTTTTCCGGCAACGAAGACGCCGTGGCACGGGTGGTGGACTCGGGGCTGGACGTGTTCGCCCAGAACGTGGAGACCGTCGAACGACTGACGCATCCGGTACGCGATCCGCGTGCCGGCTATCAGCAGACACTTGATGTGCTCGCCTTCGCCAAGCGGCACCGTCCGGATGTACTGACCAAGACCAGCCTGATGCTTGGCCTGGGTGAGACAGAAGAAGAGGTTCTACGCACCATGGATGACCTGCGCGAAATCGGCGTGGATATCCTGACCCTGGGGCAGTACCTTCAACCCACCCGGAACCACCTGCCGGTGCAGGAATTCGTCACGCCGGAGGCTTTCAACCGCTACCGCGAACTGGGCCTGAAAAAGGGTTTCATGGAAGTCGCTTCCGGCCCGCTGGTGCGTTCCAGCTATCGCGCCGACCGCGTTTTCGAGGGCAACAATCTGGGCATTCCCCTCCCGGAACTGCCCGAGACGACCCGGGACGATGACCGGATTCCCGTGCGCTCTGTGTCCTGAATTCCACAGGAGATGATCAATCGCCATCACCATCTGTTCAGGGGTATTCGCCATTTGCAACTGGTATGATTGCGACTGGTCATTACGACGGCAGAGTCGATGGAACTGATTGCCTTTACACTCGCCACGGCGGGACTTCTGGCCCTGCCGGGTCCGAACGTCATCATTGTGGCGGCCACCAGCGCCGCCCACGGCAGGCTGCGGGGTATACAGACCGTGGCCGGAACCACGGGCGGCATCGCCATCCAGCTGTTGGTGGCCGCGCTGGCCACCAACTGGCTCGCCACGCTGCTTGCCGAGCACTTCCACTGGGTGCGATGGGTCGGTATGGCCTACCTGGTCTGGTTCGTTCTCAGTCAGGTACGACAGGCACGGAAAAGACACCGCGTTCCGCCTTCCGCCGGTGGCTCGTTCCACAGGGGATTCTGGATTGCCCTGTCCAACCCCAAGACCATCCTGTTCTTCAGCGCATTCCTGCCGCAGTTCACCGTGGACGCGGATCCCTACCTGCCCCAGATCGCCCTGCTTTCCGCCATCACCTGGGTTCTGGCCCTCCTGCGCGACATGGCATACATGCTGCTGGCGGACCGCCTTTCCTTTCTTGTCGACGCCCGGGTCCGATCCGTAGAAGGTACTGAATAAACCCGGAACCATCGACAGCCCTTGCCGCAATGTCGTGAAAACCCGACACCCGGATTCCCAGAAATCAGTGCCTTACAAATCCATTCCTGCGATCGTCCCGGCACACCAACACAATCGCCTGCCAGCGGGCATGGCCACCTGAAAGACGAACCCATAAGAAACTGTTTTACATGCATTTTATTTGTCTGGCACAGCCATTGCTTACTGCCAGACTGAGCCGCTCTGAAAGCTATCCAGGGGCGGTGCACCGTTCACCTTGAAAGAGGTGGCCAGGGGGATGTCGTACCCCGTTCCTGCTTCAACCGCACCGACATCCGTCTGGTATTATGCCCCCGGTCATGCCGGGGGCATTTTTTTCGCCTCTCCTTGTCGCTCTCTGTCTTTCCGGGCTGGCGACGGCGATCAAGCTCAACGCGCAGTGGTGGTCGGAGCACATGGAACGGATCGCACCACGATTCCAGCACTGGCTGCAGCGCCCGGTCATGGTGCCCAGACGCCTTCCCCGATAAGACCCGATGGGGTGATTTCCTCAGTCGCGCACCACGTTGTTCACCACGGCGTGATAGTCATGGACAGCCTGACGGAAACGGTCCTCGGGAACCTGCTCGTCATTGCCATGAACCCCCGTGTGATCATCCGCTTCGGTGATCAGCGGATTGAAACCGTAACTGACGATGCCGAGATCACGCGTGAAATGACTGTCGGTAAAGCCCGTGGAAACCGAAGCCAGAACCCGTGAGCCGGGGTAAAGCTCGCCGGTCACGTTGCGGATCGATTCGTACAGGCGGGAGCTGGTGCTGGAAATCGCGGGCGTAAAAGCCATGATGACATCGATTTCGACACCGGTATCGGCAATCATTTCCTCCATTTCCTCGACGAATTCCCCCGCCGGTTTGTCCGGCAGGATGCGACAATCGAGTTCGGCCCACGAGCGCGGAGGCACCACATTGATCTTGTCGGAACCCTGCAGCCGGGTGATGGAACAGGTATCACGAGTCAGGGAATGGTGGCCCGGACGGCTTGCCTGCAGGCGGTCCAGAAACCCGGGTTCCTCGACGGCGCTGGACAGGTCGGCATAGCCGTCACGCCACTCACCGGTCATGCCCTCCGACAACTGGGCGAAGTAGCGCTCCACCTGTGGAATGATCCTGGGCTCGAAAGGGTGGCTCCGGATGATGCCCAGGGCGTCCACGATCCGCGTCACGGCACTGGTGGTGCGAGGCGAAGACCCGTGGCCGGGTTCATCGATGGCTTCCAGTCGCAGCCATACCGGCACCTTCTGGGTCACTTCGACACTGAAGATGATCTCGTCCTCCTCCCGGCGCGTGCCGCCACCCTCGTTGAGCAGAATTCCCGCGTCCTCGAAAATCTCCGGACGATTGTCGATCAGCCAGCCGACACCGAATTCACCACCAGCCTCTTCGTCGGCTGTCGCCAGGAAAACGACATCACGGTTCAGCTCGGCGCCAGAACGATGCAGAGCGAGAAAGGTAGCCAGCTGGATCACGCCCAACCCCTTCATGTCCCGTGCCCCGCGACCCAGGATATCCCCGTCGCGAATGTTTCCCGAGAAGGGATCAATGGTCCAGAACTCTTCGTCGGCCGGCACCACATCCGTGTGCTGCAGCAGGATCAGGGCCGGCTCATCGCCACTTCCCTCGAGCCTGGCCCAGATGTTGCCTCGGCCGGGAGCGCTTTCCGCGGTCTCGTACTCGATACCCTCGGCCTCCAGGATGTCCGAGTAGAACTCCACGGCCCGATACTCATTGCCGGGCGGATTCACCGTATCGATACGGATGAACTCCTGTAACCAGCGGACGGACTGATCTTCCAGCCCAGTGTCGATCTGGGCATGTGCCGAAGGCAGTCCGAGGCAGAGCGCGCAGGCGCCCAGCAGATATCGAGCATTCATGGTCTTTCTCCCGGTCAGATGGAAAACATCATTTCAGTTCGGTCAGGCGCAGATAGGGGCGGACCTCGTCCCAACCCTGCGGAAACAGTTTCTTGGCATCCTCGTTGCTGATGCTCGGCGGAATGATCACTGTATCACCTTTCTGCCAGTCCGCCGGCGTTGCCACTTTGTACTTGTCCCCGGTCTGCAGGGCATCGATCACCCGCAGGATTTCATCAAAATTGCGGCCCACCGCCATCGGATAGGTCATGGTGAGTCGAATTTTTTTGGCGGGATCGATGATGAATACCGAACGCACGGCCGCCGTATCGCTTTCACCAGGATGGATCATACCGTACAGCTCGGCGATCTCATGATTCGGATCCGCGACAATCGGAAACTCGAGCGTCGTGTTCTGGGTGTCGTTGACGTCCGCGATCCAGCGCTTGTGCTCCTCCACCGTGTCCGTGGACAGCCCGAGCGGCTTGCAGTTGCGGGCGGCAAACTCTTCCGCCAACTGCGAGGTACGCCCCATCTCGGTGGTGCATACCGGCGTGAAATCCGCAGGGTGACTGAAAAAGAAACACCAGGAATCACCGATCCAGTCATGGAAATTGATCGGACCGGTGGTGGTGTCAATATCGAAATTCGGCGCGGTATCTCCCAGATGCAATGACATACTTCATCTCCTGTAACACAAGGTTTATAACGGAATGTACGCTACATCATACCTTTGCAGTCATGACGGTTATACCTTATGTGACGATCCGTCGCACCAGCAAGGGACCGATCAGCTCGAAAATCACGGTGGATGTCACCACGACAGTCATCAGCGCGGTACCATGATCGGGAAAGCGCTCACTGGCCAGCAATGCCATACCGATGGCCACACCGGCCTGTGGTGTCATGGCCAGCCCCAGACCACCGCGGACACTTCGCTGACTGCGGATAAGCCTTGCGCCAAGCAGACCACCCAGATAACGCCCCGACAATCTCAATCCGATGTACAGCGACACCAGCAGCAGCCCGGACGACAGAGCCGTCAGGTCGAGGCTGGCACCCGACAATACAAAGAAGAATACCAGGAAAGGCCACTTGATACGCTCGATCTCGCTGAATGAGCGTTGATGATGCTCGGCCCGATTCACGATGATCACGCCAGCCACCATCGACGCCAACAGCTCGGAGACGCCCAGCAACGATGACAGGCCGGCCAGCAACAGGATCAACGCGAACGCTTCGGCGCGGGTCGGCTCACCCGGTTCCAGCCGCCCGGTAAGCCATGCGCCAGGAAAACCCACGGCGACGCCCAGCACCACGGCCCCGCCCAATTCCCAGACGGTAGAAAGAATTTCGGCGCCGTTCCCGCCCACTTCAGTCGTCCAACCGAGGAGCGCCATTGAAAGGCCGAAGAAGATCACGCCCCAGGCGTCATCCACGGCCACTGCCGCGACCAGCAGTCTGCCTGACTCAGAATGAACCGCGTCTCCCTGGATCGACTCGACCACGCCCGCTGGATCGGTGGCGACGGCGATGGCGGCCAGTGCCAGACTGACGACAAGGGGAAATCCGACCACGCTCAGGCCGACCGCGACCAATAGGGCACTGACCAGCGCAACAGACAGTGAGAATACCGTGGCGGGACCCGCGAGATTGCGTATACGTTCGCTGGTGAACTCACCACCGAGCAGAAATGCCACCATGACCAGGGCAAGCTCGATCAGGGGTTGGCGCACCTGCGGCAACAATTCAGGCGGTTCCGAAAGCCACAACTGCCGGACCACGGCGATCCCCACGCCCAACAGCACGAGAAGCGAGATACGTGGTATCCGGGTGCGATTCGCCACGATATCCGCGAGGATGCTGCAGGCGAGTATCACACCCAGAAAAACCAGCACCCCGGAATCGGTCAGCGTCTCCATACAGAGAAATCTTCGTGACCACCGACCAAAAGAAAGGGCAGCCCACTATGCGGCAGGCTGCCCTTCATTTTCACGTCATACATACCGGACAGGTTCCGGGTCGTCAGGCGCTCATTGCGCGTCGGACCAGATTCTCCATCATCGGCATCTTGTAGTGATTGTGTGTCAGTGGACGCGCTCCGCGACTGGCCAGAGACGCCACTTCCTCGCCGGTTTCCGCATTACGCGCGCGTCCACGGACGGCACGCTCGACATCGCGCAGACGACGTGGTGTGCAGGATACAGCGCCACAGACAATGCGCGAATCCTCGATGCTGCCATTGTTGATCTGCATCACGGCAGCAATGTTCACCAGCGCAAAGTCCCATACGTTCCGGTCCGCGACCTTCTCGAAATAGTACTCGGCATTGGCCCAGCGCGACGGGATACGAACCGCCGTCAGGATATCACCCGGACGAAGCACCGTGGTGTTCTCGATGTCGACATCTGGTCCCAGGAAGAAATCCTCGGCCGCGACGACACGTTCACCACTCTCGTTACGGATGACCATTTCGGCCTCCAGCGCCACCAGTGCCGGTGCCGTATCACTCGGCGTCACGGCCACACAGCGACTGGCATCGAATATCGCATGCTCGCGGTTCTGGGCTTCGGGTGTATCGGCATAGCACAGATTGCCACCAGCACGGTAACAATCCAGTCCCCGCCGGTAGTACCAGCAACGCACGTCCTGCGATACGTTGCCGGCAATTGTTCCGACGTTACGGATCTGCGGACTGGCTACCACACCCGCCGCCTCGGCCAGCAGAGAATACCGCTCCCGGACCAGCGAATTGCCGGCGATTTCCGTCAATGTGGCCAGCGCTCCGATCTCGATGCCATCCGAGGTTTCTCTGATACCACGCATGGACTCGATCCCCTTGAGATCAATCAGGGCCTCGGGCCGCTTGGCGCGATCCTTGAGCCAGCCATAGGTATCCTGGCCACCGCCTACCAGCCAGCCTCGTTCAGCGAGACGGGTGGCCAGAGCCACCGCGTCGTCCACCTGCACCGGCTGGTAGAGGTTCATATCGGGCATTACGTCATGTGCACTCATAATAAAAACCTCAGAATGTGTTCGTTTTCAGTTCGCCGGTGTTGAAGTCGTTCTGCGCGACATGGTTGACGATCATGTCGGGCGTGACCGGCGCGCGGTTGAACAGGTGACCACCCAGTGCGTCAGAAATGGCGCTCATCATGGCTGCAGCCGCACAACCCTGCGCGGGCTCACCCACACCACGCGATCCCATCGGGTTCTGTGGATCCGGAATGTCCGTTGCCGCGACCTGCGTGGTCGCCGGGACATCCAGATACGTCGGCACCTTGGCCTGGTACAACCCGACATTGGCCGGCAGGCCATTCTGCGGATCGTATACATGGCGTTCATAGGCAGCCAGCGCATATCCCCAGACAGAACCACCGTTCATGCTCTGACTGAAGCCCATCGGATGAATGATGGTGCCGCAATCGGCCACGGCCGTATAGTCCTTGATGTCGATCTTGCCGGTCTGCTCGTCCAGTTCGACTTCCATGAAGGCGACGGTCATGGCCGGAACGGTACCCTCGTGACGCAATTCGTCCTTGGATACACCGATCAGACCGCTTCCCGCCAAAGCCTGGACCGAACGCTTGGTCACGTCATTCAGGTTGTCGGGATACTCCTCACCACTGTATTCACCACCCATTTCGATGGCGCGCTGGGCCGCCTCGCCGTAGGTCAGTCCCTGGGAGGGATTGTCGATCCGGAAAACGCGCTCACCGTCGATGTCATAGTCATCGGCCACGCCACCCAGATCGGTGGCCGCGATCTCCTTCAGCTTGCGTATTGCATCCATGGCGGCCACGTAGTTTGTCCGGGTTTCGGTGAACATCGTGTTACTGCCAGCCTGGTATGTGCTGTACGGCAGGTGCAGATCGGAGTTACCGCGAACGATCTCGCAGTTCTCCCAGTCGACCTTCAGCATTTCAGCGGCGGCACGGACGACCGAGCTGTAGGAATAGGTGCCCAGGTTACCCACACCAGTGTGCAGGTAGAGACGACCATCCGTCCCGATACGGAGCAGACCATCGTAACCACTGGCACCAGCCGAGTGGTATCCCATACCGACACCGATACCGGTGACCTTGCTGCCGTTGCGGCGCCCGGAAAGCTGGCGCTTCTCTTCCCAGTTGAACATGTCGGCGGCCTGCTGGATGGCTGCCGGCATGAACGCGCTGGTCAGTGTGCCTCTGTTGGGTCCGAACACATCCTCACTGGTCGGTGCGTTCAGCAGGCGCACTTCCATTCGGTCCAGGCCACCCTGACGGGCCGCCTTGTCGACAATCGGCGCCAGTACCGCGGCCATTTCGTTCTGGCCGGGACCGCGTTGCGCGGCACGGGGCGTCGTGTTTGTATAAAGCGAAACGCCCCGGAAGCGCATGGCCTTGGGCTGCAGCATCAGCGAAATATGGCCAGCGGACGAACTGCCGCTGCCACCACCACCAGAGCCGGCGTCATTGACGATGACCACGTCGCAGGCACCGACTTCACCGTTCTCCTTCAGGCCCAGACGCATCCAGCCCTGCATGCCGGAGCGTGCATGGCCGATGTAGAATTCTTCCTCGCGTGTGATCCGCAACTGAACCGGACGATTGACCTTGCGGGCCAGGTGACCGGTAACCGCCATGATCGGATACGGGAAGATCTTGCCACCAAAGCCACCACCCGTGTATTCATTGATGAACACCAGATCCGCGGGATCAATGCCCAGCATACCGGCCAGCGGCGCGATACCGATGGTGTGGCTCTGCAGCGAACCGTGGAAATAGCAGCGGCCGTTTTCCCAGTAGGCCATGCCAGTGCGTGGCTCCAGCGCATGGTGCGGCTGGCCGATGGTCACGAAGGGCTCTTCCACAATGGAGGTACATTCGGCGAACTCGGCCTCGATATCACCGTAGGACCATTCTTCCCCGAAATCGACGCCGCTGGGCTCGTTACCGGCACGGAACGAGGCCACGGCATCGGCGGACCACTTGATCTCGCCAACATCGGTGCCCGACGCGGTGGTGCCGGCGGCGGCTTCACCCGCGTTACGGATCAGGGTATTGCCCTGGGGGTACGGGTTCGGCCCGCCCTCAACAAGCGTATCCAGCGGATCGGTGACGAACGGCAGGCGCTCGAATTCGATCCGGATTTTCTCGATGGCATTCTCGGCAATCTGTTCGGTTTCCGCGGCCACCGCCAATATCGGCTGGCCGATGTAGGAAATCGTGTCCGACGCCAGTGACGGATTGGCCGGTGGAGGCGGTTGCGGCAGGTCTTCCGTGGTCAGGATGCCAACCACGCCTTCCATCGCCTCAGCTTCGGAAGTGTCGATACTGACCACACGGCCCGCGGGCAGCGGACTGGTCAACAGACGCGCAAATACCATGCCCTCACGCCGGAAATCCTCGGCGTAGCGGGCTGTACCGGTTACTTTGCCCTCGATATCGGGCGGCGTGAAATTCTTACCAATATGCTTGTTCGTCATGACAGTTGCCCCGAGGCGCGCATCACGCCATTCAGATAGTGATCGTAAGCACCACAACGGCACAGGTTACCCGACAGCGCCTGACGCGCTTCCTCGCGTGTCGGACGCGGATTGGTCTTCAGCAGCGCCACCGCGGACATGATCTGTCCGGGCGTGCAGAAACCGCATTGCGGGCTGAGTTCGTCGATGAAGGCCTGCTGTACGGGATGCAAGGCACCGTCAGCGGACCTGAGACCCTCAACGGTCACGACTTCCCGCCCTTTCACCTCATGTGTCAGGGTGGAACAGGCATAGTGCGTGACATCGTCGATGGTGACCGTGCAGGCGCCACATTCGCCGCGGTTGCAGCCAAGCTTGGTACCGGTCAGGTTCAGCTTGTAGCGCAGCGTGTGCGCCAGTGTCTCCTGGGGCAGTACGTCAACGCGCCGGGTCCGGCCATTGATATTGAGGGAAACGAGGCGCTCCACGCCACCCGCCGGCTGCTGGGCCGAGGCGGTGGCCAGATACCATCCGGCACCGCTGCCCGCGGCCGCGCCCGAAAAGATGACGCTCTTGATGAATCGTCTGCGTGTAAGTGAGAAGTTCACGGCTTGGTACTCCATGTTTTGTTGTATAGATGGAGGAGCACAGTATCTTGCGACCTGGCTAGTCTATGTGCTGCTGACGTCGAGCGTACGGTTTTCTGGGCACGGAATCAACCTTCAGCGCTTCATTGTTACAAATCTGGCGCAAAATTTTACAAACATTGCAGAGTCTGGTCGGTCAACCTTGAATACATTCATTTTCTTGCCCACCGCCGCCCGGATTGCGTAGTATTGATTCAAATCAACAATAAACTCCGCACCTGACCGGATCTACCATCATGAATGACACCCTGTTCCATATCACCTGCGCCATGGCAGTCTCCCAACTGCTGTTCATGGCCCTGTCCTATCTGCTGCACTATCACAAGCTGATGCTGGGCCGCCTGATGGGGCTGTTCAGTCTCGGGCTGATGTCCTATGTATTCCTGGTCGGCCTGGGCTACCTGTTCCCCGACTCACTGATGACCCAGATATTCCGTGCCGGGGCCATGGTCACACCGGCCCTGCTCTGGGTGATCAGCCGCCACCTGTTCCAGGATAACACGCGCATTCAGCCCGCGTTCTGGGCCGTGGTCACTGCCTACATCGGGCTGCGACTGCTCGGCCACACCATCCATGACGGCAGTCTGCCCACCAGCGGACCCGACTGGTGGCTGTTCGGCGTGCTGCCGCAATCGATCATGGCCATTCTGGCCGCGCATGCCATCTACCTGGCCGCGCGCAACAGGAATGACGATCTGGTGGAGCCCAGAAGACAGCTGCGGGGGCCATTCGTGATCATCATGGGACTGATTGTCATGGTCATTGTCCTGTCAGGCTTCCTGCTGCCGATCATCAACAACGACATCCGTACCATCTACGTGACCCTGATCATGCTCTGTGCGCTGGCGCTGAACCTGTCCACGTTCCGACTCCACCAGGAAGCCTCGCAGCTCATTTTCCCTTTGACCCGGACAGACAACGTCACCAGCATCCACGCCCGGGAACTGAGCAGCAAGGCACTGGCCCGGAAGATCCGGCTGGCACTGGAGGAAGATGCACTGTATGCCAACCCGCAACTGACCATTGGAGAACTGGCCCGGGTGCTGTCGATGCCGGAGTACATCCTGCGACGCTTCATCAACAAGCAGCTCGGTTACCGCAATTTCAACCAGTTCCTGAACCAGTGCCGGATCGATCACGCCGCCCGAAGGCTGCGGGACGCCGGTCAGCGCCGGGTGCCCATTTCCACGATTGCCATGGAAGTGGGCTACAACTCCCTGTCCACGTTCAACAAGTCCTTCAAGCAGCTGCACGAACTGACACCCTCCGAATACCGCACGCAGAACGCGGTTGATGTCAGCAGCGAAACAGAGCAGGACGATTTCGACGAAGACGAACCCGAACGCCCGGCCGCACGAAAAGCGGGCCATCATTTCTGATGGCCCGCTTTGGGGTTGAAGCCTGTATCCGGGCTCAGAACTCGAAGTTCACCCGGGCATAACCCACCCGACCGAGAATATCCTGCAACTCAGTCACTGCACCCGCAATCATGCCGGTCTTCTGTGCTTCGCGATCGAACACATTCCGGATCCCGGCCGTCAGCGACAGATTGCCATTCAATACCTGCAGATCATTGTAGGTATAGAAGGCATCCATCTGCGTCCAGGCCCGGATCTCCTCCGTGTGACGCCAGTTGTTCACCGGGAAGAACTGCTGAAAGGAGAACTCGTTGGCGTCAAAACGGACATCGTGAATGTAACGTACCGTGGTGCTGACCATGTGGTTGTTCATGCTCCATCCGAGACGCGCATTGGCACGCCAGCGCGGCATGGCCGGAACAGCACCGAAATCATTGTTCTGATTGCCGACCGCCTCCCTGACTGGATCAATTTCAGTCAGCTGGAACTCATAGGTATCGATATAAGTACCATTCAGGCTGAAGCGGAAATCCCCCCAATCACGCCAGGGCAGGTCGTAATCAAGTTCCACGTCCATGGCACGTACCAGCATGTTCGATGCGTTGGAATCACTCTGCCGGATCAACTGTACGGTCTCGATGTTGCGCGGATCACGAACGATGCGCGGATCCGATTCGGGACTGTTGTACCAGCTGCGCAGCATATCCAGCGGCGGGTAGGGCTGAGCGTCAGTGGGCGCAAAGCCGGTAGCCAGCTGGAATTTGGCGTAATCGGTCCGGATGATGTCCTGCGTTGTCGTGCTGACGATACGATCCTTGAAATCCGTCTCACTCCAGGTCAGCGAAAGGTTCAGGTTGTCCGTCGGCACCAGGTCTATACCCAGCGAAATGCTGTCGGAGGTCTCGGAGTTGAGATCCGGATTGCCTTCCGCGCATGATGCAATCCATCCGGAAAAGCTCGTGTATTGGTCATCCACGTTGGTCAGACCACAATCCTCTGCCGAGAACAGCTGATTGAGTGTCGGCGCAATGAATGCTTCACCATAAGTACCCCGGAAAGCGATCCAGTCAGCTGGCTCATAGACGAACCCGAACTTGCCGATGGTGGAAGCCTGGCCGCTGCTGAAATCCTCGCGTCGGACCGCCGCGCCCAACTCGACATTGGACAATACCGGGAACAGGAATTCCATGAATCCGGCATTGACGTGTCGAGTATAGGAGCTTGGATACTGTTGGGTGCCAATGAACTGGTCCCCATCGATGAAGACCGGAGCCGGAGTGATCGACTGCTTCTCGTGTCGACGCTGGTATCCAACGGCCGCGCCGATCTGGCCACCCGGCAATTCGAAACCACCCGGTGATATGGTGCCGTTCAATACCACATCAAAGGTCTGCAGTTGATCTTCGTTATGGAGTCGGCCGACCTCCCAGATTGCATCCGCCACATGCTGCGGGGTGGCAAAACGCTCTTCCACCAATCCGAATGGATTGAAGCAGTGATCCACGTCATTGATGACGTCGCAGTTCAACCCCTGCTCTATGGCACTGAAGGAGAACGACTGGGTATCGCGGTGATTCTGGGAATAGGTGGAATTCGTGTAATACGCCGACCCATCCCAGTCGGGCAGATAGGGCACGGCAAAGTCTGCCTGGAGCGAGAAGCGCCAGTTACGATAGTCATACAGCGTCGGATGGGTCTTGTCGTCATTGAAGCCACTCGGACTGGTGTTGGTTTTTCCGAACGGGTTCCATGCGTCAAGCACCACATCCTCATAGAAGGGCACACCACCCATCGGATCACTGTCCAGCGGGGAGAACCGATTGTTGGCCAGCAGCACGTTGCCATCATCACCACGCTGTGGCAACGGTCGACCATATCCATCCAGGAGCAGAGACCCATCGGGATTGCGGCGCGGCTGCGCAAACAGCTCCCGACCATCAGCCGCCATGGCCCTGAAGGTGTTGCCGGGCAACTCACCACGGACCATGGGCAGCTGATCCACCCGACCACCCGGGTTGGCCGCATTGGACCGTACATTGCGCAGCTGACGTGACCACGTCACCTGGGCAGAGAGCGAAAACTCTTCACTGGGATCATATTCCATGTTCCCGTAGAACTGGCTGATGGTCTGTGGATTACGATAGTTGCGAGTGCTGCCGAAATCGAGCCAGCAGCGACCACCGAAATCCAGGCCGTATGGATTCGCCAGAACCTGCGCGGGATCCTCGACCACCAGCCCGCAATTGGGATCCCCCTTCAGGGTACGCTCGCCGGTCAGATTTCCGTTCTCGTCCCGCACCGGCGCCAGAAAGTTTCCGGGGTGAGAACCGGTATTGTGCGTGAGCCCCGCGTTCATATGCTCGGGACGCTCATGCCAGCGCAGTTCACCCTGATCTCGATGACTCAGCGCGGTGACCACATTGATGTCCCCGCTGACTTCAGTGCCCCAGAGAAGCGAAAGATTACGGTCGTGGAAATCACCGCGGGAATCACGCTCCTCGTAAAATTCCATCTGCATTCCGTCATAGCTCGTATAAGGAATGATGTTGACCACACCGGCCACCGCGTCCGTGCCATAGAGCGCGGCCGCGCCATCGGTGACGATCTCCATGCGCTGAATACCGATGCTGGGCATGAGGATGTTGACGTTGTCGTTGGAAACCCGCTTGCCATCCAGCAGTTGCAGGGTGGCCCTGGAACCCAGACCACGCAGGTTGAAACTGACCCCATTGTCAGCGACACCCTGGATGCCACTGGTGATACCGGTACCGGCATTGGCGGTCATGTTATAGACAACCTGCGCCATGTTGACCGTGCCCTCGGCCTGCAGGTCTTCAGCTTCCATCGTGGTTACGGGAGACGCGGCTGTAAAACCCTCACTACGACGAATGAAGCTGCCGGTGACAATGACTTCCTCGATTTCTGTCTGTTCTGATTGCTGGGCATGCCCGACGCCAGTGGAGGCCAGCAGTGTCATGGAGATGGCAATGGAAAGGGAATCGGGACGGAACAGGCGCTCCAGCCCACGGTGGGTGGAAATAGGCATCATGCAGTTCTCCGTATCATTATTCTTGTTGGATTAAAGCCGGAGTATTCTCGAATGCAGCCACTCACTTCATAGGAACAACAACCCGAAGGTTTCCGTATTCATGACACGATCAATACTCGACGAGGCCCCTCTGCTGGGGTTTGCTCTCGTCCTACATTGAATCGGCTGCACCCGAGGACTGTCTTGCGGATACCGGATTATTCGGTAGCGGATTCTGTAATCGGCACGACGCCGGCCGGCCGAAACCACAATTCCACTGGGACATGCTGACGGATTCCGAAAATCGATCAATAAATGAACAACGATCGAGCGATCGCTCTGTAAACTGCGGTCAACCGTGGCCCCCATGGCCCGGCTCATCCAGTCGGGCCTGCAAGCGGTCCAGCTTCTGTTCCACCCGGGCCAGCTGGTCCGCCATATCGTGGCGTTCCTGGTGGGCTTCTCGCCGGGAAGCCTCGTCACGCTCCTCGGTCATGACCTCCAGAATCGTGCCCACCATCATGTTCAGGAACACAAAGGCGGTCAGAAAGATGAAGCTCAGGTAGTAGATCCAGCTGAGAGGATAAACCGCCATGGTCTCGTACATGACATCGGTCCAGTCCTCGAACGTGGCGATCCGGAACAGGGTCAGCATGGCGATGGCCACATCACCCCACAGATCCTCGTTGATGCCCGCGAAAAACAGCGAGCCGACCGCGCCATAAATATAGAAGATCAGGAACATCAACAGGGCGATGTATCCCATTCTGGGAATGGCCTTGAGCAGCGCCGTGATCAGTGAACGCAGTTCTGGCACCACCGACACCAGTCGGAGCACCCGGAACACACGTAACAGCCGGCCGATCAGAATCGCATCGGCGTTCTGTAACGGAATCAGGCTGCCCAGGACCACCAGTGTGTCGAAAACATTCCAGCCATTGGCAAAAAACCGGCGCCGGTCCTCGCAGGCGACGAAGCGGAACACGATCTCCACCAGAAAGAACAGCGTGATGGCCACATCCATCACGCCCAGCGCCTGCGCGGCCGTCGACGGAATGTCATAGGTTTTGGCGCCGATGGTCAGCGCCGAAAGAATGATGACGGCAATCACCGCCCCCTGGAACATCCGGCTCTGCTCGATACGGCGGAGCGAGGCTGCTCCACGAACCCCTGCTGAACTGCTCATGTGGAAATTTCCTTTACGACCGCGACAGGTCAGTCCGGGCAGCACGACGCCGACTCAGCAGCCCCCCGATGACAGCAATGATCAGCCCCGCGGCCAGCAAGGGCATGTCTCCGACATTGAAGCCGATCACGGCCAGTCCGGGCAGGGCCACCAACGCCCCGCCGACACCCAGCATGGAGCGCCCCGCCAGGCCGGCCATCCCGTCGCGGTCCAGATGACCCGGTCCGGGCAGGTATCCCTGCAGTGCACCGGCCAACAGGGCGATCCCCGCCACCGCCGTCAGTGTGGTGAGAATGATATCAGTCGGCGCCCCCGACAGGACCAAAGCCGGTTCCAGGACAAAAAAGAACGGGATGAAGTAGATCACGCCACCCAACCGCATGGCCCGGAAACCCGTCGCCATCGCCGACGCGCCGGCCACGCTGGCTGCGGCAAAAGCACCCAACGCCACCGGCGGCGTGATGAATGAAAGCATGCCCCAGTACAGGATGAACAGGTGCACACTCATCGGGTCCAGCCCGCTCTGCACCAGGGCCGGCGCCAGGATGATGGCCAGGAATATGTAGGCGGCCGTGACGGTCATGCCGATACCCAGAATGAAACTGGTCAGGGCGCCCATCAGCAACAGCAACAGAACCGAATCACCGGCGATGTACAACAGATCATTGACCAGCGTACCGGACAGTCCGGTCAGGGACATCGCTCCGACGATCAGCCCCACACCCGCCATGATCGCCAGCAGTTCACAGAGCAGGCGCCCGGTCGCCTCCAGGAAGCGGCCCGCCTCGGCCCAGCCCCAGCGATGCTGACGTGTCGACTGGTTGAGCACCAGCAGCAGTCCGCTGGCAATGTAGGGCGCGATGGCCTCGCGCTGCATGACGATCAGCAGAAAGACCAGGGTCGCGAAGGCCACGATGTAGAACCAGCCCTCCCGAAGGGTATCCCGCAGGCTCGGCAGCTCTTCACGGGGAATGCCCTCGAGGCCCTTGCGGGCCGCATAGGCATCGACCTGCATGAACAGGCCGAAGAAATACAGCATCGCCGGTATCGCCGCCGCCAGGGCCACTTCACTGTAGGGTACATTGAGAAAGGTGGCCATCACGAAAGCGGTCGACCCCATGATGGGTGGCAACAGGACACCGCCGGTGGAAGCGCAGGCCTCGACACCGCCGGCGTACTCCTTCTCCATGCCGTTACGCTTCATGGCCGGAATGGTCATCTGACCGGTGGTCAGCACATTGGTGATGACGCTACCGCTCATCGAGCCCATCAGGCCACTGGAGACAATCGCCACCTTGGCCGCCCCACCCCGGACATGACCGAACAACGCAAACGCCAGGTTGATGAAGAAGCGCCCCCCGCCGGTATGCTGCAAGGCCACACCAAAGACCAGGAAGCCGATCACCAGGTTGGCGAAGGCGCGGAACGGCAGGCCGAGAATGCTCTCGATACTCATCACATGGTAGGCGGCGGTATTGGCCGGCGACGAAGCCATACCACTGATCACGCCGGGCAGGTCCTCGGCCACCATCGGATAGAGGGAGAACAGCAGTACCAGGGTAAACAACACCAGACCGCCCGTGCGCCGGACCGCTTCCAGTGTCAGGGCCCAGAGGCCGAAGGCAATCCACACAGCCGTATCCGGCGCGCCGAACTCCCAGCCATAATCCAGCATGGTTTCGGCGTTGATGAAAAAATAACCACTGGCGCAGAACACCGCCAGGGCCGGAATGATGTCATACCAATATCGCGTGGCCGACTTCGTGGGCGGAAAGATCAGGAATACCGGCGGCAGCAGCAGGGCCAGCAACGCGAAATAATAGTGGTTCTCCACCGTAATGATGAAGTCCAGCAATGGCCGATCGC
>JBNJGU010000007.1:0-31414 GCA_051747985.1 Pseudomonadota bacterium | reverse complement strand
TTGATTTCCCGGTCCAGCCACTCTCGCAGCCTGTCTGGCACATCCGCGTAGACGTGGGCCTGAAACTCGCCCTTGCTGTAACCCTCTTCCCATACCAGTCCCAGCAGCGCATGCAACTCCGCCACCTCGTTGCCGTCCCTCATCCACTGTTGCAGACAGGCCACCAGCCCCTCGGTGTCTTTCTGCAGGATCCCGGTCTTGTCGCCGAGGCTGCGCAGCTGGCGCGCCACGTCGCGTTCATCCTTGTGCTTGCGGATATAGTCCGGAAGAAACTGTTCCGCATAGACGAACAGGACATCGCGAATAAAACGGGTGGAACTGATGGTACCTTCGAGATCGATCACAATGGCTATGGGCCGCATTACGCCTCCGGTCAAATCGTGCTGGTCGCGATTATATCGCGAATGTCTCCGTGTCCGGTAGAGAATGACCGAAGGTAATCAATCGACAAGGCAGACCAGCCCTTTCAGGTACAGACTTTCCGGAAACGGCAGTGATACCGGATGGTCACCGTGCTGATACAGCCAGTGCTGCACCTGACCAAAACGGCCGGCATCCAGCAGCGCATCCGCGGTGATTTTCTGGAATAACGGCATGTCTATGGCTCCGGAACAGGAAAATGTCATCAGCAGTCCTCCGGGCGACAGCAGATGCGCTGCCTGCAATGCGATGTCCTTGTAGGCGCGCGCGGCCTTGTTGACCTGATTGCGACTGTCCGCGAATTTGGGCGGATCAAGTATGATCAGGTCGAAATGTCGCCCTTCTTCCCGGAAACGGCGGAGCTGTTGAAAGGCATTGGCGCAGAGGGCGAGATGACGGTCCGCGAACCCGTTGCGGTCCATATGTTCTTCCGCCAACTGCAGCGCGGCCTCCGAGGCATCGATACTGGTGACATGGCTGGCACCGCCCTGCAACGCCGCCACACCGAACGCGCCGGTATAGGAGAAACAGTTCAACACACTGCGCCCCGACGCCAGTGAGCGGGCCAGTTGACGATTGGCCGCCTGATCCAGATAGAAGCCGGTCTTGTGCCCGCCCTCGATATCCACGAAGTACTGCGCATCATGCTCGGTAATCGAAATGCGCGCTTCGGGCAGAATGCCCCGCATCAATCCCCGGCGGGGTGGAAGCCCTTCCAGTTCACGGATACCGACATCCGAGCGTTCATGGACACAATCAACCGGCAACAGCGTCATCAGCAGGTCGGCCACCTCCTCCTTCCAGGCCTCGGTACCGGCGGCCAGAAACTGACAGACCAGCACCCGGTCATAGCGGTCCACGATCAGCCCGGGCAGTCCGTCCGATTCCCCGTGCACCAGCCTGCAGGCCACGCCCGGTCTGGTGGCCTGTTCGCCACGACGGCCGATGGCCTGCCGCAGCTGCCGCTCGAAGAAGGCAGTGTCGATCACCTCCGAGGCATCGAAGCTCCAGACGCGTGCCCGGATCCTCGAGCGGCCGGACCAGGCGGCCAGTGCCAGGGCATTGCCCCCGGCATCCACCACGCGCACGGTTTCGCCGTCCGTCGGTGATTCACCGTCTGGCTCGTTCAACGAACCGGAGAAAATCCAGGGATGCAATCGCCGCAGCGAGGCATCACGCCCCTTGCGCAGGCGTATTTCCTTCATTCTTCTCCCGGTCCCGAACCAAGCGACTCCAGTGCTTCCAGTACGGACTGCAACACGGTCGAGGCATCGCCCTTGTCCATGCCCTCCCCTTCGGAATCGAGCACCCGCCGGGCGTCGTACTCCCAGTGATGCAATACCCGGATCTTGTCAGCTTTCTCCAGGGATGCATCGTCCACCACCCGTTGCGGTGTCTCGTATACCGCGGAAGGATCCAGCAGAATCTGTTCCAGTTTCATTGATACCCACTCCCGTATGGTTTCAGAATATGTCCTGCAATCCGCCATGATGGTCGCGATCAGGGGCATTACTGTGATACAACAAGTCTAACCGGCCCGGCGCACGCTGGCCAGCATGAGTCCGGGTTGACTCTCAAGCCAGGCCGCCACAGCGTGGCAGAATACGAGGTGACGACGTGAGCGCAGACCAGTACCGACAGACCCGCTCGCCCGACAGCAAGTCGAAGAAGGCAAGGCAGGACGAGTGTCATGTGAAACAGCAGATGACCAGCCACTGGGACCTCGATTTTCTGTCACGCGAGGAGCTGGAGAAGGAAATGGCCAAGGGCATGGGCGGCACCATGGACCAACCGGAGCCACCTCGCACGGCAGAGGAAGACTCCGTCACCAGAGCGGATGAGAACCCGGTGCGCACGGGAGGCATCCTGCTGGGTGTCGCACTGGGGATGATGGCAGTGGCCGTATTGTTGCTGCGATCATGACCCGAGTCGGCGCAGTCGCCGCACACAGGCGGCCGTCGCCAGCCTTTTCCGTACCCGCTGCTCCATCTGCCTGAACCGGTTAGCGTCATCATCATAGCGGCACGGATACTGCTTTGCCGACACACCATCCAGCAAGGCACTCCACCCATTATCCGACTCATAACCCAACCGGACCAACTCCTCCGACAGGGCCGGAAATCGCAACACCTGCTGCTTTATCCTCGGCAGATGCTCTCTCCATCCGTCCAGCCTGCTTTCGTCCAGCGGCCTCACCCCGTTCATGGCATCCAGTGCTTCCCGGGACGGCTCACTGACCCGGTGGTATTCCTGAAAATCATGTATTCGCTTCAGAAATGCCGCAAAGCCCTCCAGCTTCTCTTGAACGCAACCCGGGTCACGGACGAGATCTTCATACCGGATCACCATGACCCTGTTGTGGGACCCCAGTTCACGGATGGTATCGACGGATTTTTTCCAGACCGGAAAATTGCAGAAATACATCCCCGGTCTCGCGGCATGCCGACTGGCGATGACCGCCCGCGGATCACGTACCATGGCCAGAACATACAGGCTTCTGTTGGCATCCAGCACCGGTTTCACCCAGCGATGATCATTCGGTTTCTTGGACAGCCGGATACGATCCTGATCCGGCAGCACATCCAGAATGCTCTCTTCATGTCGGGGATAGAGAATTCCAGCATGACAGGCATGGATCATTTCAGCGAGCAGAGTGGTACCGCTTCTGGGACAGCCCACGATATGCAGGGCCGGTTTCACGACAATGGTGCCCGGGACCGGAATCGAACCGGTACGGTGTTGCCACCGAGGGATTTTAAGTCCCTTGCGTCTACCAATTTCGCCACCCGGGCAGACAGGAAAGCTGACGGAAAGTGCCTGGAAGCCTTTGTGATCCGGGAAACGGGTAAAATGCGGGAAATGGAGGCTGGGGTCGGAATCGAACCGGCGTACGCGGAGTTGCAGTCCGCTGCATGACCACTCTGCCACCCAGCCTGAAATCTTTCCATCTCACCTGGCAGCCAGGTAGCCTCGGTCTCGGTCATTGCTGGTGACCTGCGGCTTGAAAATTGGAGCGGGAAACGAGATTCGAACTCGCGACCCCGACCTTGGCAAGGTCGTGCTCTACCAGCTGAGCTATTCCCGCTCTGACTCTCCGGTGACGCTGTGTTGCGTCGTCCGAAAGAGGCGCCTATTCTAATGCCATTGGCTGGATTGTCAAGCACCGGAAAGGCGGTTTCCGATGATTTTTTCACTTGTTTCCCGATTCCTTCTACTGCTCCAGCCGAAGTACCGGAAGTGCCTTGCGCAGATAGATCCACATGGACCACACACTGAGGGCAGCCGCCGCGTACAGCAGCACGGTACCCGCCAGTCTCAACGCTTGAGGCCAGTCTGGAGTGGCGGCCAGCAACACGATGATGGCGATCATCTGTACCGTGGTCTTGACCTTGCCGACGAAGCCGACCGCCACCGCATCCCGCTGTTCTCTGCTGGCCATCCACTCGCGTAACGCGGAGACGAACACTTCCCTGGCGATGATCAGGGCGATGGGAAGCACAAACCAGGGCCCCGGATAGTTGGCGGCGATCAACACCAGTGCGGACACCACCAGCAACTTGTCCGCCACCGGATCGAGAAAAGCGCCAAAGGGGGAAGTCTGGTCCAGCCGGCGCGCCAGATAACCATCCAGCCAGTCGGTGAGACTGGCCGCGGCGAACACCCCGGCGGCCAGCCACTCGCTGCCGGGTATGGGGGCGTAGTACAGCAGGACCACGACCGGCACCAGCAGCACCCGGATGATCGTGACGGTATTGGCAATATTCATGCAGCGCTTTCTCCTTGCGAAAATCCATTCTACTCATTGTGCAGAGCGGCATAAATATCCGCTGCCAGTTTTTTACTGATACCGGTCACCAGGGACAGCTGTGCCTCGCTGGCCTTTCTCAGGCCCGCCAACCCCCCGAAATACCTCAGTAGCGCCTGACGCCGCTTCGGCCCGAGACCGGCAATGTCCTCCAACGGTGACCGGTTGCGGGTCCTGGCACGGCGCGCCCGGTGCCCGGTGATGGCAAATCGGTGGGCCTCGTCCCGCACCTGCTGCAACAGATGCAACGCCGGTGAGGTCTCGGGCAGGACGATCTCCCGAAAGCGCTCCCCGGTAGCCAGAAACAGCGTCTCCTGCCCGGCCTTGCGTGAGATCCCCTTGGCGATACCGATCAGCATCACATCCTGCAATCGGGTCTCTTCCTGCTGGCAGGACTGCAGGATCTCACGTGCCGGGCGCAGTTGACCCTTGCCTCCGTCGATCAGCAGGATATCAGGAATCGTGGACGATTCGCGTTCCCCCCGGGCAGGCGGACGGAAACGACGACGGAGAGCCTGCTCCATGGCCGCATAGTCATCGCCCGCGGCCACGTCCTCGATGTTGTAGCGCCGGTAATCGGACTTGCGCGCGCCGTTTACATCAAACACCACGCAGGAGGCCACGGTGCTTTCGCCCTGAGTATGACTGATGTCGAAACACTCGATGCGTTGCGGAGACTCCTCCAGCCCCAGAGCTTCCTGTAGTTCGGCAAAGCGCTGGTGGACCTGCCTGCGGTCATTGAGCAGCCCCTGCAGCCCCTGTTCCGCGCTGGCTCTGGCCATCTCCAGCCAGCGCGAACGGTAAGAGCGCACGGCATGGCGTATACGGACCCGGCGATCCGCCAGTCGGCCCAGTGCCTGCTCCAGGGAATCGGCGCCATCAATGGACGGATCGACCAGCAACTCCGCCGGAATATGGCCCGCGCCGCCGTCCCGGATGTAATACTGGGCAATGAAGGCGGACAACAGCATGCCGGCACTGGTCGCCAGGCGGTCCGTGGGGAAAAAATTCTTGCTGCCGATCACCCGCCCTCCGCGGATGAACACGCAATGTACACAGGCGTGTCCGGACTCCATGACCGCCGCCAGCACATCGGCATCGCCCTGGTTTCCGGACACCGACTGCTGTTGCTGGATGCGCCGCAGATCGGTGATCTGATCGCGGATACGGGCAGCCCCCTCAAACTCCAGTGACTCCGCCTTCTCTTCCATGCGGCGGGAGAGCTCGTCAATCAACGTATCACTGCGTCCCTCCAGAAACAGCCGGGTGAAATGAACATCCTCGGCATAGGCTTCCGGGGAAATGAAACCGACACACGGCGCCGTGCAGCGGTCGATCTGATATTGCAGACAGGGACGGGATCGGTTGCGGAAATAGCTGTCCTCGCACTGGCGCAGACGGAACACCTTCTGCAGTATCCCCAGTGTCTCCCGCACCGCGCTGGCACTCGGATACGGTCCGAAGAACGAGGCTCTGCGCTTGCGGCTGCCGCGGTAGAACGCCAGACGCGGATACGGGTCACGATCCGTCATCATGATATACGGATAGGATTTGTCGTCACGCAGCTGGATATTGTAGGGCGGACGCAACTTCTTGATGAGATTCTGTTCCAGCAACAGGGCTTCGGTTTCGCTGGTGGCAACAGTGACCTCGATACCGTCAATACGGGACACCATCGCCATGGTTTTCGTATCCAGTCCGGAGGCACGGAAGTACTGACTGACCCTGCGCTTGAGATTGCGGGCCTTGCCCACGTAGAGAACATTGCCCTCCGCATCCAGCATGCGGTAGACACCCGGCCGGGTGGTCATTCCGGACAACAGCCGGCGGTGATCGAATGGCGCCTCGTTCTTCAAAGGACAGTCACCTCCCGTTCCAGTCGGACCCCGAACAGGGCCTCGACACTGTCGGCAATGCGCCCGGCCAATCGGGCAATCTGTGCCCCGCTGGCATGTCCGTGATTGACCAGCACCAGGGCCTGACGATCATGGACGCCCGCGTCTCCTTCCCGATACCCTTTCCATCCCGCCTTTTCGATCAACCAGGCGGCCGGGAGTTTCACCAGCTCGTGGCTTCCCGCCGGAAAACCGGGCAACTCACCAAAGCGGCTCATGAATTGTTCCTGTAACGCTTCATGACGGGAGCGCGGCACCACCGGATTGCGGAAGAAACTGCCGGCATTGCCGATCAGAACGGGATCCGGAAGCTTGCTACGGCGGATCTCACATACAGCCCGGAACACATTGGCGGACGAAGGCTCAAGATGCTGCTCACGGAGACGGGCCGCCAGGGCCGGATAATGCACTACCGGGTCAGGTCGCTCGGAAAGGCGCAGGACAACCCCGGTGATGATGCGACTGCCCGCCAGCGATCGCTTGAATATACTGTCCCGGTATCCGAACCGGCACTCTTCCGCGGTCATGGTGACGACCTCGCCGGTTTCGACATCCAGCGCTTCCAGGTGGTCCAGGCGATCGCCAAGCTCAACTCCGTAGGCACCGATGTTCTGGACCGGGGCGGCACCAACACTACCGGGGATCAGCGCAAGATTTTCCAGGCCATGGGCGCCATGCGCCAGGCAGGTCTCCACCAGTGTGTGCCAGTTGACCCCGGCGCCCGCGCTTACCAGCACATCACCGTTATCCCCGGCCCGGAAATCGATTCCGTCAATCCTTACCCGGATGACCAGTCCCGGATAATCACCGGTGAAAAGCACATTGCTGCCCTCTCCCAGTATCAGCCATGGCAGCCCCTTGCGCCGCACCCAGTGCAACACGTCGATCAGCTCGCTCACCGACCCGGGGGCCGCGTGAAAACGGCAACGGGCCGGCACACCGAATGTCGTCAGATCCTCCAGATCCCGATCTGGCTCGATGGCAATCACGTCAATGCCGGCTTTCCAGGCGTCGCCGGAACTCATCCACCCAAGCGTCACAGGCTGCCTCGACCAGATCCAGCACTTCATCAAACCCGTCTTCGGCTCCGTAATACGGATCCGGAACCTCGTCCGCCTGTTGCAGCGGAGACAACATCAGATGAATCCGTTCCCGCAACCCGGCGGGCGCCATCTGCTGCATGTGTGCCAGATTATTGTGGTCCATGGCCAACAGGTAGTCGAATTGATGAAAGTCATCCATCACCAGCTGTCTTGCGCGTAAGGCCGAAAGATCATAGCCCCGACCAAGGCCCGCTTGTTGTGCCCTGGCATCAGGGGCCTTGCCGACATGCCAGTCACCGGTACCCGCCGAATCCACCTCGATCCGGTCGCCAAGCCCGGCAGCAGCCAATCGGCTTTCCATGACCGCATGTGCTGTCGGAGAACGGCAGATGTTGCCCAGACAGACCATCAACACACGCATAGGCTGATTGTCACTCATTGAAACGTCTCCCGTTATCCATGTCAGTGGCCCGCCAACAGCGTCCGGACACGCTGCAGATCCGTCTCCGTATCGACTCCACCGCTGGACGGTACGCAGGCCTCACTCATATGTATCCGTACTCCATTGACAAGAGCACGCAACTGCTCGAGCCGTTCCATCCTCTCCAGGTCGGCGGGAGGCCATGTCACGAAACGGCGCAATGTGGCAACGCGGTAGGCGTAAATCCCGATATGCCGCTTCAGATTCATTGCCGATGCCTCGGAGGCACGTTGCCAGGGAATCATGCTGCGACTGAAATACAGCGCGAAACCCCGTTCATCCGTAACCACCTTGACCAGATTGGCATCCTCGGGTGCATCACCTTCCGTCAGTGATTCGTACAGGGAACTGATTCCCGCATCAGGATGCACCGACAGGTCCCCGGCCACCTGCCCGATCAGTCGGGGATCGATCAGGGGTTCATCACCCTGGACATTGACCACGATCTCTTCGTCCGACAGTCCCACCCGCCGTGCCACTTCTTCCACCCGATCAGTTCCGGACTGATGATCGGGAGAGGTCAACACCACATTATCAGTGAACTGTCCAACGGCGTCGGCAATGCGTTGATCATCAGTCGCCACATACACTGCCGCGGCTCCGCTGCGTATCGCCCGATCATGGACGTGGCGGATCATGGGCCAGCCGCCGATATCCAGCAGGGGCTTGCCCGGCAGGCGGGTGGAGGCATGGCGTGCCGGTATGATGACCGTGAAACTCATCGCCGTGCCTCGATCTCCTGTGGCGGCATCACCCGCGCCTCTTCTTCGAGCATGACCGGGATCCCGTCTCTGACCGGAAACACCAGGGCATCGGCAAAACACAGCAGTTCGCCCCGCTCACGGTCAAAACGGAGCTCTCCCTTGCAGACCGGGCATACCAGTACACTCAACAATCTTCGATCCATCTGATCACCTCAATGATTCATTTCCGGGGACGGCCCGATCCGGCAAGCGTCCACGGATTGTCTCCAGCAGGGATTCCGGCAACTCCGCCGACACCTCCATATACCACCAGTCCGCTTGCGCGAATCCGGCGCATTTGACCGCGTCTTTCTCTGTCATGACCACCGTGCCTTTACTGGCGAACGCCAAGTCTTCTTTCCGGAAAGCGTGATGATCCGCGAACGGACGGGACTGGAACCGGTACCCCAGCGAACGCAGCACGGCAAAGAAACGATCGGGATGCCCGATGCCCGCCACGGCGTACAGCCCGTCATCCACCTCCAGCGCCCGGGGCGCCACGCGACGGCCGTCCTTCAGGTTCACCCAGGCCGTGCAGACCAGCCTGACCGCTTTCCAGTCACTGTCCCGCAACTGTCTGCGGACCGCTTTCGTCGGCTCCCCATTGACCAGTACGGCATCGACCTGCATCAAGCGGTCGGCCGGCTCCCGCATTGGACCGGCAGGCAGCAACAGACCATTCCCCAGTCCCCGCTCACCATCCACCATGACGATTTCCATGCAACGTGGCATGGCATAATGCTGCAGGCCATCATCGCTGATGATAACATCACAGTCGCCATGGGCGGCCAGTTCGCGCACGGCACGACAACGATCCGGATCCACCACCACAGGCACCCCGGCACGGCGGGCCAGCAGCAATGGCTCATCACCCGCCAGGTCCGGAGCGTCATGCAGCGAGACCCGATGGGGCAGCGAACCCGGCCGGGCCCGGTATCCTCGCGAGACGATGCCAGGCCGGTAACCGGCCGCGCGAAGGCTCTCGGTCAGGGCAAGTACCACGGGCGTCTTGCCGGTGCCCCCCACCGTGATATTACCCACCACGATGACCGGCAGAGGCAGTGAGGTCTGATTACGCTGTAGCCTGCGTCTGCGTCTGGAAGCCAGCCAACCGAACAGGGCCGCCAGCGGGCGCAACAGATGCAGCCATCCAGCCCTCCTGTACCAGGCGTCAGTCAGTCCCATCGTCGGGACCCGGCGCCGGTTCATTGAACTGCATGCGATGTAGCCGGGCATAGTGGCTGCCCTGCTCCAGCAACTCACGATGTCGCCCCGACTCGACGATCCTGCCCTGATCCATGACCAGAATGCGATCGGCGTTCTCGATCGTGGACAGTCGGTGGGCAATCACGAAAGTCGTGCGGCCACGCATCAGTGTATTCAGCGCTTCCTGGATATGGTGCTCCGACTCGGAGTCCAGAGCGGACGTGGCCTCATCCAGGATCAGCAGGGGCGCATCCTTGAGAAAGGCCCTGGCAATGGCAATGCGTTGCCGCTGCCCCCCGGACAGACGCGACCCGCCTTCCCCGACCTGACTGTGGATACCATTTTCCAGTTCCGACACGAAGTCCATGGCATGGGCGTTGCGCGCCGCCTCCAGCAACTTTTCCTCATCCACCTCCTGATCGTAGCCATAGGCGATATTCTCGGCCACGGTGCCATCGAACAGCACCACTTCCTGTGACACCAGCGCAATCTGTCTTCGCAGATCTTCCAGTCGATATTCACGCAGATCCACACCATCCAGCAACACCTGCCCGGCGACCGGATCGTAGAATCGCGGCAACAGACTGACCAGTGTCGACTTGCCGCTGCCACTGCGCCCGACCAGTGCCACAGCCTGGCCTGGCTCGACGTCGATGGAAATGTCGTTCAATACCGGCTCTCCGGTACGGTAGGCGAACTGGACATGCCGGAAACTGACCGCGCCCCGGGCCCGGGAGATGCCGCGAGTACCGATGTCTTTTTCAGGCTCTTCATCCAGCAGGTCGAATATGCTGTTGGCAGCGGCGATTCCCCGCTGGATGATGGCATTGACGCCGGACAACTGCCGTAGCGGTTTCGCCAGCAGTCCCGCCAGCGTCAGAAAGGTCACCAGCTCCCCGGCCGAGGTGTTGGCCAGTATCCGGGGAGACATGGCAAACCACAGCAGTGCCGCCATGGCAATGCTGACCAGCACCTGGATCAACGGTGTCGCAGTGGCCTCGGTCAACACCATCTTCATGTTCTGGCGACGATTGCTTTCACTGGCCCGGCTGAACCGCCGCGCCACATGCCCGGTGGCATTGAAGGTACGGATCACCCGCTGCCCGCGAATCGACTCGTTGGTGATCTGCGTGACATCTCCCATCGAGTCCTGCATCTGGCGACTGTACTTCCGATAGCGGGATGTGGCCAGATAGACCACCCAGCCCACGGCCGGTGCCACCAGCAGAAACACCAGACTGAGGCGCCAGTTGGTCCAAAAAAGCGCCAGTAACAGTCCGACCACCGTCAGTCCTTCACGCAGCAGGATCGTCACGGCGTTGGTCGCCGCGCCCTTGATCTGCATGACATCGTAGGTCACCTTGGACACCAGTCGGCCAACGGTCTGCCCATCGTAGAAACCGACCGGCAGTGACAACAACTGATGCACGACCTGCACCCGGAGACGATGGATGACGTGGTTGGCCACGTACTCGAGCGAATAACCACCGAGAAAACCGCCGACCCCCCGCATCAGCACGATCAGCACACAGAGAATCGGACTGATCAGGCGCGCATCGGCGTTCTGCGCCTCTACCTGGTCGATGGTCCAGCCCAGCCAGGCCGCCGTGGCCGGACTGCTGGCGGCGAAGATGGCATAACCCACCAGGCATATGGCAAACATGCCCGAATGGGGCAGCACGTATTTCAGAAGACGCTGGTAGATCCGCAGGCCACTGTCGGACAATGGTGCGATATGGCTTTCCCTGGACATGGCTTCCTACTCCCGCACCGGCGCGGTATTTCCCGATGCATCGTCCTGCCCCGGAGCATCGGTGGCGGACTCTCGCGTGGCGATACTGATCCGGTTGAACCCGGACTGTCCCAGTACATCCATGGCCGTGACCACGGACTGATGCGTGGCCTCGGCGTCGGCCACCAGCACGACGGGCATGCCACGATCGTCACCCGCCACATCTTCCAGCGCGTTGCGTAAAGTCCCTGGTTCACGGTCGGTCAGGAGGCGTCCGTTGACTGCGTAGCGCCCATCCGGGTCCACGGCAATTTCGAGCTGTTCGGGTGAGGGTTCGGCCGCTTCCGCATCGGCCTCCGGCAGATTGACGGCCAGACGGGTTTCACGGTTGAACGTGGTTGTGACCATGAAAAAAATCAGCAACAGGAACACCACATCAATCAGTGCGGTCAGATTGATGGCAGGTTCCTCTCGCTGTCGGCGACGGAACTTCACTCTTCCACCGGCTCCTGCAGGTTGACCCGGCGATCGCTGTGCAGGGCATCGACCAGTTTGCCCGACTCCTGCTCCAGCGACAGCACCAGTGTGTCCACTCTGCGCTGGAAGTGACGGTGGAAGGCATAGGCGGGAATGGCTACAGTGAGACCCGCCGCCGTCGTGATCAGGGCCTCGGAGATGCCGCCGGCCAGGGCATTCGGGTTACCGGTGCCCTGCACCATGATTTCCGTGAACACCCGGATCATGCCGATCACGGTTCCCAGCAGCCCGAGCAATGGTGTGATCGCGGCAATGGTTCCCAGCGTGCTGAGATAGCGCTCCATCTCATGGATGACCAGCCCGGCCGCCTGTTCGATGTTCTCCCGCATGATGTCCCGACCATGGCGGGCATTGACCAGGCCCGCCGCCAGTACCTGGCCAAGTGGCGATGACAGCCGCAACTCCCGCAGTCGATTGCTGTCGAGCTCGTTGTTCTTGATCCAGGTCCACACCTGACCGGTGGTATAACGCGGCACGATGCGGTTCTCATTCAAGGTCCAGAACCGTTCGATGACAATGGCGATGGTCACGATGGAACACAGTATGATGGGCAGCATCAACCAGCCGCCGGCCCTGATGATTTCAACCACAACTCGCCTCCCGTGAATTCGGGCTACTTTATCACAATCCCTTCCCGCGATGGCAGCGTCCGGGTCAACGCCAGAAACGCGGCCGTCCGGCGCGGTATTGACGCTCCACCGGGCCACCCGAACAGCCCGCACCCAGGCACAGACGGATGGCCCCGGACCCCGGTGTACCAAGAATTCCTGTGCCGCGCTCCTGGTAGCGGCTCAGCACCTCATCGGCCGGGTGGCCGAACCGGTTTCCCCTGCCGGAGGAAAACAGGGCCAGTGACGGGTCGACGGCATCGATGAAACCACCGGTCGATGAACTGCCGCTGCCATGGTGCGGCATCAACAGGATATCCGCCTGCAGCGATTGTGACAGGCGTTCGACCAGGGCGGACTCGGCCTCCGCCTCGATGTCGCCGGGCAGCAGGATGCCCTCCCCTCCGGCCTGAATCAGCAGCACGCAGGACCCGTTGTTCCTGTCGCGCCGCGGATGGCGATCCGCGGGTCCTGGGTGCAGCATGCGGAAGCGGACGCCGTCCAGCCTCCATGACTGCCCGGCCCGACAGGACCCGGCGTGATCCACTCCACGTCCCGCCCCGACCCACAGACGGTCGACCCTGAATTGCTGATCGAGTCTGTCCAGCCCCGAGACATGGTCGGCGTGAGCGTGGCTGATGATCACACTGTGTACCCGTTCGTGTCCGGCCGCACGCAGCTCATGAAGCAGTATCCGCGACAGCAGCCCTTCGCCCGGCCCGGTGTCATACACCACCGTATGATGTCGGGTCTGTATGATCACCGCCAGACCCTGTCCCACATCCGCCACCAGCAGACGGACCGTATCGGATTCGAACAGATCCTGCCGTGAAAGCAACAGCGGCCCCATCAGCGGCAACACAAGCCGACGCGGGGGCCAACCCGCCGGTAGCAACAGCAGTACGGTGGCAAGCACGATACAGACCGTTGCCGGCCATGACAGTGAAGGCAGCGACACCACCGCAAGCTCCCCGGCGAGGTCGCGCAGAACGATCAGCAGACGCTCCAGCCATGCCAGACACCAGGCAGGCAACAGCAACATCAGGCTGGCGGCCGTCTGCGATACCAGTGACATCACAGCGGCAACCAGACAGAGCGGAACGATCACCAGACTCACCACCGGAATGGCCAGAATGTTGGCCAGCGGAGAAACCAGGGAAATACTGCCCTGCCACACCATCATCGGTACCAGCAGACCGACGAACACGACCCACTGCGACCGCCCCCAGCGCTCCCAGAGTTTTTCCACACCGGATACATCCCGGGGCGATGACGGCCCCCGGAAACCGAAGCCCAGCAGCAATACCCCCACGGCGGTGAAGGAATACCAGAAGCCCGCGCTCAATACAGCCAGCGGGTCCAGCAGCAACACCGATACCAGCGCGACGGAAAATCCCAGAGTCGGCGGATGATGACGACCCGCCATACGTCCGGCCAACACCACCACAAGCATGATCAGGGCCCGCCGCGTGGGCAGGGAAAACCCGGCCAGGGCGGCATAGCCGGCGGCAGCGAATATCGCACAGATTCCTGCCAAACGGGTCGAGGGCCATCGCGATGGCGTCACTGGAACACGTTTCAGCAAGGCGCCGACGAGCAGGAATACGGTCCAGGCGACGAACCCCACATGAAGACCCGAGATCACAACCAGGTGACTGGTGCCTGTGTCCGCGAACAATTGCCACTGTTCATCCGTGATACCACTCTGGTCTCCGACCACAAGAGCGTGTACCAGCCCCTGGACTGACAGCCTTCCATCCGGCAACCGCAATCGCTCCGACAATGCGTGGCGGAGACGGGCCAGTACCGGTCGGCCGGGGGCAAGCCGCTGATTGAATGCGGTCTCGCGGACATAACCGACCGCGCTGACACCTTCCCGGAACCATCTCGCCTGCTGATCCATCACGCCAGGATTGACGGTGCCACCCGGCCGCCGCAGACGGACACGAAACCACCACTGCTGGCCGGGCCGGACGGCTGGCTCCTGTGCGTACAGACTCAACAGAATCCGCCTGGGCGCGAAGCCGCCGGATTCCGACGGACACTGCTCCGGCAACAGGGTCAGACAGGACTGTTGTACATGGAACAGGAACCGGATGCGCCGTCCGTCACTCCGGGGCAGCCCGGCAACCACGCCACGCACCCAGAAGTCGTGTCCCTCCCAGGACCGCGGCAGCAGATCCTGATGATACAGGTGTCCCCGCCACAGGGTGATACCGACTCCCACGCACAACAGGGCCGCGGCAACAAGCGCTGAACGCAACAGGGGATGACTTCGCAGCAGCGGCCACAAAAACAGCAGACACACGGGCGGCGCCAACCCCGCCAGCCCGAAACGCGAGACGTCGGCACCGACCGGCAGTATGGCTGCCAGGCCCAGTCCGACGGACAATGCCAACATTCCAGTACGTAACATGCCCTGACAATCCCTGTCGGGGTGGATCCGCCTGCAATAATCCGGGGATCCCCGGGATTGTTATAGCGCATAACGCGCCATCCGACGTCATACCCGGCTTTTTCAGAGGCTCCCCAACGCCTCGACGGGAGACATACGGGCGGCCCGTCTCGCCGGATACAGGCTGGCACCAAGACCCAGTACGGCCACGCCAGCCCCGATCACCAGCACATCCGCCAGCTGCAGCCGGGACGGCAGATAATCCACCGGATAAATATCCGCGCTGAGCAGTTCCGCTCCGGACAGCTGCTCGAACCACTGGAACAGATCCGTCACGGTCAACGCCAATGTCACCCCACCGATCATGCCCAGCACGGTACCGACCAGTGCCACCAGGCAGCCCTGACACAGGAATATCCGCGCCACCAGCGCCGGACTGGCTCCCATGGTCCGAAGGATCGCGATATCGGCGGTCTTGTCACGCACGATCATGACCAGACTCACCACCAGATTGAATGCGGCGACCGCCACCAACAGCCATAGCAACAGACCGATGATGGTGCGCGACAACAGGATATTCTCGTATACCGGGCCGAACTCGTCGGTCCAGGAACTGATGCGCCAGCCCGGGGGCAATCCGGCACCCAGCTCATCCGCCACTCGATCCGCCTGCAGCACATCGCTGAACTGCAGACGCATTCCCGTGTCAGCGGGCCGCTGGCGGAACAGCGAGCGGGCATCGTCCTGCCGCAGCAACACCATTTCACCATCCAGCTCCTGCGTGCCGACCCGATAGATACCGGCCACCTCGAACGCGCGCTGCGACGGCAACACGGTCACGGGGTTGATCGATAATGATGGCGAATACAGGCGTACACTGTCCCCGACACGGACCCCCAGCTGATCGGCCAGGGTCTGGCCCATGAGCATACGGAAGCGATTCTGTTGCAGGGCGTCAAAACCGTTGCCATCCATGTAGCGCGCCAGGGGCGAGATGCGCTGCTCCGCCTCCGGGTCGATGCCGGCCGCCAGCACGCCCTTGGCGGATCTGTCGGTGGCCACCACGCCGACCTGTTGCACCAGCGGAGCCACCTCGATCACCTCGGGATGATCCCGCAGCGTCTGTTCCAGCGATCTCCGGGTGTCGTCGTCGGCACCTCCCGCGCTCTGCACGGTCGCCTGAGGCAGAATCGAGAGTACCGTTTCCCGCATCTCGCGTTCGAAGCCATTGAGCACGGACAGCACAGCGATCAGTATGGTCACACTCAGTGCCAGCCCGCCGATCGTCAGCAGCGACATGAACGACACCAGTTGACTCCGTTCTCCGGTGCGCACATAGCGGGTGGCAATCCACCACGCCAGCGGCAGACGCGATGCCCTGTTCATGCAGCCCCCGCCACCGGCACCAGGCGACCATCCCGCAGATCCAGCCGCCGATCCATGCTCGATGCCAGGGTCTCGTCATGCGTGACGATGATGAAGCTGATTCTCAGCGTTCTGTTCAGCTCATGAATCAGGGCCTGGATCTGTCCCGCCGTCTGCCGATCCAGGTTGCCGGTAGGCTCGTCCATCAATACGCAGTCGGGACTGCCCACCAGCGCCCGGGCAATGGCGACACGCTGCCGCTCGCCGCCGGACAGTTCCGGCGGCTTGTGCTCCAGCCTGCCACCGAGGCCGACCCGCTCCAGCATCCCGGCGGCAAGACCCCGGGCCTCTCCGACAGGCATCCGGCCAATCAACAATGGCATGGCCACATTCTCCAGCGCGGTAAATTCTCCCAACAGGTGGTGGAACTGATAGACAAATCCCAGCGCCCGATTCCGCAGGCGTCCTCGGTCAGCCTCGGACAGATCGCTCAGTATCTGCCCCCCCACTCGCACCTGGCCGGACGAAGGCGTATCCAGACCACCCAGCAGATTGAGCAGGGTGGTCTTGCCAGAGCCCGAACTTCCCGTGATCGCCACCCGTTCACCACCGGATACCTCCAGTTCAATGCCGGACAGCACTTCCAGAGCGCGACTGCCCTCGCCGTACACTTTTTTCAGTCCGGTGCACGCCAGCACCGCCGCGGACTCACTCATATTCACATTCCCGTCTGTCACTCATAGCGCAGCACATCCGCCGCCTCCACCCTGGCTGCGCGCCATGCCGGATACAACGTGGCCAGAAAGCTGATCAACAACGCACCGGCCGCCACCAGTGCCACATCGGACCATAGCAGCTCGGCCCGCAGGTGCGAGATCATGTACGTGCCCTCGGGCGCCAGCCAACGACTCAGCAGGGCATCGAATCCACTGGTGATGGCTCCCATCTGTCGGGCCAGCAACGCGCCTGAAGCCGTCCCGATCAGAATGCCGACCACCCCGGCCGCCATGCCCTGCGTCATGAATACACCCATGATCCCCGCCCGACTGGCCCCCATGGTCCTGAGTATGGCGATATCGGCACGCTTGTCGGCCACCACCATGACCAGTGTCGAGACAATGTTGACTGCCCCGACGATGACAATCATCAACAACATGAAACCGGTCATGCGCTTTTCCATGCGCAACGCGTTGAACAGACTGGCCTGGCTCTCTCTCCACGTCACGGGACCGTAGTCGGCCGGTGGCAGTGATGCCAGCACGGCATCCAGCCTGGCCACGGCCTCCAGGGGTTCATCAAAACGCAACTGTACACGCAGCTCCGCGGCCGCCCGATCACCGGCAAACAGTGTTTCGGCCGCATCCAGACGGATCAACGCAGTGTCGCGATTGCCATAGAATCCCAGATCTGTTGCGCCAAGAACCCGAAAACTCCGGGTCCGATCACCCTGTTGCGCCGTCAGCGCGTCCAGTGAGGTAAGGTCCAGACGCTGATCCGGAAACACACCGAGGCGTCCCGCCAGCGCGGTGCCGGGTACGATGCCTTCGGGAACCTCTTCCAGTGCCTCCAGCGCACGCTGCAGCCGCAGACTGCCACGGGACTGCATGGCTCGCTCAAGGGTCGGATCGATGCCGCGCACGCGGACGAAATCCGCCCTGTCCCGGTACTGCAGCCAGGCCTCGCCCTGTCGGTACGGCGCGGCGCCGACCACACCCGAGTGGGCCAGAATCGCCGATAACCAGTCGGGATCGGGACCACTGGCGGTCTGAAATTGCGCGGGTACCCGCAGACTCGCGTGCGGGATACTCTTGAGCATTTCGGTGCGCATGACCGTAGTGGATGCGTTGATCACCGACAACACGGCAATCATCACCAGTACGCCCAGCGCAATGCCGAGCATGGAGATCAGGGATACAAAGGAGATCAGCTGACTGCTCTTCCGGGCCCGGATATAGCGCAGACCGATGAACAGTGGAAGCGGTCTATACACGGTGGTGTAACCGCCATTGACTGGCTCCGGTCCGGCGGATCACGATCAGTGACATGCAGAATCCTTGCTCATCGTTGAATGTCCGGCATTGTAGGGGCAGCGGCAGGGGGCCGCAACAAGGTAGAGGCACTCTGGACAAATCACTATTATACTGCATTGTAAACAGTCGATTTACCTGCTATATTCAGAGCGCTGCCACCAAGCCGTCATAACGGCGCACCGGACCAACATGTCCGGTTCGGCAAAGAACACCAGATCACCCGGAGCGCAATTCCGGAAGCACCTGCCGGCACGAAAGCCGGAAGGACCGACGCGAAGTACTGCACGGACAGAAAGAAGTGATACGGCCCGGTCAACAGAACCGGACCAAACGAGGTACCGGCATAAAGCCGGTATTGTGAACAAACCGACCAGACTGACAGTCAGGTTAAGGATTCAGGGCAGACGGCCGTACATGACGGCGGTCTCCAATAACACGACAGACATCGAATCAAGGCGTTCCGACAACGACGCTGCGATGTGACACACTGACCCGACGATGCGAACCGGCTTCTCCGTCAATGGCAGTCTCCATCGAAAGACCGTTGTATCGGGAACCCGCTGACACTGAGACAGGTGACGACAATCAGCCCTTGCAGCGAAATGCATGACCGGAATCACAGGAGCAGCAGGTCCTCTCGGCCGCTCGGGGTCATGCGACAGCGGATACCCATGTGTCCGGCACGGGCGTATCCGGCTGTTATCGCGCCACGCGATCGCGGTCTGGCGTACACCGGACCAGCGCACAACGCCAACCTTGAGCTCTGCGACTGCCCTGCACCACCTGATTGACTGTTCTGGCTTACAGAAGAGTGAATCATCAACATGAAACGTATGCTGATCAACGCAACCCAGGAAGAGGAGTTGCGCGTTGCCCTGGTCGATGGCCAGAGGCTGTACGATCTGGATATCGAGAACCGCACACGGATCCAGAAAAAAGCCAGTATCTACAAAGGACGCATCACCCGGGTGGAACCCAGCCTGGAGGCCGCATTCGTCGATTTTGGCGCGGAACGCCACGGCTTCCTGCCCCTCAAGGAAATCGCCTCCGAATATCATACCGGAAAGTCTGACGGCACCGGCCGCCCCGGTATCAAGGACCTGGTGGCCGAAGGCACCGAGGTCATCGTCCAGGTGGAGAAAGAAGAGCGTGGCAACAAGGGCGCCGCGCTGACCACCTACATCAGCCTCGCCGGCCGCTATCTGGTGCTGATGCCCAACAATCCTCGTGCCGGTGGCATTTCACGACGGATCGAGGGCGATGAACGCGCCGAAATGCGGGAAATCATCAGCAATCTCAATATCCTCGACGGCATGGGCGTCATCGTCCGTACCGCCGGCGTGGGCAAGCAGCAGGAAGAGCTGCAGTGGGACCTGGACTACCTTCTCACCCTCTGGGAATCCATCACTGAAGCATCGAAAAAACGGTCCGCCCCCTTCCTGATCTTCCAGGAAAGCAACGTCATCATCCGGACCATCCGGGACTACCTGCGCCAGGATATCGGTGAGGTCCTGTTTGATACCAGGGATGCCTACGAGGAAGCCATCAACTTCGTCCGGCAGGTCATGCCCCACTACGAGTCCCGGATCAAACTCTACGAGGACGCTCTGCCGCTGTTCAACCGCTATCAGATCGAAGCCCAGATCGAATCGGCGTTCCAGCGTGAAGTGAAACTGCCGTCGGGAGGCTCCATCGTCATCGACCCGACCGAGGCCCTGATTTCCATCGATATCAACTCTTCACGCTCTACGCGCGGTGCGGATATCGAGGAAACGGCGCTGACCACCAATCTGGAAGCCGCCGAGGAAATCGCCCGTCAGTTGCGTCTGCGCGACATGGGCGGCCTGGTGGTCATCGACTTCATCGACATGAGTGCCAATCGCAATCAGAAGGAGGTCGAGAACCGGATGCGCGACGTGCTGGAAGCGGATCGCGCCCGCGTGCAGGTCGGCCGGATCTCGCGCTTCGGATTGCTGGAAATGTCCCGGCAGCGTCTGCGGCCCTCCCTGGAAGAGACCAGCGCCATTGTCTGCCCGCGCTGTAATGGTCAGGGCGTCATACGTGATATCAAGTCCCTGTGCCTGTCCATCCTGCGGGTATTGCAGGAAGAAGCCAACAAGCAACGCACAGCGGAAATCCGGGCCATCGTACCGATCGCCGTCGCTTCCTATCTGTTGAACGAAAAGCGTCAGGCCGTGGCCGATATCGAGACCCAGAGCAATGCCCGGGTCATCATCGTCCCCAATCCTCATCTGGAGACGCCGCATTACGAGATCCAGAACATCAACCAGCAGGATGTCGACAAGACCTCCGCTCCCAGTTACGAGATCGATGGTGATGTGGAGCCCGAGGAAGTCCTGCACCGGGACAAGCCGACACCACCGCCACAGAAGGCGGCCGTGCAGGCACCACGCGTGACCACACCGCGACCCACTTCAGCACCGGCAACGGCCACCGAGCCCGAACAGGCGGCTCCCAGGAAAGGGCTGTTCAGTTCATTGTTCTCCGCCTTCAGTGGACTGCTGTCCACGGCGGCCAATGACGAAGAGGACGAAGCCACCGACACTCGCGATCGCAAGCAACAGGGCAATCGTTCTTCCGAGCCGTCACGTTCCCGTGCGGGCCAGCGCGCCCGTGGCGGACGCAACAACCGCCGGGGAGGCGGAGGCGGTGGTCGCCAGGACAGCGGCAAAGATGCCTCCTCGGGAGCGGCATCCGGCAAGCGGGAGGAAAACCGTCGCCAGGACGGCTCCTCCGGCAAGGATGGCAGATCCAACGAGCGCGACGAGGCCCGAAAAGGCTCCGGTGGTAACCGCGGCGATGGTCGCCGCAAACGCAGCGAAAGCGGCAACGACAACAGAAAACAGCCGGCGGCAGCCGCCAAGGACACAGGCGTCGATGATGAGAACCGGGACGAAAAACCCCGGGGCGGTCGCAACAAGTCCCGACCTCCCAAGCCGCGACGACGTGGCGGCAAGGCCACCGAGCAGACGGACAACGGGGACAACCAGGCGAAATCGAATGCTGGGCAGCAGGACGATGCAGGCACGGACCAGTCCGATAACAAGGGCGGCCAGGACGATAACCGCCCCCGTCGACGCCAGGGCCGCAAGCCTCGGAATACGACGCCACGTCAGCGTGGCCCCATGCCCGAGGAATCCACCGATGCCGTGAAGGCGAACACTCCGACCGATACAGACCAACCAGCGAAGGATGTCACTGCATCGGAACAACCCGTGAGTGAGTCACGGCAACAGAAAGTGGATACGGCCCCGTCCGACCCGGAAACGCAGACAACTCCGGAACAGCCCGCCAGCGAAGATACTCAGGACGGGACGGAAAAGAAAAAGGGGACTTCCGGCAATCGCAAGAAGAGATCCGGCAAGAAATCCCCGACGCGGAAGAAACCGGAAACGGCCGAGGAAAACAGCGACCAGAAGCAGGACGAGACGCCCTCTGCCGAAGCCGGCCCTGCCGGCACCGATACTCAGGCACCTGACGCATCGGACCAGAATGGCGATAGAGGCGAGGAAGACACCTCGGCCAAGGCTCCAGCCCGACGCGCAAGAGGCAGCCGGGGTGGCAAGAGCGCCGCCGGTCGCAAGAAGGCCCGGAGCGAAGAGGATACTTCCGGCGTGGAGGACTCCGGTTCCGACAGGAATCAGTCCGAGGATCGCAAGGCTGAGCCGGACGATGCGAAGACTGCGCCTGCCGCCGCAACCTCATCCGACGCCAACAACGACGTTCCGGAGGGGGCAAGGAAAAAGGCCCCCGCCCGCAAGAAGTCAACATCGTCGCAAGGTCAGACGGCTCGCAGGAAGAAACCGGCACCAGACGATACCGCGGCTCCGTCACCCGAAAAACCGGCTGCCAGTACGGAACGCACCCCGGATGGCCAGAAAAGCACGGGCAAGGAAAGCAGGGGCGATGCCTCCAAACCCACTACCCCCACTCCTCCACGTGGCCGGGCGCCCAATGATCCCAGGGAACTGCGACGGCGCCAGCAACAGGAGAAAGCCAGCGAGGGAGACACATCCGGCCAGGAATGACCGGATGTCGCGGACACAAAAAACCCGGCCTTGATGCCGGGTTATTTGTGTCTGTCCGAATGCCATCGGGTCACTCGGACGGTCGGGGCACCCCGATGCTCAGAGCTTCGATTCCAGTTCCGGAACGGCTTCGAACAGGTCCGCGACAAGGCCGTAATCGGCCACCTGGAATATCGGCGCCTCTTCGTCCTTGTTGATGGCGACAATCACCTTGCTGTCCTTCATGCCGGCCAGATGCTGGATCGCCCCGGAAATGCCTACCGCGATATACAGATTCGGCGCCACAATCTTGCCGGTCTGCCCCACCTGCATGTCGTTGGGAACGAAGCCCGCATCCACCGCCGCGCGCGAGGCGCCGATGGCCGCGCCCAGCTTGTCCGCGACCTTCTCCAGAATGGCAAAGTTCTCGCCATTCTGCATGCCGCGTCCGCCAGAGATCACCACCGAAGCCGCCGTCAGATCCGGACGCTCGGACTCGGTCAACTCCTCGCCGACAAACTCGGCGACATCCTGCTCCTTGACGATGTCCAGGTTCTCCACGGTGGCCTGCCCGCCCTGGGCATCCACCGCGTCGAAGGACGTGCCACGGACAGTGATCACCTTCACGGCATCAGTGGACTGTACCGTGGCCAGCGCATTGCCGGCGTAGATCGGCCTGACGAAGGTGTCTTCGGACTTCACTGCCGTAATGTCGGAAATCTGCGTCACATCCAGCAATGCCGCCACCCGCGGCATGAGGTTTTTGCCCGTGGTCGTGGCCGGCGCCAGGATGTGCGAGTAGTCCTTGCCGATCTCCGCGATCAGTTCGGCCAGATTCTCCGGCAACTGATGCTCATAGGCAGCATGATCCGCCAATTTCACCTTGTTCACGCCATTGACGGCCGCCGCTTCATCGGCCACCGCCTGACATCCGCTACCCGCCACCAGTACGTCGAGATCCTGTCCGAGTTCCGCTGCTGCTGCAATCGTACTCAGTGTCGTCGCACCCAGCGACGCATTATCATGTTCTGCAATTACCAGTACGCTCATGGATTCGCCTCCTTCAATGCGTTTCGCCGGGATTTTCAGATGACCTTGGCTTCGTTTTTCAGTTTGTCGATCAGCTCATCCACGCTGTCCACGATGATGCCGGCGGAGCGTCCCGGAGGCGGCTCGACACTGACCACTTTCAGACCGGAGGCGGTATCGACACCCAGATCATCCGGCGTCAACGTATCGATGGTCTTTTTCTTCGCTTTCATGATGTTGGGCAACGAGGCATAACGCGGCTCGTTGAGACGCAAATCGGTCGTCACCACGGCCGGCAGTTTCAATGAAACGGTCTGTTCCCCACCATCGATCTCGCGGGTGACCCTGGCTTTGCCATCGGCCACTTCCAGCTTGCAGGCGAACGTGCCCTGCGGCATACCAGTCAGCGCACCCAGCATCTGCCCCACCTGGTTGTTGTCGGAATCGATGGACTGCTTGCCCATCAGCACCAGGTCCACCGACTCTTTCTCCACGATACCCTTGAGCAGTTTCGCCACCGCAAGTGGCTGCAGGCCACTGTCAGCCTCCACGTGAATGCCACGATCCGCGCCCAGTGCCAATGCCGTGCGGATCTGCTCCTGACAGGCCTTCTCGCCAATGGAAACGACGATCACTTCGTCGGCCGCGCCCTGTTCCTTGAGTCGGACCGCCTCTTCCACCGCGATCTCGCAAAATGGATTGATGGCCATTTTCGCATTCGCCAGGTCGACGCCGCTGTTGTCCGCCTTGACGCGCACTTTCACATACGCATCAAGTACACGCTTCACTGCTACAAGAACCTTCATGGATTCTCCAATCGTCTGTTAGTTCAGGATGGGTGTCTAGAAAGGCCGGTAATGATGACGTTTTTGGGTACTTCCGTCAACTTGAAGCCCGGGCAACGCGATGGAAAGTACTCACAATGCGCCCAGGCGGAAACGTCGACCGGCGCTCCGGATCATCAGCTGCGATTCCTCCGGACCGCTCTGTTGATGGTCCGCCAGATCAACCAGCTCATAGAACACCGATCGGGTCAGCAGCGCTTCCAGACCGTCCCGCACCGACAGAACCGGATGCGGCTGTTCTCCGGAACCCTCCTGCTCCACTCTCAACTCATGACCGCCATCCAGTGCCACGGATTCGCCGTTGTTCAGGCGGAAACGGATCAACGGTTCACCGTCCACTTCACTGTGCTCGATCGCCACCGCCACAAACGGGCAGTCCTCCACCGTAATGCCGACTTTCTCGACCGGTGTCACCAGAAAATACCGATCCCCCTCTCTCTTCAGCACCGAACTGAACAGTCGCACCATCGCATCGCGCCGGATCGGCGATCCCTGGTAATACCAGGTTCCGTCACGGGCAATGCGCATGTCGATATCCCCACAGAAAGGCGGGTCCCAGAGATGGACCGGTGCCGGACCATCGATAGCCGGAATCTCCCGGCTGAACGCCCCGGGGTCGAAGGTGGTCTCGTTCATCAAGGGCAGGCCTCCAGCAGCGTTAGCGATCGGACCGCCCATTTGTAGCATGAGTCATGCGGCTCAGACCACCTGGCAGCGGCCGAAATCAGCGCCATCCGTCAGAAGTCCCGTCGGCGCCGGCATCTTGGACAGGTGAACAGTTCCCCGTCACCGCTCATGACCATGATCTGCGGTGGCCAGGTGCATTGACAGAGCAGATAGCCCAGCCTGGCCGCCATTTCTATCTCCGCCAGTCGATCCCGCTCGGGCTCGGGAGCCGGGTCCCGCGGCTTCACGCCGGGGTCATCCCATGGCTCCTGTTCCGCCTGCAGGCAGGCGCGCAGTTCATCCACATTCATGATGACACCTTCCAGCCCTGTTCATCCGCTCACCGGGAACCTTCCGCCGGGGCCGTCATACCGATAACCTCCGGCCGCGCCCGCCATCCATCCTGTATATCCATAGCGCCGCAGCAATGGGACATCCACTGCATTGCAGACCATCATCGGACAGGGCCGGTCATTCCCGGCCCGCCGCAGGCGCGACAGTCCTGTCATCACCGCCGATGGGTCACCGCGCCCGGGACGCACCACATACAGCAGCTGATCGGCCAGTGACGACAACAACTCTGCATCACCATGCTGGTGCGTTGCCGGCCCGTCAATGATGATCAGGTCATAGCGGTATTTCAATACCCTCAGTACACGTCGAAACCGCAGACTGGACAGAAGCTCCTGCGGGTTCGGGGGCACCACCCCGGCCGGAATCACGTCGATACCGGCTTTTTCGATGGAATACAGACACCGCCGCATCGGCGCGGCGCCCGCCACCAGATGGGACAAACCCGCGACCCCGCGGCCCAGGCCACAAAATGTGCCTGTGTCACTCCCGGCACGGAGATTGGCGTCCAGCAACAGGACCCGCTCGACCTGGCCGGCCATCAACGCCAGATTGATCGCCACGGTGGAGGTACCCGTGGCTGACTCCGGAGCGGCCACCAGCACGACACGACCCTGCCGCCGCGGTAACTCCGTGTCGGCTGCGCTCGTGCCGCGTGTCTGCAGCAGCGTCGTTCGCAGCGAACGCATGGCTTCGGCATAGTCGGCGTCTTCCTGCAGGGAAGTCGCGTCGTGCTCCTCCGACAGCACTGTTCCGGGTACCAGTGGGAGCACCCCGGCCAGGGGCAGATTCAGGCGCCGCGCAAGTCGGTCCGGGAAGGAAAGCGACACCTGTTGCTGGCGCAGCAGCAGGCCCACCAACAACATCAGCCACGTCGCGGCATACGTACCCGCCGCCGCGCTGACATAGGGACGCGAGCGGACATCGACTGGCTCGAGTGGCGGCTCCACCAGGGTCGGGTCGCCATCACCCTGCAGCGCACGATCGTAATCGATCAGAATCCGTTTCATCAGCGCCTGTTCCACCTGGCGCGTCACGGTACCACCCGGAAATCCGTCGGCAACGGACAGCCACGGACCGGTACTTTCCCGACCCAGTGCCAGATCACTGAACAGGCCGGAGGCCAGCAATTCAATGCGATCCAGCACGGCGCGCGTCTCCCGCCGCAGCCGCTGGATCCGTTCACCCTCGTGGTACGCCATGAATTGCGCGGTCAGATGCTCCAGCACGCGCTGTGGCACATCCGGATCGGGTGCCGTGAAACTCAGCTGCAACAGTCGAGTGCCCGGCACGACCGCAATGGTCAGCTGTTCCAGTAACGTCGAGGGGCGCTGATGTCCGCCAACGCCGTCCTCGCCGGCTCCGTCAAAAAGGTATCGCATGAAAGGACCCGACCGCATGCGTTGCGCCTGCGTGGTCAGCTCCCGCTCCAGCGTCCTCGATGCCGCGGACGTCATCGCGGGATGGATCGTCATGGTTGCAGTGGATCCGAACAACGGCGGGCGCATCACGAACCAGATCAACACCAGCACGGCCGGCACCAGCGGTACGCCCAGGAGCAGGATTCTGTGTCCGCGGATCATCGCGGCCAGGCCATCCTTTGCGACAGTGAGTCGATCCATACCGGTCCGGGTACCATTCAGGGGTTCTCCTGCCTTTATCGGCGCCTGAGCGGCAAGCTTGAATGTCACCCCTCTTCGTGTATCGCGAAGATACCCGGTGCATTGCGCCCGTACTCGCGGCAATCCATGCCGAAACCGAACAGATAGCGGTCCTCCGCATACAATGCGGTATGATCGGCGCGAGGCAGTTCCGGACAACGACGATCATGCTGTTTGTCCACCAGCACCGCCGTGACCACCCGGTCGGCCCCCTGCTCCAGACACCACTTCCGGATCCCGGCCAGGGTATCGCCTTCATCCAGAATGTCATCCAGCAGCACCACGCAACGCCCTGAAAGCGGCGTATCCGGCTGGTGTGACCAATCCAGCTCTCCACCACGAGGTTCTCCGCGATAACGGCTGGCATGGACATGATCCAGCTGCAGGCGGAAAGGCAACCGGGTCAGCAGCTCTCCGGCAAACACGATTCCGCCGTTCATGACGCAAAGGAGGACCGGGTCCTGGTCGGCGACATCCTCGGCAAGCGCCGCGGCCACGCGGTCGATGGCCCGCGAGACCTCCGCCTTCGAATACAACTGATCCGCGTCATCCAGCATCCGTTGGTAGGCTTCCCGGCTCATTGCGTGACTCCTTCCAGTGAAAGCATCAGCTCACAGGCCCGCCGCCAGCGCTGACCACCCATACTGTCCCTCGCCCGCCGCCGTGCCTCGGGTCGGATGAGCGTGGACAGCGGGCGCCGGTCTCCCGTATCGAGATCCGCCGCGGCAAGATGATTCAGTGCCGCTCCCGCCGCCCCGGGGTCATTGCACACCAGCAGGCAATCACATCCGGCCGCCAACGCCGCGTCCACCCGGGCCGGCATGTCTCCGGCCACGGCGGCGCCCGCCATGCTCAGGTCATCACTGAAGATGACCCCATTGAATCCAAGCCGCTGGCGCAATACCTCCCGCAACCAGAACCGGGAGAAACCGGCCGGGCTTTCATCCACACTGGAGTAGCGCACGTGAGCAGGCATGATGCCGTCCAGCAGCGGCATGCACTGCGAGAACACGGACAGATCGGTGCGTTCCATGGCGGCGAAACTCCGGTCATCATCCGGCAATTCCAGGTGCGAATCCGCCGCCACGTGACCATGTCCGGGGAAGTGCTTGCCGGTGGCGGCCATACCCGCCTCATGCATGCCATCGATGAACGCCCGCGCCAACCTGACAACACCTTCGGGCGTATCCGCCAGCGCTCTGTCACCGATCACCGCGCTGATCCCCACATCCAGATCCAGTACCGGGGCGAAACTCAGATCAAGGCCGCTGGACAGCACTTCAGTGGCCATCAACCACCCGTGTTCCCGTGCCTGGGACTCGGCTCTCTCCGGGTCCCTGGCCAGCTCTCTCCCGTGCACACGCATGGGCGGCAGTTGCGCCCAGCCCCGCCGCAGACGCTGGACGCGCCCACCCTCCTGGTCTACGGTCAGCAGCAGATCCGGGCACACCTTCCGGACCTGATGGCAGAGCTCTTCGACCTGCCCGGGCGACTGGATGTTGCGGCTGAACAGGATCACTCCACCCACCAGCGGGTCCGCCAACCGTTCGCTCTCTGCCGCTGTGAGCCGGGTGGACTGCAGGTCCACCATCAGGGGGCCTCGATAAAACGACTGTCGGGGGGCATTCACTGTGATTCTGACTCCTGTCGATGATGGCTGACCGGTGGCATTATCACCGAAGCATCGGACCACCCACAATGGCCGACACATGCCGGGTGTATACTTGTAATGTCTGAGTGACTGTATATAATCACAGTAAGAGACAATCGGAGCCACGGCGATGCAGAAACTGACCCGCAGACAGAGCGAAATCCTGGAGACCATCCGGCGGTACCAGCAGGAGACCGGATACCCGCCGACGCGTTCGGAAATCGCGGCTGAAATGGGATATCGTTCGGCCAATGCGGCGGAAGAGCATCTGCGTACGCTGGCGCGCAAGGGTGTACTGGAAATGATACCGGGAGCATCGCGCGGCATCCGGCTGCTGGACCAGGAACCGGTTGACGCCGGATTGCCGGTGATCGGTCAGGTGGCTGCCGGTAGCCCGATACTGGCCGAGGAATGCATTGACGAGCACATCAGGGTACCAGACGATCTGTTCCATCCCCGGGCCGATTACCTGTTGACCGTGCGGGGACTCAGCATGATCGAGGCCGGCATCATGGAAGGGGATCTGCTGGCCGTTCACAAAACCGATCAGGCCCGTGACGGCGACATCGTTGTCGCCCGGCTGGAGGATGAAGTCACGGTGAAACGTCTACAGCGGGGTCGAAGCACCCATCGTCTGACCCTTCATCCGGAGAACGCCGATTTTACTCCCATTCATGTGGATCTGCGCAGGCAGGCTTTCCGGATAGAGGGAATCAGCGTAGGCGTCATACGTCGCTCGATTTGACCCCGCCGAGCCGCGGTCAGCCGGCCACGGTTGGCGTTCAGCCGGCGCTCTTTTTCTTTGACGCCGGACGACGGGTTTTCTTCCTGGTACTCCTGGCTGTCGACTTTGCGCCCTTGGCCGCACTGCGCTTTTTCGCAACCTCTTCTACCCAGCGCCCATTCTCGTAGACCGCTTTCCATCCGGTGGCCTTGCCGTCTTCTTCCGTCATGACGTAGTGCTCATTGGCCTTGCGACTGAAGCGGATCAGGCTCGGATTGCCTTCTGGATCGCGCGCCGGCGCCTGCATCAGATAATCGTACTTGGGATCAATTTCCTCTTTGTGCGGAAGTATCTCTTCCAACAATGGCGCTCGGGTCTCGCGGTTCTTCGGAAACTTGCTGGCAGCCAGGAACAGACCGGCTGCACCGTCGCGCAGCACGTAATGATCGTCCACCTTGTCGCAGGCCAGCTCCGGCATGGGGACTGGATTCATCTTCGGAGGCGCTGGCTGACCACTACGCAGCAATTTACGGGTGTTCTTGCACTCATCGCTGGTACAACCAAAATACTTGCCGAAACGACCGGACTTGAGCTGCATGTCGGCGCCACACTTGTCACATTCGATGACCGGACCATCGTAACCCTTGATGGCGAACCGTCCTTCCTCGACCTCGTAGCCGGCACAGTCCGGATTGTTGCCACAGACATGCAACTTGCGCGTCTCATCAATCAGATAGCTGTCCATGGCGACGTTGCATAAGGGGCAACGATGGCGCTCACGCAGACGCTGTGTCTCCACCTCTTCGGCCTCTTCGGCACTGTCGGTGCGGATCGCCTCCTCGCCAGGAATGAGATTGATGGTGGCCTTGCAGCGCTCTTTCGGCGGCAATGCATAGCCGGAGCAACCCAGAAACACGCCCGTCGAGGCCGTCCGGATCTGCATGTGTCGACCACACTTCGGGCAGGGAATGTCCGTATCGGTGGGATCGTTTGCGCGCATTCCACCGTCCCCTTCCGAATCCGATGCTTTCTCCAGCTGTTCGACGAACCCGTCATAGAACGCGTCCAGCAACTGCCGCCAGTTGGTGTCGCCGGCGGCCACGCGGTCCAGGGATTCTTCCATCCGGGCGGTGAAATCATAATCCATCAGATCACGGAAGCTTTCCAGCAGACGCTCGGCGACGATATCACCCATTTTCTCGGCATAAAAACGCCGGTTCTCGACCCGGACATAACCTCGATCCTGGATCGTGGAGATGATGCTGGCATAGGTCGACGGTCGGCCGATACCCCGCTTTTCCAGCTCCTTGACCAGGCTGGCCTCGGTAAAGCGCGCGGGCGGTCGGGTGAAGTGCTGCTTCGGGTCCAGAGCGGACAACGTCAGGCTCTCGCCTTCCTTCACCTCCGGCAGTACGACATCCTCGTCCTTGACCGGCAGTACCCGAAGATAACCGTCAAACTGCATGATCCGGCCCCTGGTACGCAACTCGAAGTCGCCCGCCTTGACCGTGATCTGTGAACTCAGGTAGCGGGCCGGCGTCATCTGACAGGCCAGGAAAAAATTGCGGATCAGGGAATACAGGCGCACGGCATCGCGATCCACTCCCTGCAGACGCTCCGGTGTCACATTCACATCACTGGGCCGGATCGCTTCGTGTGCTTCCTGCGCCCCCTGCCGCGCGCTGTAGCGCACCGGCTTCTCCGGCAGATAACGGTCGCCGAAATGCGTTTCTATGTGCTGACGGGCCATCTGCAGGGCATCCTCGCTGAGATGCGTGGAGTCAGTCCGCATATAGGTGATGTAACCGGCCTCGTACAGCCGCTGCGCCATGGTCATGGTTTTCTTGACCCCGAAGCCCAGACGGGTGCTGGCGGCCTGCTGCAAAGTGGATGTGATCAGCGGCGGACGAGGACGCGAAGAAGTCGGCTTGTCCTCGCGCGCCACCACCGTCAGCGACTGATTCTTCAGCTCATTCTGGAGTCCGTCGATCTCTTCCCGGCTGCCGGGCCGGAAGTTTTTTTCCTGGTATTTCTGGACCTGCAGACGCAGCGCATCGTCCCCGGCCGTGCGCGTGTCGGCAAATAGCTCCCAGTACTCTTCCGGAATGAACGCCCGTATCTCGCGTTCGCGCTCCACGACCAGCCGCACGGCCACTGACTGGACCCGACCGGCGGAGAGCCCGCGGGCGACCTTCGCCC
>JBNJGU010000006.1:0-32762 GCA_051747985.1 Pseudomonadota bacterium | reverse complement strand
TCCCGACGGCCAGCCTGGTGGTGACCAGAGAGGGTCGGATCATCGAGGCCAACCCGGCCGCCGTCGCGTTGCTGGACACCGGTCAGGACGAGTTGACGGGGCGGGAACTGCTTGAATTTCTGAAGCCGGAGGTTCGTGTGTCCTGGAGCGAGATGCTCCGGAATCTGAACGACGGCGAGCCATCCGTCCATTGTAACGTGCCCGCCGTTGATGGCAGTGATCAGGCGTTTGCACTGCGACTCTCGGCGAAAGTCTGCCCGGAGGGAGACGCCGTACTGTTGACGTTTTCGAGTGGTGAGCCGGTATTGCATGACCTCAGAATCCTCCAGCGATCACAGTAGGACAGCGGCGCCTGCCACGCGTATCGTGGGCATCGGCGCGTCGGCTGGCGGCCTGGCGGCGCTGGAGAGTTTTCTCGCCGCGGTTCCCGCTCACAGTGGCATGGCTTATATCGTGGTGCAGCATCTCGATCCCACGCAGGAAACCCTGCTGGCGGAATTGCTGCAACGGGTGACCTCGATGCCCGTGCACGAAGCCGAGCATGGTATGTGGCTGGAAGCCGATGCCGTGTTTGTCATTCCGCCCGATACCGAGCTGCGCGTGGCCGATGGGCGTCTGCACCTTTCCAGTCCTGGCGAACGCCGGGGTATGCGTTTGCCGATCAATGTCCTGTTTTCATCGCTGGCCAGTGTCCAGGGAGAACGGGCCATCGCCGTATTGCTCTCGGGCATGGGCTCGGATGGCACGCCGGGTATGCAGGCCATCAAGGCGGTGGGAGGCCTGACGCTGGTACAGGACCCCGACACGGCGCAGTTCGATGCCATGCCACGCAGTGCCATCGATGCAGGCTGCGCCGATATCATCGAGGCACCCGGCGAATTGCCGACACGCCTCATGGCCTATGTCGACCGGGTACCGGATCCAGCGGCCGAGACGCCGCCACCGGAGCCTGAACCGGCTCCGTTGCATCAGGTCATGGCATTGCTCCGGCAGCAGACCGGGCATGATTTCTCACTCTACAAGCCGAGTACCCTGCAGCGCCGGGTCGGGCGGCGCATGGCCGTTCACGGCATTGCCTCCACGGAGTTGTATGCCGATTTTCTGGAGCGGAATCCATCGGAAATCGACCTGCTGTTCAAGGAATTGCTGATCGGCGTGACGGATTTCTTCCGGGATGCGGCGGCCTGGCAGTCCCTGATCGACGAGGCGTTGCCGGAACTGCTGGCCGCGCGCTCAAAGGAGCACGAACTGCGGGCCTGGTGCATCGGCTGCTCTACGGGCGAGGAACCCTATTCTCTGGCCATGGCGTTTCACGAAGTCGTCGGGCGGCTGCCATCGGCACATGACTTCAGCCTGCAGATCTTTGCTTCGGATCTCAATCCGGATGCGATTGCGATGGCGCGGCGCGGTCACTTTCCGCACTCGATCCGCGATCATGTGTCGGCGCAGAGACTGGCGCGTTTCTTCACCCGAACCGAAAGCGGCTACCGGATTCACGAAAACATACGCGACATGGTGCTGTTCGCCCAGCATGATGTGATCCTGGACCCGCCGTTTACCCGACTGGATCTGATCATCTGCAGGAATCTGTTGATCTATTTCGATCCGCAACTGCAGCGCAAACTGCTGCCCCTGTTCCATTACTGTCTGCGCGATGGCGGTGTGCTGATGCTGGGCAGCTCCGAGACCACCGGGCGATCCGGTCATCTTTTCTCGGCCATCGACTCCAGACAACGCCTGTACCGGCGCCATGGCAGAACAGCTTTGCCCGGTCCCGAACTTCTGCTGCACTCCATGCCACCACTGTCCCGACCACTCAAGGAGAATTCCGTGTCACCGAGAAAGGCGTCCGGTCCTACCGACGATACTCTGCAGGCAGCCGCCGATCACGTTCTGTTGCAGGTATACGCACCCGCGGCTGTTGTGTTGAACAGGGATGGGGACATCGTCTATATCAGCGGGCGCACGGGTAATTATCTGGAGCCGGCCGCGGGCAAGGCCAACTGGAATTTTCACGCCATGGCGCGGGACGGGCTTCGTACACCCGTCGCCGGTGCTCTGAAACTGTCGGCAACACGCAAGGAGCCAGTGCAGCTGCGTGCCCTGCAGGTGGAAACCCCGGCCGGCGCACAGTCGGTCGATGTCACCGTGCAGGCCCTGCATACGCCGTCTACCCTGGACGGCATGGCGATGGTCGTGTTCCGTGACAGGGTTTCCGGCCCAGTCAGAGCTGATGGAGGCAGCAGCGACGGTGATGATGGATCGGTCTCGACCCACGAGGCTGAGCTGCAGCAGTATCGCGATGAGATCCTGGCGCTGCGCGACGAAGCCCGTTCCACGCGGGAGCAGTTGCAATCTTCCAACGAGGAACTGCAGTCAACTAACGAGGAGCTGCAGTCGGCCAATGAGGAGCTGACCACCTCCAAGGAAGAAATGCAGTCCATGAACGAGGAACTGCAGACCATCAACAGTGAGCTGCGCTCAAAACTGGATGACCTGGCACTGGCCCAGAGTGACATGAAGAATGTACTCAACAGTATCGAGATCGCGGTACTGTTCCTGGACCGGCAACTGCATGTCAGACGGTATACTGACCGTGCTGCCCGTATCATCAGTCTGCGCGAGGGAGATATCGGCCGGCCGTTGGGAGAACTGTCTTCCATCCTGCAGTATCCGGAGCTGGATGAAGATGCGATGCAGACGCTGCGCACCCTGCAGGTCTCGGAAAAGGAGGTCATCACCAGCGATGACCGATGGTTCACGGTCCGCATCATGCCCTACCACCGGATCGACGATGTCATCGACGGGGTTGTCATCACCATGGTCGAGATCACGGCGACCAAGAAGCTGGAGCAGGCCCTGCGGGATGAGTCCAGACAGTGATGTCCCGGGTCAGGTCCCTTCCGCCCCGTGGATGGGCCCTCGCGCCTGTCTGCGAAAACTGGCCAGACACCCGAGTCCGAGCAGCAATACCAGTGCATCGCGCAGCCGGATCAGGGCGATCAGACCGGCCGCGGCGCCAATGGGAAGCCCCAGCAGTCGGAAGGACCACAGCAGGGAGGCCTCGATGGTGCCGATGCCACCGGGCACGGGAAGCAGCATCGCCAGGCGCATGCCAGCCATGATCAACACGATATCCAGCCAGGAGGGAGTCACCCCCAGCAGATGGAGCAACAGTACCAGTTCAATGAGCAGGGCGGCCCAGCCGGCCAGCGACATCAACAGCGCGAGCCAGAGCCGAGGACGCTGCCGTGACAGCGCTTTGCGCAGCAGATCCACCAGCGCCAGCCAGCCGCCCTCGCTCTCGTCGGGGGCGTCAGTCCCGCGCCAGCGCTGTGTCAGGGGACGGAAACGCTGTGCCAGCCAGAGCGGGTGCCGGATCATCACCGCCACCGCAATCATCATTGCGATCAGCACCGCCAGCAGGATGGCCGAGATCTGCAGTGAATCGCGCAATGGCAGTATGGTGGTCCCGAGCAGTATCAATACACCGGCCAGCAGGACCGCGATGTTGGTACCGGTCTCCATGAAACGGTCAAGCCCGAGCATGGCGACGGCCCGGTGCAGAGGCAATCCGCAATGCCGGGACAACCAGTAAAGCTGCAACGGCTCGCCGCCGAAATGGGGGCCGGGCGTCAGGAAACTCACGGCGCTGCCGGCCTGCCGCAGGCGGAACAGGGTCAGCAGCGGCAGGGACGATGCCAACGCCCGGCTCAATAACTGCCACCGCTTCACGGCCAGGTACAGGATGGCGATGTTGATCAACAGCCAGGCAGTCCAGTCTTCCGGTCCGAGCAGACCCAGACGGGAGAGGATGTCACCAAAGGGAAGTTGTGACAGTGTCCATGCGGCCAGCGCGATGGCCAGCAGCCAGAGTGACAGGGTCAGGTATCTCCACTGGCGGCGGGTCATGCGGATGCCTCCCGACTGGCGCCGCGTCGACCACTCACATGCAGCCAGTCACGCGCGAATCCGATCAGTACCGGAAGCATGAAAATCGCCCCGAGGATGCGGGTCATCGTTTCCGGCAGTGGTGGCCACAGCGCGGCGGCCACCACGACCATCTGCAGCCCGGCGAGATGACGGCGGAGGCGGCTGGGTGGCAATGGGAGCACGGGTTTCTCGTGTTGTCGGCGCCAGTGGATGCCCCACTGGAACAGATAATAGGCAATGCTCACCAGCAGGTAGCTGGCATGCAGTTTTCCGTACAGCACCGCCAGCAGAGGAGCCACCAGCAGACCCAGCGCATCGAGTGTGGTGTCGAGCTCCGCTCCCAGCTGCGTGGTATGCTGTTGGCGTCGGGCCAGGTATCCGTCCAGGGCGTCCCCCAGGGCGGCGGCCGTGTACAGGATGGCGGGCGCATACAGCAGTATGTCGGGGACCCTGGCGCCGGTTGTGGCCAGAAAGCCCGCCGTGGCAGCGATCAGCAGGCCGCGCAGCAGTGTGACGCGGGTGCCATGGCCCAGGCCGGAGTACAGTTGGGCGCCCGTCATACCGTGGTTCCGGTGCAGCCGCCGGTGGCACTGCCAGATGACAACCCCCCAGCAGACAAGACCGGCCGGGAACCAGCGTAGCGCCACCGGGGGCGAAGCTGTTGAAGCCAGTATCGCCGCCATGATCAGTAACAGGAGACCGCCGAAAATCGCGATCCATCGCAGTTCACGCTGCAGTTCAGGCGGGGTGGCTGGCATGTGTGGCCCCGGCAATGAGAGGATGAGTACTGTCCATGCAATGGCCTGTCCCGGAAAAGTGTCTGACCAGTATACGGTCCGTATCCCGATCGGGACCAGTGGCCTGCCGTGCGCTGATCCATTGGCGCCGGACTCCCGTATCCACATGGACATTCCGGACCCGATCGGGCCGGCAGGATTTTCACGGCAATGGCCGGGAAGGAAATGCAACATGATACACAGAGGCTGGCCCGCATTCTGCCTGTTGACGGGGCTATTGGCGGCCTGTCTGACGCCGGTGAGCGGTGTGATGGCGCAGCCGTCTCCCGAAACCGAACGGCGGACATTCAGTCACCAGTGGCTGGAGGCGCATGCCCGCGAGCTGTCCACCAGAACCTACACGCCGGAGGCGATGGACGACGACAATCCGTTGCGATCTCTGGATTACGATGACTACCGGCGTATCGTATTCGATCCCGATGAGGCCATCTGGGGCAATACGGATCTGCCTTTTCACCTGCAACTTTTCCACCCCGGCTTTTTGCATACGACGCCGGTGGACATTCACCTGGTCACGGAAGGTACGGCCCGCCGATTGCCGTTCACCACCGACGTGTTCCGGTATCACGAGAGTCTGACGGACATCGACCCGGCCGATGCCGATGGCCATGCCGGATTCCGGGTCCATCATCCCATCAATACACCGGAGCGCCATGAGGAGTTTCTGGTGTTTCTGGGAGCCAGCTACTTCCGGAGTGTCGGCGGCGGGCAGTTCTATGGCCTGTCGGCGCGTGGCCTGGCCATCAATACGGTCGGGCCGGATGGAGAGGAGTTCCCCCGCTTCTCCGATTTCTGGATCGAACGTCCGGCGGACGATGCGGACACCATCATCCTGCATGCGCTGCTGGACAGCCCTTCCGTGACCGGCGCCTATCGATTCACCGCCAGTCCGGGAGAGCGCACCCGCATCGATGTCGAGGCCACCCTTTACCCGCGTCGGGACATGGAGAGGGTCGGAGTAGCGCCACTGACGTCGATGTTCCTGTTTGATGCCACCAATCCGGCCCGTTTCGATGACTTCCGACGAGCCGTGCACGACTCCGACGGACTGAAGATCATCGGCAGCAACGGGGAGCACATCTGGCGGCCACTGGCGAATCCCGGTACATTGCAGGTGTCATCCTTTGGTGCCGACACGCCCGCCGGCTTTGGTCTGTTGCAACGTCATCAGGCATTCGAACAGTTCAATGATGACGAGGCCCGGTATGACCGGCGGCCGTCATTGTGGATAGAACCACTGGATGACTGGGGCGAGGGACATGTGGAACTGGTGGAGATTCCGGCCGTCGAGGAAATCCATGACAATATCGTGGCCTACTGGCAGCCGGCGATGGAGCTGGAGACGGGCCGGGCCTACCAGTACCGGTATCGAATGCATTGGGGCGCTGGTGAACCCCGGGCGCCATCGCGGGGTCGTGTGCGGGAGACCGCCGCCGGAGCCGCCGTGGGCAGCGGTGATCGTCTCTTTGTCATCGACTACAGCGGTGGCGATCAGATTCCGGATGTGCGGTCCGACCCGGGAGCCGTGCGCGTGCGGGCCACGACCAGTCACGGGCGCATCACCGATATCAGCAGCACCCTGGTCGAGGCGACCGGAGACTACCGCGTCTATATCAAGCTGGATCCGGGAAGCGCCGATCTGGCGGAACTGCGGGTGACGTTGCATGTCGACGATCAGTCGTGGGGTGAGACCTGGCTGTACCGGTGGACCCGATGACGATGATCACCTCCATGACTCCGCCCGGGGCACCGCTGGATATGCCCACCCAGGTACTGTCCCGGCATCCGTCGGCGCTACATGGCACCACCGGTGTGACCACGTGGCTGGCACGGGTGATCACCTTCGGTGGCAGTCTGCTGCTGACTTCGGCCGCCGTCTGGCAGCTGTACCTGATCCTTCCACTTGGCCAGGCGGGGGCGGTTCCGGCAGGGACGGTCGCGCTACTCTGGCTGATGCTGGGGTTGTTCAGCCTCACGTTCGGCTGGATCTCACTGTCCGCCATGGCGGCCGTGGCCGGGCTGTTCTGTGGTGGAGACCGGTATCATGCGATGCCGGATGCGCCCCTGCGGGGAAAAACCGTGCTGCTGATGCCGGTTCATAACGAGCATCCGTCCAGTGCCTGCGCCGCGCTGTCCGCCATGGCGGAAGAGCTGGACCGTCTGGGTCTGGCGGCACATTTCGAGATATTCGTCCTGTCGGATACCCGTGAACAGGATATCTGGCGGGCCGAAGGTGTCGCGGTCGAGTATCTGCGCGAACGGCTTTCAGGGATCATGCCGGTCTGGTATCGGCGTCGGCAGCACAACACAGCCCGTAAGGCCGGCAATATCCGCGATTTCATCAACCGCTGGGGTCAGCGGTATGACTATATGGTGGTACTGGATGCCGACAGCCTGATAACGGGTGAGACGCTGGCGACCCTGGTCCGGGAAATGGATGCGGATCCGCGGACCGGCATTTTGCAGACGCTGCCGCGGCTCCATGGTGGTGAAACCCTCTTTGCCCGTCTACAGCAGTTTGCCGGAGCGGTTCATGGTCCGGTGTTCGCCCGTGGTCTGTGCGCCTGGCAGGGAGGTGATGGTAACTACTGGGGCCACAATGCCATCCTCCGGGTCCGGGCTTTTGCCGGGTCGGCCGGCCTGCCGGACATGCCGGGTCCCCGGCCCTTTGGCGGTGAGATCCGCTCCCATGATTTTGTCGAGGCAGCGTTGCTGCGCCGGGCCGGCTGGTCGGTGCGGATGCTGCCCGGGCTACCGGGGTCCTGGGAGGAGTGTCCGCCCACCCTGCTGGATGCGGCCGTTCGGGACCGACGCTGGGCGCAGGGCAATGTCCAGCATCTTGCCGTGGTCTCCGCTCGTGGTCTGCGCTGGCCGAGCCGGGCCCATATGCTGATGGGCGTGATGAATTACCTGACTTCGCCGCTGTGGCTGGCCATGGTGATCGTCGGACTTGTTCTGAGCGCCGTGTATGTCGGCCAGCCACTGGGGCCGGTATTCGATTCCGGGCGGATGCTGGGGTTGTTCGTTGTCACCATGACGCTGCTGCTGTTGCCGAAAATGCTGGGGCTGGTCAGTGCGCTGTTCCATCGTGAGGCGTACCGCGGCGTGGGGCGCCTGCGGCTGATTGGCGGCGCGCTGCTGGAGTTGCTGTTTTCGGTACTGCATGCGCCCATCGTCATGATGCTGCACACCCGGCACCTCTGGGAGATTGCCCGGGGGCGAGATTCAGGTTGGTCCGCGCAGCAGCGTCGGGGAAGGGGGTTACAATGGGGTCAGTTGCTGCGCCAACATGGCACGCACACACTGGTGGGCGTGCTCATGACCGTGTACCTGCTATGGCTTTCTTCTCCGCTATTGTTCTGGATGCTGCCGATGGTTGTCGGCCTGGTACTTTCGATTCCGCTGTCGGCGCTGAGCGGAAGCCGCAATGCGGGAGTCTGGCTTTCGCGGTGGGGGCTGCTGGACACGCCAGAGGAGCACTCTCCTCCTTCCATCATGAAGCAACGCCAGCAGTTCCTTCGGGGCCACGATGATGCCGTTGTGCCACAAGAAAGCGGAATCCACCGGGCAGCCGGTGTATCTCCGTCTCGGCCTGGGTGATGGTCGTGTTGTTCAGTACGCCGCGCGATCCTGCCTGGCCAGCCAGGCGTCAAAAGGACGGGAGGCTTCCGGCAATTTCCGGTGCAACACAAAGCCCGGGGGGAGAGCCACCGGTTCGGTCTGTCCGTACAGTTGCCTGGCGAATTCACTGTCGTCAAACCCCGCCCGCTGTGCTTCCGTATGCGGGGCCGCGTGGATGATTCGTTCGACCCGTGCCCACAGGGCGGCCGCCAGGCACATGGGGCAGGGCTGGCAGCTGGCGTAGAGGGTGCACCCTTCCAGATGCGGATTGCCTGATCGCCGACCGGCCCGGCGCAGGGCCATGATCTCGGCATGAGCGGTCGGGTCACAGTATGGCATGACGCGGTTGCACGCCCGGGCGATCTGTTCATCGCCCCGATAGACGACCGCGCCAAAAGGCCCCCCCTCCGTCTGTACGGAATCCATCGCCAGCTCGATAGTCTCGCGCAATCGCTCGTCGTGATCGGGCTCTGTTGTCTTCATGAGTTCATGATACCCGACTCCCCGGCAGTAATTCATCGACGAATTCCAGCGATTCGTCAGGGGAGTTTCAATTTCGGGGAGAATCGACTGTGATTTTGTGGTTCAATCAGGCCGCTATCTGTCACAGAAAGGAGTGTCATGCCCATGTCCCGAATTCCGTCCAGCGGCGTATCTGCCAGTCAGGTGCTGCGACTTGTTCTCCTGTCCGTATTGATCCTGTCGGGAGTCCCATCCGCCTTCGCCCAGTCTGAAGAAGAGGCACCGGCCACTGTTGTCGATGCCGAGCGAATCGTCAACGCCGACGATCACCCGGAAGACTGGATGACCTACGGCCGCACCTATGGCGAACAGCGTTACAGCCCTCTCGAGGATATCAACCGGGAGACCGTGTCGGATCTGGGGCTGGCCTGGTATGCCGATATCGACACCAGCCGCGCGCAGGAGGCCACCCCCATCGTGGTGGACGGCAGGCTCTACGTTTCAACGGCCTGGAGTAACGTGAAGGCCTATGACGTGGTGACCGGAGAGGAGCTCTGGGCCTGGGATGCAGAGGTGGCAAGGGCCAAGGGCGCTGATGCCTGCTGCGATGTGGTCAACCGCGGCGTTGCCGTATGGGACGGCAAGGTCTACGTGGGCGTGCTGGATGGACGGCTGGTGGCGCTGGATGCGGAAACCGGTGAGGAAGAATGGTCCGTGGCCACTTTCGATCCGGAAACCAAATATACCATCACCGGCGCACCGCGTGTCATCAAGGGCCGGGTGATGATCGGCAACGGCGGCGCCGAGTATGGCGTGCGCGGCTATGTCAGCGCCTATGATGCGGAGACGGGGGAGCTGGACTGGCGCTTCTACACCGTACCCGGCAATCCGGCTGACGGCTTCGAAGACGAAACCATGGAGGCGATCGCCGACACCTGGACGGGAGAATGGTGGAACCTGGGTGGTGGCGGCACCGTCTGGGACTCCATTGCCTACGATCCGGAACTGGACCTGATGTACATCGGCGTGGGTAATGGCTCGCCCTGGAACCAGGCGCTGCGCAGCCCGGAGGGCGGCGACAACCTGTTCCTCAGTTCCATTGTCGCGCTGGATCCGGAAGACGGCAGCTACCAGTGGCATTATCAGACCACGCCCGGCGAGACCTGGGATTTTACCGCCACCCAGCACATCATGCTGGCGGACCTGGAGATTGAGGGTGAAGAGCGCCGGGTACTGATGCAGGCGCCGAAGAACGGCTTCTTCTATGTGCTGGACGCGGCCACCGGCGATTTCATTTCGGCGGAGAATTTCATCGACATCAACTGGGCGACTCATGTGAACCCGGATACCGGCCGACCGGTGGAGAATCCGGAGGCGCGCTACGACCAGACCAATACAGGCTTCATCGTCCAGCCCGGGCCGCTGGGCGGGCACAACTGGTACCCGATGGCCCACAGCCCCGATACCGGGCTGGTGTACATCCCGGTGACGGAGAACTTTGCCGGCTACTTCCCGGACCTGGAATTCGTCGTCAACCCGAACGGCTGGAACACCGGCAATGATTTCGCGCGTGGCTCGGCGCTGGTTCGCGACGCGGACAATCCGCCCGAAATGTTCGCCTACCTGCAGGCCTGGGATCCGGTGGCGCAGGAAGAGCGCTGGCGGGTGGTCCATGAGGTGCCGACCGATGGCGCCGGTGTGCTCGCCACGGCGGGAGGGCTGATCTTCCAGGGTAACCGCTCCGGAGAATTCGTGGCGTACAACGATGAGACCGGCGAGCGCCTGTGGTCTGGCGTCACCCAGGCCGGTGTCATGGCTGCCCCGTCCACCTTCGCCGTGGATGGAGAGCAGTATGTGGCCCTGCTGGTGGGCGCGCCTTCATCGTTCGGTGGGGACTCGGGTGTACCGGCCGGGTTCGAGGTCACCACGACCGAGTCCACCAACAATTCGCGGTTGCTGGTGTTCCGGCTGGGTGGCGACGCGCAGCTGCCCACCGAACCGGTTGTGCAGGCCGAGGAAGAGGGTGAGTTCGTACTGCCCCAGAGCAATGCCTCCAACGAGACCATCGCCCAGGGCCAGCGTGCCTACGCGCAGGTCTGCAGTGCCTGTCACGGTACCAACGCGGTCAGCAGTCGCCCGGGGGTGTTCCCGGATCTGCGTATGAGTGAGTACCTTGGAGATGAGTCGGCCTGGAGAGACGTCGTCATCGACGGTGCGCTGACCGATCAGGGCATGGTGTCATTCGAGGAAAGCCTCCAGGAGGGTGACGCGGAAGCCATCCGCGCCTTCATCATCCGTCGGGCGAACCAGGACCTGCAGTGAAACAGTGACGGGCCCGCCGACCGGCGGGCCCGATCATCATTCATCCGCGAATGCATCCCGATGGAATTCCGCGGCGGCCATCACTTCCCGGACACCGGATTCCATCAGTTCCGGCACATCACCGCCGGCCAGCACCTGGAGCACGGAGTGTACCCCGCGCGAGAGCGAGGTCAGGTTGTAGCCGCCTTCCAGTACAAAGGCCAGTTTTCCGCCGCAGTGTTCATCGGCGATGGCCTGCACGATGCTGGTGAGTACCGCGAACCCGTCATAGGTCAGATTCAGTGCCATATCGTTGCGGTGCGGATCGAAGCCGGCTGAAACCAGCACCAGGTCCGGTTGAAAACGGTTGGCGGCGGGAACCAGAATGTCACGGAAAGCCCGTTCGAACGCGATATCCCCGGAGCTTTCCGGCAAGGGTACGTTGACCGTGTAGCCCTCCCCGAAACCGGCGCCCACTTCGTCGAGATCCCCGGAACCGGGGTAGAAGGGCGCGGCGCAGTGGGTATCGAAAAACAGCACATCGGAGTCGGCCCAGAAGATGTCCTGGGTGCCATTGCCGTGGTGGGCATCCCAGTCAATGATCAGAATGCGTTCACAACCCAGCTTCGCCTGGGCGTGGGCTGCCGCCACGGCGACATTGTTGAACAGGCAGAATCCCCGGGCCCTGACCGGCTCGGCATGATGGCCCGGTGGCCGCACCAGGGCGAATGCGCTGCGCGTCTTGCCCTTCACCACAGCCTCCACGGCCGCGATGGCATTGCCGGCGGCGGAAGTAGCTGCCTTGATGCTGTCCGGCGATACGGCGGTGGTGTCCCTGTCCAGCCAGGCGTGCTGCCCTTCCAGCGAGAAGATATGATCCAGGTAGCTGGCGGTATGTACGCGCGCAAGCTGGTCATAGGTGGCGCGTTTGCCGGAGCTGAAGTGCACACCCCGGATGGGATTTTCCGCCAGATACTCGGTGATCGCTTTCAGCCGTCCCGGGTGTTCCGGGTAGCTCCACTTGAACTCCAGCCCCTGCAGCAGGGTCCTGACCCGTTTCTCCACACGACTGGGGATATAGGGCACATCCACCCGGGGATCATGGCCCAGCATCACGTCGTCATGGAAAACCGTCACATTGTGTTTGGTTGCCACTTAACAGCCCCCTTGCCGGCACGTCCGGATTCATCGGCATCATCAGTATTTCGACAGCGCATCCCTGACGCTTGTGGTGAAGGCCGCGGCGCGGACCCCGGTGGTCTTGAAGCCCAGCCTTGACCATGTCGCCTCGGCCTCCCTGTTGGATACGGAGTACTCGAGGACCAGCTCGCCGGCGCCGCGTTCTTCGGCAAACGTCACCAGTTCCCGCAACATCGCGCTGAAAATTCCCAGCTTGCGGAATTCCGGCTCCACCCAGACATCATCAATGAAACCGGACTTGAACTCCTGTTCTCCCGCCTGCTCCCAGATGCCCTGGCTGCGCCAGATATAAATATAGCCCATCCCCACCAGCCCCGCACCCGGCGCTTCGGCGACCACCACCCGCTTGTCGTCATCCTTCAGCGCCGAGGAGAGCAGATCCGTGAGTTTCTCCCTCTCCTTCTTCCTGAGTTTCTGAGGCGCACTTCCTGAAACATGCAGCGCGAGTTTGACCAGAAATCCGACAAGTTCGGCGATATCATCCGGTTCGGCCCGGCGGATGATGAAGTCGTCGATGTCCGCGCTCGTTTCAGTCATGAATCACCTTTTCCGCCCTTGTGCCGCATTCGCAACCTGTGGTGTGATTGACAACCCTGTTGTACAGATCACCCACCGAGTGTAGTTGCCGTAGGCACAACAGTCGATGGGCGACGCTTGCCCTGCGGTGACATTGCAGACTGGTCTGCTCTTTGCATCGTGTCCCGTCAGCGTGCAATGCCATCCGGAGGAATACCATGCCGCGCACATCCCGGTTCCTGTTGTGGACCGCCATACTGGCCACCCTGTATATTGGACTGCTATTGGGGGTGTCGTTTCTTGCCACACCGGTCAAGTTCCTGGCTCCCAGCCTGACCCTGCCGGTTGCGCTGGATGTGGGACGTCAGACCTTCATGGTATTCAATATCATGGAACTGGTCTGTGCGCTGACACTCCTGGTGCTGGCGTTTCTGGCACGGGACCGGCGATCCCGGGTGCTGGTCGGGGGTGTGCTGCTGCTGGTTTTCATCCAGACGGTGTGGCTGCTGCCAGTGCTGGATGCGCGGGTGGAGATCATCCTGCAGGGCGACGCGCCGCCACCCTCGCAACTGCATACTCTGTACATCGCCATGGATGTACTGAAATTGGGGTTGCTGGTAGCGGTGGCGGCGCGGGGCATTCGTCACTACAATCAATCGCTGGAAAGGAGTGGGTCATGACACAGCAGGTCACACTGGTTTCACTGGCATTGGCGGCGGCCATTGCCGGAGCCGTATTGTTTTTCGTGCTGTCCTCCGGGTCGGCAAGTGCTCAGGATCAGGCGCCGGATCAGGGGCTGAGCCTGATCACGGATACGCCCGACGAGGGCTATGCACTGGCTGTAGGCCTGGCGCGACGCGGTGTCGGCACCACGCAGCCGGATCGTGAGGTGCTGTTCTCGCTACGCGAGGACTATGCCACCGACCCGGAGTTGCTGATCGCTTCTTCGCAGGTGATTGCCATCCATTTCCAGACCATTGCGGAGGCCAACGGCCACTGGCGGTAGAGTACGGGGCTGACAACATGCAGGGACAGGAGTCCATGTCATGACCGGATTGCATTCGGATGCTCCCCCGCGTCGCTGCCCCTGGGCAGAGGAGACGTCGCGGATGCGCGAGTACCACGACCGGGAGTGGGGGTTCCCGGTCGATGATGACCAGCTGCTGTTCGAGAGGATCTGTCTGGAAAGCTTCCAGTGTGGGCTGAGCTGGCGGACCATTCTCGATAAGCGGGAGAATTTCCGCTCGGCGTTTTCGGGGTTTGATCCGGACCGGGTGGCCCATTTCACGGAACGGGACGTGGGACACCTGTTGCAGGATGTCGGAATCGTAAGACATCGAGGCAAGATCGAGGCTGCCGTCAACAATGCGCAACGGGCCCTGGAGCTGATGACGGAGGCCGGCTCGCTGGCGCGCTTTTTCTGGCAATACGAGCCGGAAGAGGACCCCGGTCCGAAGTCGATGGCGGTTTCCTTTACGCCGGAGTCGCAGGCACTGTCCCGGGACCTGAAGCGCCGCGGCTGGCGATTCGTCGGCCCGACCACGGCCTACTCGTTGATGCAGGCCGTGGGCATCGTCAATGACCATGCCCACGACTGCGTGGCGCGTGCGCCGGTGGAGGAGGCCCGGGCCCGCTTTACACGGCCCGGTCGATCCGGGCGAACATGACCTACTTCCACCTTGTCAATCGTCTGTTTCCGCTCTGGGCTCTGCTGCTGTCCGGTGTGGCATTCTGGCGTCCGGAGGTGTTTTCCGGTGGGGCGCCCGTGGTCCTTGGGGTTATGGTCCACCATTTTCTCGCCGGGAGAATCCGGACCGTGGAGCCGGTTCTGGCCAGCGTGGCCATGGTTGTCATCTGTGTCATCATTGCCATCGTGGTGGCGATGAATGCCGGCCAGTTGGCTACACTGGCGCCGCTGGTGGCCGCGGCCGTGATGGTGCACAATGCATTGGGATTGACCGGTGGTTATTGGCTGAGTCGTCTGTTTCGACTGGACGAGGCAACCGCGCGCACGGTGGCCATCGAGGTCGGGATGCAGAACTCGGGACTGGCCGTGGCTCTGGCCAATCAGTTCTTTACGACCAGCGCCGCGCTGCCTGGTGCACTGTTTTCCGTCTGGCACAATCTCAGTGGCTCTGCGCTGGCGGCCTGGTGGCAGAGGCGGCGCCCGGATATGTTATGAAACTCAATCTCGATGGAGAAAACGTCATGCAATCAATAACCCGTCTGTCCCCTCATCGAACGGCCCTGACCGTCTCCGTGGTATTCGCCGTCCTCTCCCTGATATTCGTCATTCCGATGGCGCTGATAATGAGCATGATCCCGTCGGCGGGTCCTGGCGGTCAGAATATGGGCATGGGGTTTCCCATGGGCATGACGCTGCTCATGCCGGTGTTCTATTTCGTCATGAGCTACATTTCGACAGCGTTGTTCGCCCTGATCTACAACCTGGTGGCCCGTTATACGGGCGGAATCACATTTGAATTGTCCCGGGACGGGGAACAAGTCTCCGACGGACTGATATGATCTGGGGCTGCCCCGGAGGTGCCCTTATGAAGAAGAGGTGTGATTGCTGACATTGTCCGGGTGATCAGGTACCGGCACCCGGACCGCCTCATCGTAATGGAAATGTCGATTTTCGAGGTCGTCATCACCAATCGATATCGTCGGGTATCGGAAAGTCCCGGTACGGATCGTCGGCCTCTGTCTGTCCCGCAGCCGGGTCCAGTCGGAAGATCACCGCTTCAGGGACACGCTCGGCCACCCGGTCGGCTGTTTCCGCGGGTACGATGCAGTAGCCGCTCTTTTCGGCGCAGATGGCCAGGAGGCCTTTGGCCAGTCGTTCACGCAGCTCGTGGGTCACGTACAGCTGTTTGATCCGGTTGTCTCGGGGGTCGACAAACTGGTAACGGATATCGCCGCCCGTCTTCAGGCGATGTGTCTCCAGCAGTTGCTGGACCTGGGCGCTCCGGGCGCGGGTCTCTTCGGCCACCTTGCGCTGACGGTTCAACTCCCGGTCCCGCTCGGCCTGCTCGGCGCGCTGTTGCTGCAGCCGGGCCGTGTCCGCTCCCTGCTCCGGGTTTTTCTGCTTCTTCTGCTGCCGCTTTTCTTTCTGCAGCCTCTTGGCTTTCTTGCTGTCCACCAGTCCTGCACCCTGCAGCTGGTCAGCCAGTGATTTGCTCATGGTATCTTCTTGTGATGCCTTGTGTATGGAACTGCCATTGTAAACCAGATGAAGGGGAGATCCCCGTTTCAGGAGGAATCATGAAATATCTTTTCGAGGTACGGATCCGTCCGGGCCATACCGCGGAGGAGTATGCCAGGGCCTGGGTGGAGGCCAGTGAGATCATCCAGCGTGCCCACGGCGCCCGCGGGACCGAACTGCACCGCGACATGGATGATCCCGGTCGCCTGATCGCGATCGCCAGCTGGGACAGCAGAGAGGACCGCGAGGCGATGGAACAGCGACATGATCCGGCGGTGGCCCGCATCATCCGCGATGCCGCCCGTTTCTGCGAGATCCGCCCGATCGGTTCTTTCCATGATCCGGAATGGGTCGTGCCACCGCAGAGTGCCGGTGGCGCGTGATTCTCAGAGGAAGTGGTTACGCATCTGCTCGACCGACGCACGGGTGGCATCATCCCAGAGGTTGTTATCGGGCATGAACGTGCCATCCATCAGGTATTTGCGTGATTTCGGGCTGAGATGAATACCGGTGTACCCGGAGAGTTCCTCTACGCCGGCCATCAGACGGTGTTGCCAACTGGCTCCGACGTTCAGCTCCTCAAGCAACGCGGCGTACTCCGGGCTCTGGCGGATACTGTCGGGAAAGAATGGCTCGATGGCATGCAGCCGCGTGAAGAGCTTGCGTCGGTCGATCCGTGTCAACTGTCGCCAGTATGCGGCGCCTGCTTCATGGTCTCCCTGTATGAAGAAAAGCGCGCCATTGTTGAAGGCCAGGTCCGGGTCATCCAGCCGCTCCGGTGTGAACAGGTGCGGGCATGGACCCTTCCCGAGTCGCCCGGATACAGCGCCGACCAGAATCTGGCTCAGGTGCGATCTGACGCCGTCGCCGTCATGGCGTACCTGACGTTTCAGCAGGTAGCGTGCCTTTTCCAGATCGCCGGCGAAGGCGAGGCTGCTGATTGCGGTGCCGAGGATGCCGATATGCATCGGCCGGTCCACCAGCTGGTTGACCTTCACTTCGGCCAGCTCCGACGGTGGCAGGGTCTGGGTCCGGAAATTCCATGCCATATTGGGGCTGATGCGGTGGTTTTCGGTCTGACGTGCCAGATTCAGAAAGGCATCGGCTTCCTGATACAGGCGGGCACCGATAAGATAGAGTGCATAGCGTGCATACACGTATCCGGGCGCGTCGCCTTCAAGGATCATTTTCCGGTACTCGCGCTCCTGATGCCATTCATTGCGGCCTTCAATGCGCATGCGTGTCAGGTTGAGCGTGTCGATGGCGTCGCTGTCCGGTGCCTCGAGGGACAGGCGACGTCCCAGGTCCATCACTTCCCGGCTCAGGAGTTCAACCCGGGCGTTTCGACTGTAGACGGCCATGTTGTTGGCGGCTGTCGCCTTGCCCAGATAGGCATTGATGAATGCCGGATCCGCCTGGATGGCTGCCTCGTAATGCTCCAGCGCCCGTGTCCAGTCATCGTGATTGAACTGTTCCGCATAGAACCTGGCGCTGAGGAAATGCTGGTATGCCGGTGCACTGTTGGTGCCCCATGCGCGCATCTCCTGCAGTTGCTCATCATCCAGATGGATGCTGAGGGACTCCATCACCGTCGGAATCACTTTCTGCTCGATCGCCGGAAGGTCTGCCTCGGACAGTGTGAAATGATCGGCGTACAGGCTGTTGCCACTGGAGGTGTCCAGCAGGTTGACGGTCAATCGCAACAGATCTCCGGTGTCATAGATGGCGGTTTTCAAGTGGTAGTCGGTATCAGTTGCCTGGCCGGAGGATTTTTCCGGATCGGCGACGACCACATCGATTTCCGGGAGCCGGCCCAGACTGGCCGACAGGGAGTCGAGCAGGGCATTGACCTGGTTCTGTTGCAGAAGGGGCGAACTCAGGCTGAGCGTCGGAAGCAGGAGTGTGATGCGCCTGACGGCAGACTGTCGCGAATTGTCCACGTTGGCCGCCATGGGGTCGCCCGCGGGCCGTGTCAACCAGCCGGCGATGACCACCAGGCACAGGACGGCAGTAGCCAGGGTGCCGGCGAGCCGCCATCCCGAAGGAATTCGCGGGGTGCCGATGGTAAGGCCTTCCCGTTCGGCGGAAAGACTTTCGCAGGCGTCCGGATCCTCGTGGGAGACAGTGGCGATGAGCGAGTAGCCACGCCGGGGCAATGTCTTGATGAAATGGGGGTCATGCGGATCGTCCCCCAGAGCGCCGCGTAATGACGCGATGACCTTGTGTACGGCGTGATCCATGGTGGATGGCGAGGCCCAGAACGCCTTCAGCAGTTCGTCGGTGCTGACCACTTGCGCTGGTCGTTCAGCCAGGTACAGCAGCACATCCATGCAGCGAGGAGGAATGCGTATGGACTTGCCTGGCTGCCCCTTGCGCGTCTCGGGCACCAGCGTGCAGTTATCAGGATGGATCTGCCAGTCGTTGATTTTCATCACGGTCCGTCACCTCCCCGGCATTGCCTTATCCGGGATTTTTTCCTGTTATCAGTAGAATACGCCACCTGATGGATTTTGGAAACTGAACTTCTTCACAATTCTGTAATACGGTGGGTAGGTTTCTGGGAGGGTTATTCAGCATTCTCCGTATGGTGATCAGGACTTGGCAGTGACAACGGTAGATACTGTATGACAGGTCTGTAAAGACCGGCTCCGCCTCGTGTAACATTTTTCACCATTCTCTGGCTGTCTGTTACAGATTGCGACAGGGTTGTCGGGGTGGATCCAGGCAGACTGACCTGTGAGTCAGTGCTCCCGGCGCATGTATCCGCGCCGGATAACAACCAGAAAAGTACGGGAGTATATTGCAATGCCCACAACACACTTCAGACGCAACAAGCGGTTCTACCTCAGTGCATCCATCATCGCGTCCATGATGGCAGTCCCGCTGTCCCAGGCGCAGCAGTCCGATGCGCCCGAAATGGAGGAGGTGGTCGTCACCGGCTCCTTCATCCGCAACAGTAAGTTCGCCCAGAACAACCCGGTTGATTCGGTTACCGCCGAGGACATTCAGACGTCTGGTGCGCCGAACATGGGCAACTACATCCGGGATCTGACCTATACCCAGAACACCAACACCGTCGCCAACGTCAACGCCGGTGGCAGTGGCCCCCAGAGCAGTGTGGGCGCCACCTTCAATCTGCGGGGTCTGGGAGAGAACAGCACCCTGACGCTGATGGATGGTACCCGTTCCGTGGATCAGGGCATCAGCACGCTGTTGCCGGACATCGCCATCGACCGGCTGGAGGTGGTGCTGGACGGCGGTTCCGCCCTGTACGGTTCCGACGCCGTGGCCGGCGTGGTCAACCTGATTCCCGACAAGGACTTCGACGGCTTCAGGACCCGCGTCTACCACCAGGCGGACGGGCGTGGTGACTTCGAGGACAACAAGATCGCGGCCATGTTCGGTCGCAACTTCAACAATGGCATCAACTGGGTGATCGCTGGTGATTATGCTCGCACCACGCCGCTGATGACCTTCGAGCGACCGCGCACACTGCGCTCGGACTACGGCTGGGCCACATCCGGCAATCCGGGCGTCTGGCGTGAACTGGATGGGGCCACGGCGACTCCCGGGGATATACACGGTGGTGACCTGGTCGGCTCCAATCTGCGCGACCCCAGCTGTGGCACATTCAATGAACCGTCCGACCTGGGCGCGCCGCTGAACAATCCGAGCGGCATCCCGCAGCCGGGCGACAACTGCTTCTTCACATACTCGGCACAATGGCCGCTGGCGGAAGGCAAGACTGAATGGAATGTCTTCCAGAATGCGACCTATGACCTGAACGATCGTATCCAGCTGGAGGCGCAGATGAGCCTCAGCGCAAGGGAGAGTGATAACCACAATACCCTGAGTTATCAGCTCAATGCCAACAACCGCGAGGCCCTGGTGGTTCCGGGCGACCATCCGGCCAACCCGTTCGATGTGGATGTGGGACCCTGGCAGTGGCGCCCGTTCGCGGCAGCCGGTACGCTTCCTTCCTATACCGACCCCGCCACGGGGGCGCGCAAGCAGACCTATGAAGACGACATCCAGCGCTACAAGGTCGGCGCCCGTTTCGATCTCACCGACACCTGGACCGGCAACTCCTATTACTCCTGGCAGACTACAGAGCGGGACTACAGTGCCAAGATGATCAATCTGCCGCGTCTGCAGGCGGCACTGATCGGCCAGGGCGGCCCGGGCGGTGATCAGTGGCTGAATCCATTCGGCTCCGCTGATCCGCGGTCACCGTTCTACCAGCAGGGTGTTACCGACAACTCGCAGGCAGTGGTGGATCATGTTGCCCCTCAGGTGGATTTCACGACCACCGAACGGGATCTGCAGATATTCGAGCTGAACGCCACCGGGGAAGCTTTCCAGCTCCCGGCGGGGCCGCTGCTGATGGCCACCGGCTACCAGATGCGGAACATCGATGAGGTCGACTACGCGAACCCGCTGTCGGCCAGCGGCGATGACTACAACACCAGCGTCATCGACACGCCGCCCACGGACAAGTCCTACGGCAGCAAGGTGCACGCCGCCTATCTGGAGTTGGAAGTGCCGATCATCACCGGTCTCGATGCCCAGATCGCAGTGCGTCACGAGGATTTCACCACCTATGATCTGCAGACCACCACGCCGAAGGTCGCGCTGCGATGGGAGGTATTACCGACACTGGCACTACGCAGTTCCATTGGGGAAAGCTTCCTGGCACCCGCGCCGGAAGATGCCCGTCCGTTCGATCCAAACGAGAACTGTGGTGAGATTTTCTTCGGTTCGGATCCTCTGACTGGCGGTTTCCTGAATGGCGGTGCGACCTGTTCCTCGGGCAACCCCGACCTGCAACCTGAAACCTCTGATATCTGGAACCTGGGCTTCACCTGGGAGCCGAATGATGAACTGAGCTTCAGCATGGACTACCAGTCCATCGAGTACACGGACCGGATCCGGACCCTGGGTACCACCGATATGGTCGACATCCAGTTCGCCCGGATGCTGGACGCCATCGGTGCCACTCCATCGAGCTATGATCCGACGCCGGGTTCCGCCTCGAGGGAAGCGGCCAACCAGTGGCTGGCCGCCAACCCGACACCCAGTGTGGACCGGGATCCAGAAACCCAGCGTGTGATCCGGGTGGTGCGTCAGTCGCAGAACGTGAGCTCGGTCTGGGTGGACCTGTTCGACAGCCGTGTGAGCTATACGTTCCTGACGGACGGCCTTGGCACCTTCGATACCGAACTGAGTGCGACCTACTACACCAACTACGAGTATCAGGGCAACAATGACCTGGTCGTCGATGCGCTGGGCGAGCAGAACGCCCGTACCGGCATCGTGCCACCGATCCCCAAGGTCAAGGGGCAGGCCCGTCTGAACTGGTTCCTGCAGAACCACAGTGCTTCGGCGACCTGGAACTACCAGCATCACGTGAACTTTGACGACAACGTCAACAACACGCTGACGGGTACGCCGGCTCCGGCCAGCGGCAAGATCCGTTCACAGGGCATCGTCAATGCGCAGTATACCTACCTGTTCGATCAGTACTTCGACAGCGAGATCACTGCCAGTATCGGTGTGAACAACCTGTTCGACGAGCTGCCGCAACGCCTGCCGATTCTCGGTGGTTTCGAGAGCCGGCTGCACAGTCCCTGGGGGCGTCAGTTCTGGGTATCTCTGGAATGGCAACCCGGTTTCTGAGCACGGGAGCATGATGACCCTGGTCGGTGATGGTGACATCGCTGACCAGTCTGCCCGCGCTGCCGTGACATGATCAGCGGGCGTGGGTGAGAGGGGAGTCACCTTCGGGTGACTCCCCTTTTCAATGCAGGCTGTCCGCTTCTTCCGGTGTCAGCAGGTTGACCGGATCCTCCATGCGGTGTCCGTAAATCACCGTGTAGGCAAGTACGTTCTGAACATAGCCACGGGTCTCGGCAAAAGGGATGGTCTCGATCCATTTGTCCAGTGGCAGGGGATTGTCCTCGGTGCGGCGCAGCCACTGCTTCACCCGGTTGGGACCGGCGTTATACGCGGCCGCCGCCAGGGCGCGGTTGCCGTCAAACTCTTCCAGCATTTCGGCCAGATAGCGGCTGCCCAGGCTGATGTTGATCTCCGGCTCGTACAGGTCGGAGGCACTGATCCGCATGCCGCTGCCATTGGCGGTCTGACGTGCCGTGGAGGGCATCAACTGCATCAGCCCGCGGGCGCCGGCCGGGGAGCGTACATCCTCCATGAAGGCGCTTTCCTGTCGAGTCAGTGCGTACAACAGATGGGGCTGTATGCGATGTTCATCGGCGGCCCGGCGGAAATGGTCATCATGGACCAGCGGGAATCGCAGCTGGAGGTCGTCCCAGTGCTGCGCCCGGATCATGGCCTGGATGCTGTTACGGTGCCAGCCCCAGGATTGTGCCAACTGTCCGCTGGCGAGAATCTGTTCGCCGTCCATCTGTCCGGTGGCCTGGTTCCATTCGCGCCGGGCGTTCTCCTCATCTCCGAGGTGATACAGTTCATGCGCGCGGACAATGGCGGGCATCTCATACAATGCCCGCTGGTGTTCCCCGTTGAACGGCACCGGATGCTCGGCCATGGCATAGGGCAGGTCCAGCCGGTCGGCGGCCATGAAGCCATGGAAACTGCGTGTCCTGGCGATGTCCCGGTACAGTCGTTCGGCCTGTTCCCTGGCTTCGGCGCCGTCTTTCTGCTCCAGCATCCGGGCGCGCCAGTAGATCCACTGCTCGCTCTGTTGGGCTTCTTGCGGCAGGCGGTCGAGCCAGGTTTCGATGCGATCCCAGTCCTGATCCCGCAGCGCATCCCGGAGCAGCCAGCCCACGAGTGTCTCGCTGGCCAGTTCGGGCTGGTTGCGCAGCAGCGAGGCGGTTTCGTCCTCAAAGCCCTGCAACAGCAGCTGGAATGCGATCTGGCGCTGCTTTGCCAGCACGGTGGCTTCGCCGAATTCGTGATGATCACCGTGTTCATGCAGCATCCGCATGGCCTGTGGCGCATCGATGCCGGCCAGTCGATCAATGCCGTGCAGGATGATCTGTCGGGTCTCGCGGTTGTCGACACGTAGTTCGTCATGTGAATCCAGCTGCTCCGGAGCACTGTCGATCAGCAGGTAGAGCTCGGCGAGCTGCTGTTCGCGTTCCGGCATCAGGCCGGCGATGTACCGGGCCAGGCGAATGCGTCTGGCGTCCATGGTCTTGCGGAAACGGTCCCAGGCCAGCTCCGGCGTGAGCCGGTCGGCATCCATCCAGCGTTCGAATACGGGATCACATTCATTGTATTGGGAGCGGCCCACGTTCCACAGCGGCGCGACATCATCGAGCGCGCTGTTGTCGCCGGTCTCCAGGCGCGCCCGCAGGGCATGGCAGCTGAGAATGGTCGTGGTGTTGTCCGGGTCATGATAGTGCACCACTTCCTCCCAGCGCTGCTGTTCGGCCAGTTCCAGTACCCACAGACGCTCCAGTGTGGCGGCGAGCCAGGTATCGGGATGGTTTTCCAGGAACTGTCCGACATCCGCATGAGGCAGTTCGGGCAGCCGCGGTAGCAGTGCCTCGTATTCGAGGTAGGGTAGAAGCGCATAGTCCTGTAACCGGCCTTTCAGCGCACGGAAACGGTCCTCGTCACCCTGTTCGAGCGCGGTGCGGGCTTCCAGGAACCACTGTCGCTGTTCCGTGGTCTGATCGGTCAGATGAGGTGGATGCGGAGTGTGGTCCTGGGCGATGGCTTCGGGCCAGTATCGCCAGACACCGAAGAGCAGCAGGTGAAGTACCAGCAGCAGGACGGCGGTGGGGTATCTCTGCAATAGCGAAACGGTGTTCATGCCTGTGCCGTGACCTCGTGGTCAGACTGTCATCAGGATCATACTAACATGACAGCAGACCGGTCCGGAGGGCTCAACGTTACCGCATTATCGGCGCGTGGCCCACTAGAGAAATTCCCGGGATACGTCGGTCACCCGGCCGTCCACCGTCCGTTGCAGACGGTCCTCGATCTCACTGCTCAATGATTCCACATCCCTGTGAGCCATGCCGGTGACCACAAAGGTCCACTCGGCGGTCTCTGGCTGATCGTGGGCGCCGCTTTCGCAGACCGCCACGGCCGGGTTGCGGCCGTAGCGCTCGTGCAGTCCGCCCATACGCTGGCGTTTCTCCTTCCGCGACGTGCAGCCGGGCAGCGAAAAGGTCACGGTGAGTACGGCCAGGTGCATCGGTTCACTTTCGGATGGCGGTGAATTCGCCTTCCGCCATGCCGCCCAGATCCAGGGTGCCGGCCAGCGTGCCATCGTCCTGGACTTCGCCTTCATAGGTCACGGTGCCCATGTCCCCGTTCACATCGAAAGTGAAGGTGTTGCCGTTGATGTCTCCCGTGATCGGTGTGGTACCGAGTTGACCGGAGTACTCGCCGAGAAGGGAACCGTCGACCTCTTCCAGGATGACATCGGCGGAGCCGCCGCCGACGCCGGGGATCTCGACGTTGAAAGTCCACATACCGGTGATGTCCGCCATGGCGGCTGACATACCGAGTGCTGCGATGATTGCGATGATGGTCCTTGGCATGAATGACCTCTTCCTTTGCTTTGATGGGAAATACGGGTACCCGTCGCGATGCGGGATACCCTTACGATGTTGATCGGCCATACGATATCATGTTCATGCCCCACGGAGCGTTGCCTTGATCGCAATCCGGCAACCACTGGTCGAATCAGATCCGGAGATCCCGTCATGTATCACTTTGCCCGTGACCCGAACAGGTACAGCCATCCTGCGCGCCGGAGCGGCTCATGAGCCGGCGGGAACTGCACCGGTCGCAGCGCGTCGGCTGGCTGCGGGCCGCGGTGCTGGGCGCCAATGACGGCATCGTCTCGACGGCCTCCCTGATCATCGGGGTGGCGGCCTCCGGCGCGGGGCAGGCGGCGATTCTGGTTGCCGGCACGGCCAGCCTGGTGGCCGGGGCCATGTCCATGGCCGCGGGGGAGTATGTCTCGGTCAGCTCTCAGGCCGATACGGAGGCTGCGGATCTGGCGCTGGAGCGGGAATCCCTGCGGACCGATCATGATTATGAGTTGCGCGAGCTGGCCGGGATCTATGAAGCACGCGGCCTGCAACCGGAGCTGGCCCGTCAGGTGGCCGAGCAGCTGATGGCGGGTGACGCGCTGGCGGCGCATGCACGAGATGAGCTGGGCATCACGGATACCGGCAAGCCCCGCCCCGTCCAGGCCGCTCTTTACTCTGCGGCGGCTTTCACCAGTGGCGCCGCTCTTCCGTTGACTTCCACCTGGCTGGTGCCGCGTGAAAGCGTCATGCCGGCCGTCGCTTTGCTGTCACTGGTGTTTCTCGGCGTGTTGGGTGGGCTGGCCGCCAGAACCGGTGGAGCCCCGGTCTGGAAAGGGGCCGCACGGGTCACGTTCTGGGGCGCCATGGCCATGGTGGCCACGGCCGCCGTGGGTCAATTGTTCGGTAGTCCGGTCGCGTGATGGCGGTCGCGGATCAGTGATTGTCGGCGCTGGTGGCGGTCTTGCCCGACTTGCTGCCGGTTCTGGCGCCGCGCATCCACTTGCGGATCATGCTCATGACGAAGCCGCCGGTGAGCATGCCCAGCAGATACACCACGATGAGCATCACCGAGCGCGGCAGGCTGATGCTGGCGGTGAGGAAACGCACGGTCACCGTCTCTGCATTCTGGAATATGAAAATGACCACCAGGGCGGTGAACAGAATGACCAGCATGGCGTACAGCCTCTGCATGAAAGCTCCCTGTTGCTGTCCGGATAATGAAAAATACTGACAGTAGACCGTTTCGGTGCGTCTTTCAAGCGCCAGCCGGACTTCCCGGAATTCTCCGGAACGTGCATGATGGGATGACAGATATTGGGTAAGGGAAAGCCGTGTTCCGGATTCGATTGATTGACCGCGTGAAATTTCTGGTCGAGCGGCAGTTCGTCCGTGGTGCCGCGTTCCAGCTATTGGTGGTGATGCTGTTCATCGGTCTGATCTCTGTGGTCGGCGGCGTGCTGGTGGCACCCGCGGATGACCAGTTCGATGACCTGGGAGGCGCGATCTGGTGGGCTTTCCTGCGACTGACCGATCCCGGTTACCTGGGCGATGACGAGGGCTCCTGGACCCGGTTCATCTCGACGTTGCTGACGGTTTCCGGGTATGTCGTATTTCTGGGTGCGCTGGTGGCGATCATGACGCGCAAGCTGATCGCGGTCATGCAGGATCTGGAGCGTGGTCTGACCCCGGTGTACCTGAAGAATCATGTGGTGGTGCTGGGATGGAACAACCGGACCCGGCCACTGCTGCGCGAGTTGCTCGGATCGACCGCGCGCATGCGGCGGTTTCTGGAAAAGCATGATGCCCGCCGCCTGCAACTGGTGGTGCTGTCGGAAGAGGCGTCCGCCGGTCAGCGCCTGGAGCTGGGCACCGACCCGGGCATCGGCCGCCGTGCCCGTCAGATCATCCTGCGCTCGGGGACCCCGATCCAGCCGGAGGCGCTCAATCGGGTGGCCTGTCTTGAAGCGGCAGTGGTCATCATCCCGGGTGACTCACATGGAGTCGACAGCCTGGTCACCCAGGATATGGAGGTGGTCAAGGCCCTGCTGTCGATCACGCACCAGGCTCGGGAGCGTCAGGTGCCATTGCCCTATGCCGTGGTCGAATTGCAGGATATCCGCCAGAGGCGCGTGGTGGAAAGAGCCTATCCGGGCGAGTTGGAGGTCGTGGCCGGTGATGCTGTCGTCGGCCGATTGCTGGTGCAGAACATGCTGCATCCGGGCCTGTCCTCCGTGTACAACGAACTGCTGACTGACCGTGATGGGAACGAGATCTATGTGCGCTCCGGCGAAGTGATGGAAGGGCGCACGCTGGAGGCTCTGGCAGTCGAGTTGCCGGCGGCCATCGTGCTCGGCCTGCTCCGTCCGGAAGGTGGTGATGCATACCGGGCCCAGCTGGTGACCGACAGTGATGAAGTCATCAGTGCGGAGGACCGGGTGGTGATCCTGGCCAGGCACTATGATGAGACCGGACCGGGAGCATCCAGAGAGTCCGCGCTGGCTCCACTGACAAGGCCGGTACCGGCACCGGCGGATGTGTCCACGGTTGAAAGCCGGAATCGGCCGCATCGGTTACTGGTGTTGGGCTGGAGTCGGCGGGTGCCCACCCTGATCGCCGAGTTGGCCAGTTACCGGGCACATGATTTCTCGGTGGATCTGTTGTCGACGGTCTCGATGTCGGAGCGCAAGAGCCGGGTCCGAGACATGGTGGGAGAGGATGCTGGCGTGGATGTCCGGTTCATTGAAGCCGATTTCATGGCGGAAGGTGTGCTCCGGCGCCTCGGGCTTCATGACTACGACACGATCCTGCTGGTGAGCAGTGACCGGGTGGCCACGGGAGAGGAGGCCGATGCCCGCTCCATGGTCGGGCACCTGCTGCTGGATGACATTCTCCAGGAATCGGAAAGACGCCCCCAGGTCCTGCTTGAGCTCAGTGACCCCGCCAATGAGTCCCTGTTGACGCTGCCCGACAGCGAGGTACTGGTCAGTCCGATCATATTGAGCCACATCCTGGCGCAGGTGGCGCTGCGCCGGGAACTCGGCGCCGTCTTCGAGGAGCTGTTCACGGTGGGTGGGGCGGAATTTCTGTTCCACGATCCATCCCGGTTTGTTCTGCCTGACACGCCCGATTTCCGGGCGTTGGAGGAGGCGGCCGCCGCGCGGGGAGAAATTGCCCTGGGTATTTACCGGCGCGTACCGGATGCGTCGGGCAACCGGCTCCTGCTGAATCCGCCGCGCACCACCATGCTGGCGCTGGAGCGGGGCGACCAGGTGGTGGTGCTGGCGGACAGTGGTCATCCCTGACCGTACAGGATTTCCTCGGCGCGCTGATTGGCGATCTGTTCCGGTGGACGGTCTTCGAGGCGGCTGCGTTCGAACAGTTCCCCCAGTGTGTCGCCCAGCGCCCGTGTGCGATGCAGCACTTCCGTCTCTGGCGCACGGTGATGGCTCAGCGACACCTGGATCAGGCCGCCGGCATTGATGACATAGTCGGGCGCATACAGTATGCCGGCCCGGTGCAATGCATCACCCTGCGCATCGTCCGCCAGCTGGTTGTTGGCGGCGCCGGCGACAATCCGGCACTGCAACCGGGGAATGGTCTGTCCATTGAGAATGCCGCCGAGTCCACAGGGCGCAAACGCGTCACAGGCCTGGTCGTAAATGGCGTCCGGTTCCACCACCTCCGCCTGGAAGGCATCCTGGCAGCGCTGCGTCCGGGAGGGGTCCGGGTCGCTGATCACCAGCCGGGCACCCGCCTCGTGCAGGTGTCGGGCCAGAGAATGGCCGACATTGCCCCCCCCCTGGATGGCCACGCGCAGCCCTTTCAGGGAATCGGTTCCGAGTTGATGGCGCACGGCGGCCTGCAGCCCCGAGAAAACCCCCAGGGCAGTGACCGGAGAAGGATCGGCGCCATCCTGACCGGTTCCGGACACATGCGGCGTGACGCCGGCGACTTCGTCCATGTCGGCCAGCGTGGTACCACTGTCCACGGCGGTGATGTAGCGGCCTCCCAGGTTATTGACGAAACGGCCGAAGGCGCGGTACAGCGCGCCGCGATCACGGATCAGGGGTGGGCGGATGATGACCGCCTTGCCGCCGCCCTGTGGCACATTGGCCAGGGCGGCCTTGTAGCTCATGCCCCGCGCCAGCCGGATGGCGTCCGTGATGGCGGCATCGTCACTGGTGTATTCGATGAAGCGGCAGCCGCCCAGCGCCGGGCCCAGCCGCGTGTTGTGTATGGCGATGATGGCCTGCAGTCCTGAGGCCGGATCACGGCGCAGATGCAGATCTTCCAGTCGTTCGCGTTCGAGTCGGTCGAACATGGGGTACCTCTTGGGTGTTGGGTTACCGACAGGTTCCGCCTTGTGAGCGGAGACGAGAGCTTAGCGAGCCGTGGCGGGCCTGTCCACCGGTGTGGCGGCATTGTGGACAGGACACGGAGTGGCGTTTAAGCTGGAACGATCCTTACTTCCGTCGAGAGGTCGGCCATGTCCCAGTTCCCGCGCGCACCATATCGGATCATTTCTGTCTCCCGTCTGCTCCTGTTTGCTTTTACGCTCTGTCTCTGGACCACGGCCGCGCGGGCGGCCGAGGAGCGCTCACTGATCATCGAGGGGCTGGAAGCGCCAGTGGAAATCCTGAAGGATGCCTGGGGCGTGTCCCACATCTATGCCGAGACGGAACGGGACCTGTTCTTCGCCCAGGGCTACAATGCGGCCCGCGACCGGCTCTTCCAGCTGGAGATGTGGCGGCGGCAGGCCACCGGCACCATGGCCGAGCTGATGGGAGAGCGCATGCTGGAGCATGACATCGGTGCCCGGCTGATGCGTTTCCGGGGCAACCTTGAACAGGAGATGCGGCACTATCATCCGCGCGGCGACGAGATCATCCCCGCCTTTGTCGCGGGTATCAATGCCTACATTGATGAAATGTTGGCCAATCCGGCGCAGCTGCCCCTCGAGTTCCGCCTCATGGATCTGGAGCCACGGCACTGGACGCCGGAGATCGTCATCTCCCGCCATCAGGGCCTGGTCGGAAACATCCGGGAAGAGTTGAACCTGGCGCGTGCCGTGGAGCGCACGGACAGCGAGACGGTGAAGGACCTGATCTGGTTCCACCCGGGCGAACCCGACCTGCAGTTTGACGAGATCATCGATCCTGCCCTGCTGCACGATGATATCCTGCGGCTGTATAACGCCGCGCGCAGCAGCGTGTCTTTCCGGCCGGAGGACATCGACCCGCAGTACCGGGCCACGGACAGCGCCAGTCGCGAACGCATGGCGGAACGCCTCAATGACCACCTGGCGGCCCGTCAGACCGAAGTGCTGGGCCGCAATCACGATATCGGCAGCAACAACTGGGTGGTCAACGGGTCATTGAGCGAGAGCGGTTACCCGATCATGGCCAATGATCCGCACCGGGTGGTGGGAGCGCCGGCACTGCGCTATTTCGTGCACCTGAACGGTCCCGGCTGGAACATTGCCGGCGGCGGTGAACCTTCGCTGCCCGGCATTTCCATCGGTCACAATGGTTTTGGTGCCTGGGGGCTGACCGTGTTCCAGGTGGACAGTGAAGACCTCTATGTCTACGAGACGCATCCCGATGACCCGCACAGGTACCGTTACCAGGATCGCTGGGAGACCATGCGCATCGAGGAAACGGAAATCGCCGTGCGTGGCGGCGGTACAAGGACCGTGGAGTTGAAATACACGCGGCACGGACCGGTGGTGCATGAGCGACCCGACGAGCAGGCCGCATTCGCGCTGCGCCTGGCCTGGCTGGATACCGGGGCGGCGCCGTACCTCGCCGGTCTGCGCATGAGTCAGGCGCAGAGCTGGGAGGAATTCCGCGAGGCGGCGGCCTACAGCCGCCTGCCCGGCGAGAACTTCGTCTGGGCCGACCGGGATGGCAATATCGGTTACCAGGCTGTCGGCGTGGCGCCGCTGCGGCCGAACTGGGATGGCCTGTTGCCGGTGCCGGGTGACGGCCGTTATGAATGGGATGGCTATCTGCCGATTCAGGCGCTGCCCAATGCCACGAATCCGGAACAGGGGTTCTGGAACACTTCCAATGAAAACCAGGTGCCGGACAACTATCGGTTCCGTAATGCGGTGGGCTGGACCTGGACCGACCCCTATCGCAGTGACCGCGTGCGCGAGGTGCTGGCCTCCGGTCAGACCTTCAACCTGCAGGACATGGCGCAACTGCAGAATGACTCCCTGTCGATTCCGGCCCGTACCCTGGTGCCGCTGTTGAACGGGCTGGAGCACGAAAGCGGCGCGGTGGAGCGGGCCCGCCAGGCGTTGATGGACTGGGAGTACCGCATGGATATCGACTCGGTCGGAGCCGGCATCTATATGGCCTGGGAGCGGGAGTTGCGCGAGCGGGTCTCGGCGCTGTTCGTGCCGGACGAAGCGCAGGAGTACATCGGCCTGTTGCAGATGAAGCCGACCGTGGATCGTCTGCTGTCCCCGGATGGCCGTTTTGGCGATGATCCCACGGCCGGTCGCAATCGATTCCTGCTGGATGCGCTGGCCGCCGCGGTGGGGGATCTGCGCGAGCGTTTCGGCAGCGACATGGCCGGCTGGCATTACGGCCAGGAGGGCTACAAGCATGTCCGCATGCGTCATCCGATGAGCGAGGCAGTCAACGAGTCGCTGCGCGAGTCGCTGGAAGTGGGGCCTGCCCCCCGGCATGGCTACAGCTATACTGTAAGTAACACTGCCTACGGCGACAATCAGACCAGTGGCGGCACTTTCCGCATGATTGTCGATACCGAGGATTTTGATCGCACACTGGCGTCCAACTCCCCCGGCCAGTCCGGCGACCCGGACAGCCCGTTCTACGACAATCTGTTTGGCGAGTGGATCGACAACCGGTATTTTCCGCTGTTCTACAGCAGAGACAGGATCGAGTCGGTCACCGCGGAGATATTGCGTATGACACCGGTTGAATCCGAAGACTGACAGGGAGCAGAGAATCATGCAGGTCACCATCTGGCACAATCCGCGGTGCAGCAAGTCCCGCGAGACACTGAAACTGTTGCGGGAACAGGGTATCGAACCCGCCGTCCGTCTGTATCTGGAGGATAGCCCGGATGCTGAAGAGCTCGAGGACGTGATCGGTCGGCTGGGTGGAAGCGCGATCGACCTGGTACGGACGAAAGAAAAGGAGTTCCGGGACGCGGGGCTCCACCGTGACGCAACCGATGGTGAACTGATTGCGGCCATGGTGCAGTATCCGAAACTGATCGAGCGTCCCGTCGTTCTGGTCGGGGACAGGGCGGCGCTGGGGCGCCCGCCCGAACAGGTGCTGGATATTCTCTGACGCGGGGCAATGATGGAATCGCTGGCCATTCTGCTGACCCAACTGTTCATTCCGCTGGCATTGCTTGGTTGGTACGCCATTCATCCCCCTGGCAGTTCGGCGGAGCTGGGCCTGTGGGCGCTGGGGCTCGTGCTGTTGCTGCTGGTGGCGGCCCGGTTGTTCCTGTGGGCTTTTCTGCCCTGGTGGTTGCCCTGGATCTATGTGCTGGTGGCGGTGGGAACCACGATCTGGCATCTGCAGAACCTGTCACTGTCTTCTCTGCCACTGCTTCCGACCGGCTTGGGGGCCTGGCTGAATGGCGCCGGCGCACTGGTCCTGCTGCTGGCCGGACTGTGGGGCGTGGGACAGGTGATGGCGGCCCGCACGGTACCCGATGCCGAGGTGATCGACATCCGCGATCCGCTGGGTCCGGGCCGCTATCTGGTCGGGGCCGGGGGCGCCACTGCGCTGCTCAGTCATCATATCCGTACACTGGATCGGTCGGTGGAGCGCTTCGCGGACTGGCGCGGACAGTCGTACGCCGTTGACGTGCTGGGTATCAATCGCCCGGGTACGCACGCCGACGGCTGGCGGCCCCGTGACCCGTCCCGGTACGAGATATTCGGTGCGCCGCTGCATGCGCCCTGTGACGGTGTTGTCCTGCAGAGCGAGAATGACAGACCCGATCTGCCGGTGCCGGAAATGGACCGCGAACGGATGCTGGGCAATCACGTGCTGCTGCAGTGTGGCGCCGATGTGGTCCTGGTCATGGCGCACCTGCAGCAGGGCAGCGTGCAGGTGTCCGCGGGTGATCGGGTGGCTGCGGGCGATCAGCTGGGCCGTGTCGGGAACTCGGGGAACAGCAGTGAGCCGCATCTGCGCATGGATGTGC
>JBNJGU010000005.1:0-35247 GCA_051747985.1 Pseudomonadota bacterium | reverse complement strand
ATGTGGAAGACGTTCCGCTGGCCGGACTGGATGAAGGTGAGCCGGACCGGCGCATGGACCGGGAATTGCTGTACAACGCCATCAACCAGCTGGAGAGTGATTACCGAGATCCGTTACTGTTGCAGGTGATCGGTGGATTCAGCGGGAAAGAAATCGCCTCGATTCTGGATCTTAACAGTAACACGGTGATGACACGGCTGTTCCGGGCACGCAGCAAGCTACGCGACATGTTCGGCACCAGTGGGCCGGATCAGGACCCGGAAGCCTGACCGGGCGAAAGTGCCCATATACCCATAAATAGAGAAGCCTGACCGGAGGCGGTGCCGCCGATCCGCCACAGGCGACAGACACAGCTTAATTCGAGAGCCCTTACCTGATGGATGACAACGAATTCCGCAAACGTGCATTCTCCGACCCACACAGCGATGATCCTGACCTGCACAGAGCCGCCCGCGGCGACTCTACCCGCATGAAACTGATGGAGGAACTGTCGGATCTGGAAGAGCACATCCGTTCCACCGTCAGCACCGTCGCGGTCCCGGCCGACCTGGCGGACCGGCTGAAGCAGCAGATCCACACGGCCCCGGTCAGTGGCAGGGGCAATCCGCTGCGCTATTTTGCCGTGGCCGCATCCGCCCTGGTGGTCGCGGCGGCACTGTTACTGATGATCCCGGGAAGCGGCACGAGCCAACGCGACCTGGCTTTCCATGACAACCTGGTGGCCCATCTGCACCAGGAGGCGCCGGCCTACGAGGGTGACACTTCGGCACAATGGTCGGATGCATCGGGCGTACTGGCGGCAGCCGGTATCATGGCACCCGGCATCGCCGGATCAGCAGATGGAGACCGGCTCGAAACCGCCGACATCAAGTTCGCACAACACTGCGACCTGGGGGAATCGGGGCGGGGCGTCCATATCGTGCTGGAGGGACAACACGGACCGGTATCAGTGATTCTGACCCGCGGCAATCCAGTGGAGCAGACGCTGACCATCGATGATGAACGGTTCCAAGGGCGCATCACCCCGACCGGCACCGGCAACATGGCGGTCATCGGCGAGCAGGGCGAACAACTGTCCGACTATGCGAACCTGGTCGCCGATCATATCGAATGGCCCATCTGATTCAGGGGTCGGCAAGGAACAGCGAGGCATCCATCGCCATCAGCGGCTCCGCCCCGGCCGCGATCTCGTCGGCCAACGCCCGATAACGCGGCATCAGTCGCGTCAGGAAATAGCGCCCGGTATGCAACTTGGCCCGGTAGAAATCCTGCCCGCCCGCAGCGCCTTCCTCCAGACGCTTCTCGGCCACCCGAACCATCCGTGCCCACATGTAGCAGTACAGCACCAGCGTCATCAATTCCAGGTAGGGAACCGACGCGGCGCCGATGCTGGCGGGCTCCTCGCCGGACGCCTGTTTCACGGCCCGGCTGGTATCCATCAGGCAGTCCAGTGACTGCTCCAGCACCTCGAGATATTCACCGACCGCTCCATCCCGTGGGGTCTGGCGTATGTACTCCCGCAGTTCGGTCTCCAGTTCCTCGAGCATACCCTGCCGATCGTTGACGACCTTGCGTCCCATCAGGTCCAGCGCCTGGATGCCGTTGGCGCCTTCATAGATCTGTGCGATCCGCGCGTCCCGGACATGCTGCTCCTGACCCCATTCACGCACATAGCCATGTCCGCCCAGGACCTGCTGACCCAGCACACAGGTATCGAACCCCTTGTCGGAAAATGCCGTCTTGGCGATCGGCGTCAGCAGGGCCACCAGCTTGTCCGCCCGCTGGCGCGCCCCGGTATCGGGATGGAAATGGGCCGTATCCAGCTGCGTGGCAATCCACGCCGACAGTGCGCGTCCACTTTCATTCCACGCCCGCATGGTCAGCAGCATCCGTCGCACATCGGGATGCACGATCAATGGATCGGCGGGGCTGTCAGGCTGCTGTGCGCCGGAGGGAGCCCTGCCCTGGACACGCTCCAGGGCATAGGCCGCGGCCGTCTGGTAGGAGGCCTCGCCCAGACCCAGCCCCTGCAGCCCGATGGTCAGGCGCTCGTAATTCATCATGGTGAACATGCAGGCCAGACCCCGATGGGGTTCGCCGACCAGCCACCCAGTGGCGCCATCGAAATTCATGACGCAGGTGGACGAACCATTGATGCCCATTTTGTGTTCAATGGCTCCGCAACTGACCGCGTTGCGTTCACCGGGATCGCCATTGCCATCCGGCAGGAATTTCGGAACCAGGAACAGGGATATGCCCTTGGGTCCGGGCGGCGCATCCGGCAATTTTGCCAACACCATGTGAATGATGTTGTCGGTCAGGTCGTGTTCGCCGCCGGTAATGAAGATCTTGCCCCCGTTGATCCGGTAACTGCCATCATCCCGTGGTTCCGCCCTGGTTTTGATGATGCCCAGATCGGTACCGGCATGCGCCTCGGTCAGACACATGGTGGCGGACCATTCACCCGAGTACAGCCTAGGCAGGTACTGTCTTTTCAGGTCATCGGTGGCGTGCCTGGCCATGGCCAGGCAGGCACCCGCCGTGAGCACGCCATACAGTGCGAATGCGCTGTTGGCGCCCATGATCATCTCCTCCAGGCAGACCGCCAACAGCTTGGGCATGCCCTGACCTCCATGCTCGACATCCCCGGACAGCCCGATCCAGCCCCCTTCCGCGTAGGTCCGCCACGCCTCACGGAAACCGTCCGGGGTGGTCACCTGTCCATCATCGAACCGGCATCCCTGCTCATCGCCCTGCCGGTTGATCGGCGCCAGCAGGGTTTCGCTGACCTTGCCGGCCTCTTCCAGTACCGCGTTGATCAGATCCGGCGTGGTCTCCCGCGTGTCCGGCATGGACGCCAGGAACTCACCGGCCTCCATGACTTCATTCAGTACGAACTGCATATCGCGGACGGGCGCCTTGTAGCTGGGCATCGGGACAATCTCCTGACTGGGTGGCGAGGCCCGGAAAGGCCCCGTTTGACTCCCTGAAACGTACCGCCGATTGACGTTAACGTCAACGTCAGCCCGCGACCGATGGCTGCAGCGCTTCCAGATTCAGGTGCCGGGCCACTTCCTCGGGCGTTGCCCCGTCGTCGCGGGCCAGCTCTCCCAGGCACGGTGCCCGCAACAGGCCCCGGAGCGTGCGCAGCGTGGCTCCGGCTTCCTCCATGTCCGGATCCATCCGGTTGGCCACCCAGCCCGCCAGATACAGGCCATCCGCCCGGATCGCCCTCGCCGTCAGCACGGCATGATTGATACAGCCCAGGCGGAGGCCGACCACCAGTACCACCGGGAGGGCCATCCGGCGGACAAAGTCCGAGTACAGCTCCTGCTCATTGAGCGGGACGTCCCAGCCGCCCGCGCCCTCGATCACGGTAAGATCAGCGCGCTGCATCAGCACGGCCCTGCACAGGCCATCCAATCGGTCCACCGTGATGCGACGCCCTTCCTTCTCCGCCGCCACATGTGGCGCGATGGCCGCCCGCAGGGCGATCGGATTGATCTGCTCATAGGTCAGGGGCAACGTGGTCTGGGCCTGCAGCGCCAGCGCATCCTCGTTGCGCAGCCCGTCCCGCGTCGGCTCACAACCCGAGGCCACCGGCTTCAGTCCCGCCGTGCGCCAGCCGGCTGTTCTGGCGGCACACAGCAGCGCGGCCGCCACCCGGGTTTTGCCCACGCCGGTATCGGTCCCGGTCACGAACACGGTCACCGGTGGTCTGTGTCTCGCTCCATCGCTCATGGTTCCAGCTCCAGTTCCCTGTTCATGAGGTCCAGACCAGCCAGCAGTCGATCCACCTGGTCCACGGTGTGACGGGCACTGAACGTGATCCGCAACCTCGCCGTCTGCTCCGGTACGCTCGGCGGCCGGATGGCCGGCACATGCAGCCCTATCCGTCCGAGTATGGCACTGCCCCGCATGGCCCGGGAAGCGGAACCCAGAATGACGGCCTGAATCGGTGTGTGCGAGTCGGGCAGTTCCAGACCCAGTGCCAGCGCGCCCTCCCGGAAGCGGTCAACCAGTTGCCGCAGCCGCTCCCTTCTCCACCCCTCCTGTCGGATCAGGCGCAGCGCCGCCAGCGAGGCTGCGGCAATGGCTGGCGGCATGGCAGTGGTGAACACGTGACTGCGGGCGAACTGCCGCAGGTACTCAATCAGCCCGGCGGGGCCGGCCACGAAAGCACCCGATGTGCCAAAGGCCTTGCCCATCGTGCCCACCAGCAGGGGGAGATCGCGCTGACTGACCGTGCGCCCGGAATCCGGACAGTCGATGACGCCACGCCCGGCCAGCCCCAGCGTACCGATGCCATGGGCATCATCGACCATCAGCAGGGCCTGATGGCGGTGCGCCACATCGATCAATGACCCCAGGGGCGCCAAGTCACCGTCCATGCTGAACACACCATCCGTGGCGACAAGGTGGTGAGATGCCGTACTGACCGACAACATGTCATCCAGCGCATTGACATCCCGATGCGGATACCGGAAAGAACCGGCCCGGCACAACCAGCCGCCATCCAGTAGCGAGGCATGATTCAGCGCATCGTGCCATACCGCGCCACCGGGTCGCATCAGGGCATGGAGGATGCCGGTATTGGCCATATAACCGGTGGAGAACAGCAGCACCCGGTCGCGTTCCAGATGATCCGCCAGCGCCTCCTCCAGCTGATGGTGGACCCGGCAATGGCCATTGACCATGTGTGACGCGCCACTGCCGACACCGTACTGCCTGCCGCCCTGCTCCAGTGCCGCAATCAGCGCGGGGTGCGCCGCCAGCCCAAGGTAGTCATTACTGCAGAAGCTCAGCCGCCGGACACCATCGACAGTCTGACAGGGCCGCTGGGGTTCACAGCGCTGACGCACTTCGCGCCACAGTCCGGCCCGACGTCGTTGCTCGAGTCGCTCCTCTATGTGCTTCCAGGCATGCGGGAGAGACATTCACATGGCCGCGTAATAGTTGCCGGCAGCCGCACCGGCGGTGGTGGCCATGCCCGGCTCTCCGCGCTCCGGCTCGATACCCAGGCGGTGAAGCAGTTGCAGATCGGCATTTTCCTCCGGCAATGGCGTGGTCAGCAGTTTTTCCCCGTAGAAAATCGAGTTGGCACCGGCCAGGAAGCACAGCGCCTGCATCTGTTCATTCATCTGATTGCGGCCGGCCGACAGCCGGACATGGGAACGCGGCATCATGATGCGGGCGACGGCCACGGTACGGACGAACTCGAAAGGTTCCAGATCCTCCACATTTTCCAGTGGCGTACCCGCCACTCGCACCAGCATGTTGACGGGCACACTCTCCGGATGCTGCGGCAGGTTGGCCAGTTGCTGCAACAGGCCCGCGCGGTCCGTGTCGTTCTCGCCCATGCCGACGATACCGCCGGCACAGACCTTCATTCCGGCCCGGCGCACATGAGACAGTGTATCCAGTCGGTCCTGGAAGGTGCGTGTGGTGATGATTTCACCGTAATATTCCGGCGAGGTATCCAGGTTGTGGTTGTAGTAGTCCAGTCCGGCATCCGCCAGCGCCTGTGATTGCTCACGGCTCAGTGCCCCAAGCGTCATGCAGGTCTCCATCCCCAGCTCCCGCACCTGCCGCACCATCTCCAGCACGGCGGGAAAATCCCGGTCCGACGGATGTTTCCACGCCGCGCCCATGCAGAAACGCGTGGCTCCGTGGTTTCGCGCGGCCCTGGCTTCTTCGATCACCTTTTCGACGGCCAGCAGCCGTTCCTTTTCCAGTCCGGTATTGTAATGACCGCTCTGCGGACAGTATTTGCAATCCTCGGGACAGGCACCGGTCTTGATCGACAACAGCGTGCTCATCTGCATCCGATTGGCGTCGAAATGGCGACGATGAATGGTCTGCGCCTGGAATAGCAGGTCCATGAAAGGTTGTCGGAACAACGCCAGCACCTCCTCGCGGGTCCAGTCATGGCGAATGGTGGGCGTTTGGCTCACATGGGTCATCGGGGCTCCTGCTATACTCAGTCCAGTCAGGCGGCTCATTGTAGGTCGCCGCCCCCTTCTGTCAACCAGCAAAATTGGGTATGGTTTACATCTGGATAACTAGTGATCATGTCGACAAGGACGTCCGATATGCTGTTTCTCCCCCATCAGTGTCAGTTATGCCTGCATCCACTGTCCGGCCACCACCCGATCAGCCTCTGCCTGGACTGCGAGAATGAACTGCCCTGGCAGCCGCCCGGATGTCCGCATTGCGGTCTCGGCAACGCCACCGTGATACCGGGGCATACCGGTTGCACGCGCTGCGAGCGATCCCCCTTCCCGTTCCACCGCTGCACGGCCCTGTTCGAATTCACCGCCCCGATAGACCGGATGATCCGGCGCTTCAAGGACCATCAGGACTTCGTGGCCGGCCGCACACTGTGTCGACTGCTCGCCGAGCAGTTCGTGCGCCTGCATCAGGAAGCCGGCCGGGCACTGCCCGATGCACTCGTGCCAGTGCCGCTGCATCGCCGTCGTCTGCGTGAACGTGGCTTCAACCAATCGCGCCTGCTGGCCGATGCCGTGAGCCGTTACAGCAATCTCCCCGTGGCGCATCGATTGTGCCTGCGCCGACAGCAGGCCCGGGATCAGCGCAGCCTGGGCAGAGGGGAACGGTATCGCAACATGGACCGGCTGTTTGTTCCACGGGCGGGCCGACGCTTGACAGCACCCGGGCACGTTGCAATCATCGACGATGTGGTCACCAGCGGCGCTACCGCGTCCGCCATGACCCGACTGCTGCAACGCATGGAGGCCCACCGGATTGATGTGTGGTGCCTGGCGCGCGTCGAACCACCTGACTGAATCCGGATCCACGATGAATCACCCGCAGTACTCTGCCGACTGGCAGCGACTGGTCGACTACGACCACCGTCACGTCATTCACCCCTACACATCCATGACCGAACCACTGGCCAATTATCCAGTGGCATCGGCCCACGGCGTTGAACTGGTCCTTGCCGATGGTCGCAGACTGGTCGACGGCATGAGTTCGTGGTGGGCGGCGGTACACGGATACAATCATCCCGTACTCAATGCCGCATTGCGCGAACAGAGCGAAGAGATGGCCCATGTGATGTTCGGCGGCCTCACACATCGCCCCGCCATCGAGCTGGCCCGGCTGCTGGTGGACATCACACCGCCTTCTCTGCAGAAGGTGTTCTTTGCGGATTCAGGCTCGGTATCCGTGGAGGTCGCCATCAAGATGGCCCTGCAGTACTGGCAGGCCACGGGGCAGGCCGGACGCAACCGGCTGCTCAGCCTGCGCAACGGATACCACGGAGACACATTCGCCGCCATGTCGGTATGCGACCCGGTCAACGGCATGCACAGCCTGTTCAGCGGCACCCTGATCCGGCATCATTTCGCCGAGGCACCGCGCTGCCGTTTCGACGACCCGTGGGACCCCTCGGACCTGGACAGTTTCCGCACACTGGTAGAAGCTCATCAAGGGGAGCTGGCCGCCGTGATCCTGGAACCGATCGTACAGGGTGCCGGCGGCATGAGGTTCTACTCACCCCATTATCTGCGGGAGGTCCGAGCACTGTGCGATCAGTATGGGCTGCTGCTGATCTGCGATGAGATCGCCACCGGCTTCGGGCGCAGTGGTCGTCTGTTTGCCTGTGAACACGCGGGCATCGAACCCGATATTCTCTGCCTGGGCAAGGCGCTCACCGGCGGCTACATGACCCTCGCCGCCACGTTGACCACGGACCGGGTGGCAGAGACGATTTCATCGAACGGCCTGCCATTCATGCATGGCCCCACATTCATGGCCAATCCGCTGGCCTGCTCGGTGGCACTGGCCAGCACCCGCCTGCTGCTGGAATCGGACTGGAAGGAACGCGTCCGGGAGATCGGACAACAGCTCCGCGCGGAACTCATGCCGCTGGCCGATCTCGACAGCGTGTCAGAGGTCCGGGTGCTCGGCGCCATCGGCGTGGTGGAATTGCACGAGCCGGTCCGCATGGAGGAGATCCAGCCACGTTTCGTGGAAGAGGGGGTGTGGGTCCGCCCGTTCGGGAAGCTGATCTATGTGATGCCGCCCTATGTGATCAGCAGACAACAGCTGGGCATGCTGACGGCCGCAATGGGACGGATACTCAGAACTGATATTTGATGGTGCCGTACGCCACGCTGCCGTTGGCATCAAGCACTTTGCCGCTCCGGGGGCCACCGATGGGCCGCAACTGCTGCAGCGACCGCCGGTCGACCGTGTTACGCAGACCGACCGAGATCCGGGTATTGCTCTTGCGCCCTGAACGGATGTTGTAGCCGTAGCGCAGATCCAGCGTGGCGATGTGTCCCACCAGCGCATCCAGCTGCTGCAGGTCCACATCACCGATATCCCGGAAATCATCAGCGGCCACATGGGTCGTGGCAGTCGCCTGGTGATTGCCGGATTGCCAGCTGAACATCAGACTACTCTGCAATTCAGGCACCTGGGTCAATGCCGGATGGCCCGATACGGCAATGCTGCCCGGCTCTTTCAGACCATCCAGGTTCTGCTGATTGTAGACATACGTGGCGCGGGTGCTGAAAATGAACTGCCCGAAACGCGACGACTCCCAGACGTAGGATGCCGTCAGATCCACTCCGCTCGAACGCCGTCCCGGCCCGCCGTCAACGCTGAGCAGAGCGTCGTGATTGACATCGGAAAGCCGTACACCGTCCTCACCCGCCAGCAGTGACGGATCCGTCATCAGCCCGGGCGTGAGCGCCGACAGTGACGCCAGGTCCGTCTCCACCTTCCAGGCATCGGCGTGCACGCCAAAGCCACTGGCGCGAGGCGTATGACTGAAACCGATGTGGTAGGTGGAATCGTCCAGCTCTGGAGTCCTGGTGGGTTCCGGTGATACCGGAGTCTGCCCGGGTTGCTCGGGAATGACGGCAAAGGGCAGCGCCAGGGAGTCCAGCACCTCTGCCGTCCCCGTCTGCTCCGACCAGGCCGCGGCGGGGGCCAGACAGCAGATCATGGCTGCAGTGGCGGCAGCGAGAATCGGGCTGCGGACGGTTGTCATATCCCTGTTCACGTTCTTATATCCCCAGGATGTATCGGGAGGTTGCCGATCCTATAATCTAGCAAAGCTCATCCGCCATCGCAATGCATCAGACACGAAAAACCGCATTCCTGCCGGGACACTGCTCCGCCAGCTCCCGGACGTTCCGGCTCTGGCCCGGCAACACCAGATTCGGGAACACTTCAGCCAGCGGCAGAAGGACAAAGGCACGACGATGAGCCCGCGGATGGGGTAGCGTAAGTCGCGCGGTGTCGCAGACATGGTCACCCCAGGCGATCAGGTCCAGATCCAGCACCCGGGGGGTATTACGGCCCCCATCCCGCGCGCGCCCGAAGGAGTCCTCCAATTGCTGCAGCCGACTCAACAGCCCGACGGGCGTCTCTTCCAGTGGCTGCAGCAGCGCAACGGCATTGATGAAATCCGGTGATTCCGGCGGACAGTCCACCGGCCTAGAACGCCACAGTGAAGAACACTGCACCGCCCCCCTCGCCAACGCTTCCAGACGGCACATGGCCGCCCGTACCGCCTGGGCGGGAGCACCATGGTCACCCGGCAGATTCGCCCCCAACGCGATGACGGCGGGACCCCGATCCGGGGATCCCCCTTCCGCATCCGGGCATTCAGCCGTGATAGGCAACCGACTCTTCATGAACGGCATCGATGAAGACCGAGACATTGTCCGGGTTCACCTCCGGTGTGATGCCATGTCCGAGATTGAACACATGCCCCTCTCCCGGACCGTAGGATTTCAGAATGGCGGCGACTTCGGCCCTGATCACATCCGGGCCCGCATACAGGATGGACGGATCCATGTTGCCCTGCAGCGCCGTCCGCCCATTGATGATGCCGCGGGCACGACCGATGTCCATGGTCCAGTCCAGCCCGATACAATGGCAGCCAGAATCGACCAGGTCCTCCAGCCATAACCCGCCATTCTTGGTGAAGAGTATGACCGGCACCTCCCTGCCATCAGCCTCGCGGGTGAGACCGCTGACAATCTTTTTCATGTAGGCCAGCGAGAACTCACGGTAGGCGGTCGTGGAAAGAATCCCGCCCCAGGTGTCGAAAATCTGCACCACCTGGGCACCAGCCTCGATCTGGGCATTCAGATAGGTGGTGACAGCGTCGGCCAGTTTGTCCAGCAGTGCATGCATGGCTTGCGGTTGATCATACAGAAAGGCCTTGGCCCGCCGGAAATCCTTGCTGCCGCCGCCCTCGATCATATAGGTGGCCAGCGTCCAGGGACTGCCGGAAAAACCGATCAATGGCACCTCGCCATTGAGCTCGCGGCGGATCAGACGGACCGCGTCGGTGACATAGGACAGTTCTGAATCCATGTCCGGGACGGGCAGGGCATCGACATCCGCCGCGCTGTTGACGGTCCGACTGAACTTCGGCCCCTCACCGGGCTCGAAATACAGACCCAGGCCCATGGCATCCGGGATGGTGAGGATGTCGGAAAACAGGATGGCCGCATCGAGCGCATAGCGCCGCAGTGGCTGCATGGTGACCTCGCAGGCCAGCTCCGGTGACTGGCAAAGGCTCATGAAATCGCCTGCCTTCTGGCGGGTGGCCCGATACTCGGGCAGATAACGGCCCGCCTGCCGCATCATCCATACCGGGGTCACATCCACCGGCTGACGCAACAGGGCTCGCAGGAACCGGTCATTCTTCAGATTCGACATGCACTCTCACTCCTTACACAATTCATTGCCGGCCTGCAGCGTCCTGCGCAACAGCACCGGATCGAACCCGGCTTCCACGACGGCCTCGCCCAGGGCTCGCAGCAGGATCAGGCGGATACGGCCATCCTGCACCTTCTTGTCCACGGCCATCAGTTCCAGGAACCGATCAGCCTTCATGTCCTCGGGAGGGACGGCGGGCAACCCGGCCGCTTCCACCAGTCCGCGAGCGCGCATGGCATCCTCGGGAGAGAGCCAGCCCAGACGCCTGGACAGATCGGCCGCCATGACCATGCCGGCCGCCACGGCCTCGCCGTGCAACCAGGCACCGTAGCCCATGGCCGTCTCGATGGCGTGACCGAAGGTATGCCCCAGGTTCAGCAGAGCACGGATGCCTCCCTCGCGTTCGTCCAGCGCAACGATCCGGGCCTTTTCCTCGCAGCAGATACGCACCGCCTCCGCCATCCGTTCACTGTCACGCACCAGCAGCGCCGGCATGTTGGTTTCCAGCCACTCGAAGAAATCGGCATTGCCGATCAGGCCGTACTTGATGACTTCGGCCAGTCCGGCCTTCAGTTCACGATCCGGCAGGGTATCCAGGACATCCATGTCAGCCAGCACACACTGCGGCTGATGGAAAGCCCCGATCATGTTCTTGCCCAGGGCGTGGTTGACGCCGGTCTTGCCGCCAACGGATGAGTCCACCTGCGCCAACAATGTGGTCGGCACCTGGATGAACGGCACACCGCGCTGATAGGTGGCCGCTGCGAATCCGGTGATATCCCCGGTGACTCCACCGCCCAGTGCGATCAACGTCGAGCTGCGCTCATGACGGTTCTCCAGCAGCCGGTCATAGATCAGGTTCACCGTCTCCAGGTGCTTGCCGGCTTCCCCGTCGGGCAGGATGACCTCGTCCAGCTCCACATCGGGCAGTGCCCGCCTGAGGCGTTCCAGGTACAGCGGCGCCACCACGTCGTTGGTGACGATCAGAGCTTTCCGCCCCCGGATCCAGGGCTGTAGCAATCCGGACTGGTCCAGCAGACCGGTGCCGATCAGAATCGGATAGCCACGGTCTCCCAGATCCACATTCACTTCTTTCCGTACTGTCATATCGATGTTCCGCCGGTCACAGCAGGCAGTCTGCGCCGGATCTCGGCAATCACGCTGCGCGGTCCGCGTCGCGTGGTGTCAATGATGATGTGAGCCGTTTCCTGGTAGAGCGGATCGCGCTGCTCCATCAGCTCCCGGATTTTGCGGCCCGGATCGGCGGTCTGCAGCAAAGGACGGTTTTTGTCCTTTCGCGTACGCTGTTGCAACTGCCGCAGACTGGCGCGCAGGTAGACGACGGTCCCCCGCTGGCGCAGACGCTGACGACTCCCTGCCGACAGGATGGCACCACCTCCGGTTGCCAGCACGATATCCTGCAGTTGCGTGAGCTGATCGATCATGCGCTCCTCGCGCAAGCGGAAACCGGCCTCGCCTTCCACATCGAAAATCCAGGGAATGTCGGCACCGGTGACGGCTTCAAGCTCCCGGTCCGAATCCAGAAAGCGCAACTGCAGCTCGCCCGCCAGCTGACGACCGATGGTCGTCTTGCCCACGCCCATCGGGCCGATCAGGAAGATATTGCCAACTGACTGCATGTATTTGTTTGCCGCACCACTCGGTGGAATCGGGCATTCTCGCGGGAAGCGGCACAAAAAACAAGGGCGGCTCAGCGGCCGCCCCACTCCGCGATGATCCGGGGCGTGATGAAGATGAGCAATTCCGTGCGTCGCCGCTCTGTGCTGCTGCGGCTGAAGAGACGGCCCAGATAGGGCACATCACCCAGCAGCGGTGTCTTGCTTTCCCGGGTCGTGGTCTCTTCACGGAAAATGCCACCCAGCACCACCGTATCCCCGTCATCCACCAGCACACTGGTGTTGACCGAATTGGTGTTGATGGCCGGTACCTGCCCGGAGTCCGGAGATACCGAATCCTGGTGGATATCCAGCTCCATGATGATACGACCATCCGGAGTGATCTGCGGGGTCACCTCCAGCGACAGGACGGCATCCACGAATTCCGTGGTGGAACCTCCCGCCGTGCCGCCAGCCTGCGCCTGAAAGGGAATCCGGACACCGGAGCGTATATTGGCCATGACCTTGTCCTGGGTCGTGACCTTCGGCCGGGCGATCACCTCGCCATTGCCGGTACTTTCCAGCGCGGACAGTTCCAGTTCGATCAGATGACTGTTGCGGGAGAAACCGATGGCAAAACTGCTGGCGTCCTCGGTGTCGGCACCCAGATCCACAGCCAGCGCATCCGGGAATGTGGCGGAGACGCCGCCCGACCCGGCCTGCTCGGCACTGGCCTCGAGACTGCCGCCGTAGTGAAAACCGCTACTGCCACCGGAACGGCCGGCGGCGCCCCAGCGGATACCGAGATCCCGACCGAAATCCGTGGACACATTGACGATCCGGGCCTCGATCAGCACCTGCCGTACCGGCACATCCAGCCGACTGAGCAATTCACGCACCTCTTCCAGCTTGCCGGGCACATCGCGGATGATGATGATGTTGGTGCGCTCATCCACGGTGGCGGTACCCCGACGGGACAGCACTCCGCGCGGCTGTTCCAATCCCGCTACCGGCTCCCCGTCTTCGTCTACCGACTGCGCCACCTGTTGGGGAGAAGATCCACTCTCCGACCCGGTAAGCAGGCTGAGGATGTTGCCGGCATCGGCATAATTGACCTGGATATATTCTGTCTGCAACGGCTCCAGCTCCTGCGCCTGCCGGTTGGCCTCCAGGGCCAACTGCTGCTGGGCCGCGATTTCGCTGGAGGGCGCCACATAGAGCACGTTTCCGACCATGCGCTTGTCCAGATTGCGAGACTGCAACACCAGATCCAATGCCTGATCCCAGGGCACCTCGTCCAGACGCAATGTGACACTCCCGCTCACCGCATCGCTGACAACGAGATTGAAATCGTTCTCGTCCGCCAGGATCTGCAACACCGAACGCACATCGATGTCCTGGAAATTCAGGGAGATCATGACATCGGAGTACTCGCTGGCCGGATCCTGACTGACCCGATCCTCACGCACCGGAGTGACACCGATATGGACGAAACGTCCATCCTGCCAGGTGACATGCTCGAAGTCCTCTTCCATCTGCAACGCAACCAGGGCGTCACCCTGCTCCGGCAGCACATCGACCGTGCTGACCGGCGTGGCAAAGTCACGGACATCGAAACGACGATTGACATCAGCCGGTACCGAGACCCCGTCCAGAACCGCCTGCACCTCACGACCCCGCCGGTCCGTGGAGACGACGGCATTGGCATGGGACAGCTCCAGCACCAGCACACCTTCGCCCCGCGAGTCACCACTGCGGAAATCCACATCCAGTATCCGTGTGTCCGTCGTGGTTTCCGTCGGGCGCGAAGTGTCCGTGCCGTCCGCCGTCAGCGTATCCCCGGCCCCTCCGGCCCCTCCGGCTCCATCGCCGTCATCACCCGAACTGGCTGACAGACTGACAATCAGGGCATCACCGTCAACACGCGTTTCATATCGGGAGGGTGCGCGCAGGTTGAACACCAGACGGGTGCGGTCCGACGTCTCCAGCACCATCAGGCTTTCCGTATTGCCGCTACTGATCGGAAACTCGCGTTGACCCAGCGAGCTGCGGGTCGCTGGCAGATCAATGGAAACACGTGGTGGGTCCTCCAGCACGAATCCGCCCGGCTCGGGCGGCGTCCCATCAAACTCCAGTCGCACTTCAAAGCCGGTGCCCGGCAGGTCGGCAAAACTCAGACTCTGCAGCGTCGCGACATCCTCGTTCTGGGCCAGGACGGACTCGCCCGCAAACAGTCCAACGAACAGCAGAACCGTCAGCAACCCTTCGCACCAGCTTTTCATCATGCAGGTGATCTTGCTCATCCCGCACCCCCTCATTGTGATAGTTCGACCGTTCTCGGCCGTTCAACCCAGCCGCCGTCGCCAGCCGGCACGATCTCGGTCAACTCGATCCGTTCTTCAGTGATGGTGTCCACCTGCCCGTGATTGCGTCCCATATAGGATCCGCGCGTGACCCTGTGCACCTGCCCCGAAGTGTCCCGCACCAGCGCCATGATCCGCCCGCTCTGCCGGATCATGCCGACCATTTCCAGCGTATTGATGGAAAACGCCTCCAGCGGCTCGCGGTCGCGGGTCAGATCCGGTTGCACCATCCGCGGGCCCTCTCCATCCTCGTCCTCCGCCATTGCATGTGGCAGCTCGAACGGACTGCGCATGGAAGCGGCACTGTACGTGAAAGCCTCGTAGGGCTCGAACTCCGGCAGTGGTTCGATCTCTCCAGCAGGCTGTTCGGCGATGGCCCCCAGGCGCTGACGCAGCTCCGCTGTATCACCTCCCGGGGAGCAGCCGACCAACAGGGCGCAGAAAACCAGCGGCATTACCGCCATCGCGCGGGCCGACGGGAACCGGTCATTGACTGGCATCGGCCACCTCCCCCGTGTTCACCTGTGGCTCCCGATATCGATAGGTACGCGCCGTGATCCGCATGCTCAGACTGGAGCGGTCAGAGCCCGCCTCGATCAGAAAATCATGCAATGTGACAATACGGGGCAGCGATGCCACACCGCTGACGAACGAACCGAAATCATGAAAGCCGCCAACCACCTCGAGTTCGATCGGCTGCTCGATATAGAACTCGTGCACCACCTCATCATCGAGTTCTATACGTGAAAATGCCAACCCGCTTCCGAGTCCCGTCTCAGTAATGTCATCCACCAGATCCGGCACCTCGGTCTGACCGGGCAGCTGACGCAACAGCTCGGCGAACTCCTCCTCCATCTGGGCGGTCTGTTCGCGGTAGGCTTCCAGATTGGCCGCCATGAAGGCTTTCTGTTCGTATTCATCCATCAGCCGGGCCTGTTCTCTCTCGGCGGCCGTCAACTGGTCCTGCAGCTGGCGCACATCAAACCAGTAGCCCGCTCCCAGGCAGATCACGAACACGACCAGCACGATCACCGCCTTGACGGGACCGGGCCAGACTCCGATGGCCTCGAAATCGCCCAGATTGTTCCAGTCGAAATCGCGAAGTTCGCGGATCATGCGGCGGCCCGCACCGGGCTGATTCGGCCTCACCGGATCGGACTTGCTGTTGCGCGACAATAAAGCCATGTCACTCCGCCTCCGCCCGCGGGACCATGCCACTGACAACCTGCCCCATCTGTTCAAGCTGCAATGTCAGCGAGAACTCATTGGCACCGCTACTGCCGAACCAGCTGGTCGAAGTCGCCGAAATGCTCTCCAGTCCCGGTTCCCGGAACCATCGGGATTCATCCAGGCGACGCATCAACTCGGATACGCGATTATTGGATTCGGCAACACCCTCGATGCTGAGCAGGTCATCCTCGCGACTCACCGTGTCGAAATAGACACCGTCCGGCAGTGTACGGACGAGTTCGTCGAAGACATAAACGATCAATGGACGTGTCCCCTGCAGGTCCCGTATCACTTCCATGCGATCAAGAATGTCGGCACGCTGCTCACGCAACCGGCTGATCTCGGCGAGGCGGGCGTCCATGACCGCGATCTGCGTGCTGACGATATTGTTACGGGCCTGCTGTCCGTCCAGCTCTCCCCGGTAGTACCGGTCAACCAGGAACACCAGTCCGGCCGCGATCACCACGATGCCGCCCATCATGACCAGGAACTCGCGTTTGCGTTCCTCTCTGAGCCTTTCCCGCCAGGGTAACAGGTTGATTCCACGCATGACTCAGTACCGTTTCCGCATTGCCAGGCCGCAGGCAATCATCAACGCCGGCGCATCTGTCGCCAGGGCCGACCGATTGATCTTGTCGCCGGTATCCATGTCGCGGAACGGATCAGCGACCGTGACCGGAGTGCCGGCACTCTCCTGCAGCTTTTCAGACAGCCCCTCGAGCACGGCCACGCCGCCTGCCAGCACAATCTGCTCCACCTCGTTATAGTGACTGGAGGAGAAGAAGAACTGCAGCGCCCGGTTGATCTGCCCCACCAGCTGCTCTCGGAAACCGGCCAGGACCGTATCACCATATTCGTCAGGCAGTTCGCCCCGGCGCAGGGCTCTGTCCGCCTCGTCCGGAGACAGGGAAAACTGCTGCTGGATCTGTTCCAGCAGCTGCTTGCCGCCGAACAGCTGCTCACGGGTGTACATCGTCTGCCCGTCGCGCAACACGTACAGCGTCAGGGCGCTGGCGCCGATATCCACCACCGCAAGCATCTCCGGCATACCGCCCAGCTGGTGCTCCAGCAGGGCACAGGCCCGCTCCATGGCGAAAGCCTCGATATCCACCACATTCACATCCAGCCCGCCATCCTCCAGTGCCTGGACGCGACCATCGACGTTCTCCCGGCGACAGGCAGCCAGCAGCACATCCACCGTCTCCGACTCCGGATCGGCACCGGGTTGGCGCTCGAAATCGATGGCCACCTCGCTCAGAGGATAGGGAATGTACTGGTCGGCCTCGACGATGATCTGGTTTTCCAGTTCAGCATCATTCAGCCGGGCGTTCATCTCGATCACCTTGGTGATCACGGCGGATCCGGCCACGGCGGCCGCGCAGGTGCGCCCGGCCGGCTTCAACAATGTCAGCGCCTGGCTGACGCAGTCGGCCACGGCCGCCGGATCCTGGATGTTTTTCTCCTGCACGGCCTTGTCCGGTAACGGCCGGATCACATAGTTCTCCAGCCGCCAGCCTTCCGCTTCCGGCCGCAGATCCACGATCTTCACTGCCGTGGAACTGACGTCAACGCCCAGTAACGTCTTTGATTTTCTGCCAAAAAGTTTCAATTTTGCCGTCCGGAACCCGTTCCACCCCGTGGACCCGTTTCTTGTATTGTTTATAGAATGCCCGCGACGATTCCGCCACTTTCGCGATCCTTGACGATATCAGCACCGTCCACCATTCCGGCAGCTCGATACAACAATCCACCGCCTCAGTATGCATAAAACCAAACTTACATAGAACTTTCAATAAATTATCAAACTTTTTCAATAAACGACTTGACCTATAATGCACAGGCTGTGAACCAGATACCGTTAAGCGGGTCACGTTTGACACTCAGGCAGGGTATAATGTGATTGTGAAAAAGACCTGGACCAGAATAATGGCCCGGCTCGCCGGGTTTGTCGTTTTCTGCGTGAGCGGGGCCATCATGGTGGCATCGGCAGCCTATCTGTACCTGTCCCCCCAGCTGCCCTCCGCGGAAACCTACCGACACGTCGAACTGGAGACTCCGCTGCGGATCCTGACCGCCGACGGACAGGTGATCGACGAAATCGGCGTGCGGCGGGATCCGATCGCCTACGAAGACATCCCGCCCCTGATGGTGCAGGCGGTGATCGCCAGCGAGGACTCACGCTTCTATTCGCATCCGGGCGTCGACCTGCGCGGCCTGATCCGTGGCTTCTACGGCTTTGTGCGGGGCATCAATCTCGGTGGCGGCAGCACCATCACCATGCAGCTGGCCAACAACATCTCCTTCGACAGTGACAATGTCTATGCCCGCAAGCTCAAGGAAATCCCGTTCGCACTTCGCATACAGCAGGAGTTGAGCCGGGAGGAAATCCTGGAACTGTACCTGAATCTGGTGTATTTCGGAGGCGGCGCGGAAGGGATCGCTGCCGCGGCCCAGGCCTATTACGACCGTCCCGTGCATGAAATGACACTGGCCCAGTTCGCCGCCATGGCCTCGGTCCTGCCCTGTCCTTCGGTCTGCAATCCCGTCGCGGATCCGGAGCGTGCAGAACGCCGCCGCAATGTGGTTCTGGACAAGATGCTGGCGCAGAGCATGATCGATCGGCAGCAGCATGCCAACGCCATCGCCGAGCCGATCACCGCACAACGGTATCTGCGCAGCATCGATGTCGATGCCCCGTATGTCGCCGAACAGGTACGCGGACGACTCTACGCGGAATACGGTGAAGACATCTATCGCAAGGGCTTCGAGGTCTTCACCAGCATCGATGGCGAACTGCAACAGGCCGCCACGACCGCGCTACAGAGCGGGCTGGAAAATTACTATGACCGCCGCCATGGCTACCGCGGACCGGAGGCCACGCTGCCTCCCCCTGCCGGGAATCCACGAGAGTACTGGCTGGAGCAACTGGCCGGCATTCCGGTCTATGGTAATCATCACCCGGCAGTGGTGACATCGGTGGAAGAGCGCAGCAGCACGGTCCTGATGAAGGATGGCAGCGAGCAGGTCATCGACTGGGACGGGCTGAGCTGGGCACGCCCGTTCATCACCCGGGACAACGCCTGGCCACCGCCCCAGCAGGCTTCGGATGTCGTGACCCGGGCCGATCTCGTGCGGATCCGTCAGCGCGACGACGGCACCTGGGAACTGGGACAGGTACCGGAACTGCAGGGTGCCGTGGTCTCGGTGGCGCCCGACAACGGCAGCATCCTGGCCATGACCGGCGGTTACGATTTCCGCTACAGCCAGGTCAATCGCGCCACTTCAGCACGCCAGCCCGGCTCCGGGTTCAAACCCTTCCTGTATGGCGCGGCACTGGCCAACGGCTACACGCCGGCGGACACCATCAATGACGCCCCCTTTTCGCGCAACGGCTACCGGCCACAGAACTATGAACGCAATTTCGTCGGCCCGATCACACTCCGGAACGCCTTCAAGGACTCCCGCAATGTGCCGGCGGTCCGGCTGTATGATCAACTGGGCGCCAGTGCAGTGATCGATTTCGCCTCGCGCTTCGGCATCGACACGGAAGATTTCAATCGCAACGATCTCACCCTGGCCCTCGGTTCACAGTCAGTCGAACCCCTGGAGCTGGCCACGGCCTATGCGATGATCGCCAATAGTGGCCACCGCATTGAACCGACACTGATCCGACGCATCACCTCGGTGGATGGCGTTGTCCATGAGGCCGACTCGCCGGTGGTCTGCGACCCCTGCGAAGAAGGAGTCCGCGCGGCCGAGCAGGTGGTGGATCCGCGCGTCACCTATATTCTGGGCACAATGATGCGCTCGGTGGTGGAAGAGGGAAGCGGGCGACGCGTGGCCCGGGAACTGCCCCGGAACGACCTCATGGGAAAGACCGGCACCACCAACGGACCGGCGGAACTGTGGTTCACGGGTTTCAACAGGGATATCGCCACGAGCGTGTTCGTCGGCATGGACACGCCGGAACCACTGGGGGAATCGGAACAGGGCGCCACCGTCGCGGTGCCGATCTGGATCGATTACATGAAGCAGGCCCTGGCCGACACACCAGAACGGATGATGGAGCGCCCGGACGGCATTGTGGCAAGACTGGTGGATCGGCAATCGGGCCAGCTGGCCCGACCGGGCCAGCCCGATACCTTTTTCGAACTGTTCCTGTCGGAAGCGGCACCGCGGTCAGGGACCACGCCCGCCACCGGAACATCCGGCGACAGGGAAAGAGACAACGAGGACAGCCTTTCCACGGAGATCCTGTTCTAGGAAAAAGCCTCTCGCGCGGAGCGGGACGACCCCGCTCCGGCACCACGACCCATCACTTCAGTTTGCGATTGCCGAAACGCTTGTTGAAGCGGTCAACACGACCGGCGGTATCCATGATCTTCTGCTTGCCCGTATAGAAAGGATGGCAGTTGGAACACACTTCGATCAGGATGTCCTTACCAATCGTGGAACGGGTCTCGATGACATTGCCGCAACTGCAGGTTGCCTTGATGTCCTTGTATTCCGGATGGATTTCGGCTTTCATAATGCTATCTACCTCACGCTTGTGATGCGGTATCGCCACACGGTCCGGGAGCAACTGCGGTTCCACCGGGGCCATGCACCATACCTGCTGTTGACGGTTGCGCCAATGGGATTGAGCGGCAAAAGGGCGGGCATTTTAGCAGAGAATGAGGTCAAAGCAAGCCTGAATGGCCAGGCCGAGCCGGTGAAACGTTTGCGACCCTCCTACTGCTGACCGTTTTCCACCCGGATCAACTCGTGATTTTTCACGACTTCCCGCATGATATCCTGCAGAATCCGGCTCATCAGGTCCGCACTGATGTGGTGCTCGCGGCACAACGCTGTAATGACATCCAGCTTGCCCTGCTCGCGATCGGGATCAAAGGACTGCAGACCAGTACTGGCCTTGATCCGCCCGACCCGCCGGGTCAGCGCAAAGCGATTGGCCAGCAGCAACACCAGCGACTGATCCAGTCGATCGATCTGCTCACGCAATTCCTGCAGTTCGGCCGGTACCGGCTGTTCACTCATCGGCTCTCCATCCTGTCCGCTACGGCCGGATCATCCCGGCGGCAGCGCACAGTATAGCAAAGGGAATCGCACGCTGTAGCATCTGCCCACTGATCCCTTTACCATTCCCGTTTTGCCGGAGACCCAGCGCCGCATGGCTGACGCCCAGACAGACTCCCCGCTACTGCGAATGGCCGTGCCATCCCCGCTGCGTCGCAGTTTCCATTACCTGCCCCCCGCGGGAACCACCCCGGAAGAGCTCTTGTGCTACAGACCCGGCATCCGGGTTCGCGTACCGTTCGGTCGGCGCGAGGTGACCGGTATCCTGCTGGCCGTGGAACACAACGCACCGGATGTGGAGCCCTCGAAACTGCGTGAGGCGCTGGCCGTACTGGATGAAGAGCCTCTGCTGCCCGCTCATCTGTTGAAATTGTGCCTCTGGGCCGCTGACTACTACCAGCATCCGGTGGGCGAAGCGCTGCACAGCCTGCTGCCCGTTGCCCTGCGGCAGGGACGGGCCGCCGACTACCGCGACCATCACAGTGATCGGGACGGATCGGACCCGGAGCGTCCGGCCGAATCGGACAATGCTCCACTTCTTACCGATGAGCAGTCCGATGCCATCCGGGCCGTAACCGATGCGGAAGACCGGTTCGACACCTTTCTGCTGGACGGCATCACCGGCAGCGGAAAGACGGAGGTCTACCTGCAACTGATCACCCGTATGCTTGAATCCGGACGACAGACCATGGTGCTGGTGCCGGAGATCAGCCTGACACCACAGACCATCCGCCGTTTCCAGCGCCGCCTGCCATGCCGGATGGCCGTGCTGCACTCAGGACTCACCGACCGGCAACGCCTCAATGCCTGGCTGCTGGCGGCACGCGGGGAGGCTGATATCATCATCGGCACACGCTCGGCGGTGTTCACTCCCATGAAAGCCCCGGGTCTGATCATCGTCGACGAAGAGCATGACGGCTCATTCAAGCAGCAGGAAGGATTCCGGTATTCGGCGCGGGACCTGGCCGTACTCCGAGCGCGCGAAGAAGACATACCAGCGCTGCTCGGCTCCGCCACACCCGCTCTCGAAACGTTGAGAAATGCACAGCTGGGCCGCTATCAGCACCTGCGATTGCGACAGCGCCCGGCAGCCACCACCGTCAGCGCCCCCTTCCGCCTGCTCGACACCACCGGCAAGGCACTGCAGGACGGCTTTGCACCGGAGCTGTTGCAGATGATCCGCGAACACCTGCAGCGTGGCAACCAGGTACTGGTCTTCATCAATCGCCGTGGATTCGCCCCGGTGTTGCAGTGCAGCGACTGCGGCTGGGTGGCTGAATGCTCACACTGCGATGCCAACCTGACGCTGCACCGGACCCCCCCTCACCTGCGCTGTCACCACTGCGACCGTCGGCGCCCTCCGGACCGTCATTGCCCGGACTGCCAATCGGGTTCCCTGAATGCCGTGGGTCTGGGCACGGAACGCAGCGAGGCGGTGCTGCGGGCCTGCTTTCCGGACACCCGCATATTGCGAGTGGACCGTGACTCCACCCGTCGCAAGAACGCCATGCAGGATCTGCTGGAAGAAATCCGACAGGACCAGCCCTGCATCCTGGTGGGCACACAGATGCTCGCCAAGGGCCACCATTTCCCGGCCGTGACCCTGGTGGCCGTGCTGGATGCGGACAGCGGACTGTTCAGCGCCGACTTCCGGGGCCAGGAGCACCTCGCCCAGTTATTGTTACAGGTGGCCGGTCGGGCCGGGCGGGCCGAGCGTCCTGGCGAGGTGGTGGTACAGACACGTCATGCGGGGCATGAGATCCTCACCACCCTGATTCACGATGGGTACACAGCGGTTACAGAGCGACTGCTGGATGACCGGCGCGACGCCGGCATGCCACCTTTCTCCCGCCTGGCCCTGTTGCGCGCCGAAGCAGCCAACCCGGACGCCGCCATGAATCATCTGACCGAAGCCCGCGAGATGGCCCGACAACTGATCGGGGAACACCGCCTGTCGGTATCCCTGAATGGCCCCCTGCCGGCCCCGATGGAGCGTCGTCAGGGTCGGTATCGGGCCCAGCTGTTGTTGCGCAGCCCGGACCGCGGACATATGCAGCGGCTGCTGACACCACTGTGCCGGCATCTGGAAGCGGCACCCCAGAGCCGACGGGTCCGCTGGTCCGTCGACGTGGACCCGCAGGACATGCTGTGACAGCGATCGCTTGCAGAGGACGGCCACCGAACGGGATAATGCTGCACGCCAATGGAGAACCGTAACGAGATGGTGCAGGATTTTGCCAAAGACAGGGGCCCGGCCAGAACGCGTGGACGACAGCAGCAGGTCTCCCACACACCCGCGTCCCGGGGCCCACTGCTGGCCGGCCTGCTGATCGGCACCGTGTTCGGGGTGCTCATCAGCGCCGCCGCCTACCTGTCCGGACTGATCCCCGCGCCGCCATCGGAAAACGTGGCCGCAAATAACGGACAGCAGCAGGTCGACGAGGCCGCCCAGAACCGCCTCAGCGAGGAGCTTGAGCAGGCGGCCACCCGACTGCAGCTGGAATTCTATCAGGAGCTGCCCAACTACGAAGTCGTGGTCGACTCCACCCCGTTGAACCCCGACCGGGGCGCGGAGGGCCGGTCCACGTCAGCCCCGGAACCGGCATCATCACCCGCGCCGGACTCCGGCACGGAAACCGTCGCCGACGGCTACATGATCCAGGCCGGTGCCTTCCAGCAGCAGTCCTCGGCAGAGTCCCGACGGGATCAGCTGATCGGTCTCGGACTGCGGACACGGGTCACGAAGGAAGCCCTGCTGGGCAGGACACTCTATCTGGTCCAGGCCGGCCCGTACCCGGACCGGGCGTCACTGGGACGGGCCGAACGGATTCTGAGAGAAAACAATATCGAGAGCATGCGCATCGCCCCGGGTAGCCGGTAATCGTCCGGCCATGGCTTGAAACCCGGGCCATCACCCCCATATCTGCCGCAACGCCGATTCAAAGATCCCCTCGGAGACTTGCCGGCTTACGGCAACACCAAAGCAACACGAAGACAAAGGAGCGCTGTTTTGCAGCAATATCGCGGCACCACCATCTGCTCGGTCCGCCGGGGCAACAAAGTCGTCATCGGTGGCGATGGCCAGGTTTCCCAGGGCGACACTGTCCTCAAGGGAAATGCCCGCAAGGTCCGTACGCTCTACAATGACAAGGTTCTGGCCGGCTTCGCCGGTGGCACGGCGGATGCATTCACCCTGTTTGAACGATTCGAGGAACAGCTGGAAAAACATCGCGGCAAGCTGGTTCGCTCCGCGGTCGAACTGGCCAAGCTGTGGCGCACGGAACGTTCTCTGCGACGCCTGGAAGCCCTGCTGCTGGTCGCCGATCGGGAAGCCTCGCTGATGATCACCGGTAATGGCGATGTCATCGAGCCCGAGCACAACATCATGGCCATCGGCAGTGGTGGTCAATACGCCCAGTCGGCGGCCCGCGCGCTGATGCAGCATACCGAACTGGACGCCCGCCAGATTGTCGAAAACAGCCTGAACATCGCTGCCGACGTCTGTGTCTACACCAACCACAACCTGGTCATCGAGGAACTGGACACCGAATTATGAGCTCTTCAACCATGACCCCTCGCGAGATCACCTCCGAGCTGGACAAGCACATCATCGGCCAGAAGGACGCCAAGCGCGCCGTGGCCATCGCCCTTCGCAACCGCTGGCGCCGCATGCAGCTGGACGAGGACATCCGCCAGGAGATCACCCCGAAGAACATCCTGATGATCGGCCCCACCGGCGTGGGCAAGACCGAGATCGCCCGACGTCTGGCCCGTCTGGCCCGGGCTCCGTTCATCAAGGTCGAGGCCACGAAGTTCACGGAAGTAGGCTATGTCGGCCGCGATGTGGAATCAATCGTCCGCGATCTCGTCGACATCGCAGTGAAGATGATACGCGAGGAGGAGATGCGCAAGGTGCAGTATCGCGCCGAGGATGCCGCCGAGGAGCGCATTCTGGATGTGCTGGTACCACCGGCGCGCGGCGAGGGCCGCGACAGCGGACAGAGCGAGGAAGGCGGTGAAAAATCGGCCACCCGGCAGATGTTCCGCAAGAAACTTCGGGAAGGTGACCTGGATGACCGGGAGATCGAGATCAAGGTCAGCGACTCGCCCGGTTCCGTGGAAATCATGGCCCCGCCCGGCATGGAGGAGATGACCAGCCAGCTGAAGAACATGTTCTCCAGCATGAACAGCGGCCGCAAACAGAATCGTCGCCTGCCGATCAAGGATGCCTTCAAGCTGCTCCGGGAGGAAGAGGCCGCGAAGCTGATCAACGAGGACGAGATCAAGAACCAGGCCATCGAGATCACCGAGCAGACCGGCATTGTGTTCGTCGATGAAATCGACAAGGTGACGGTGCGTCATGACACGGGCCAGAGCGGCGTTTCCCGTGAAGGGGTCCAGCGCGATCTGCTGCCGCTGATCGAAGGGTCCACGGTGACCACCAAGTACGGCAGTGTCCGCACCGATCACATTCTGTTCATCGCCTCGGGTGCGTTCCACCTGTCCAAGCCGTCCGACCTGATCCCCGAGCTGCAGGGCCGTCTGCCCATCCGCGTCGAACTGGATGCACTGGATGCAGGCGACTTCAAGCGCATCCTGAAGGAGCCGGACGCCTCACTGACCGAACAATATCGTCAGTTGCTGGGCACGGAGGGACTCACGGTCCGTTTCACGGATGATGGCATCCAGCGCATTGCCGAAATCGCCTGGCAGGTCAACGAGCGTACTGAAAACATCGGCGCCCGCCGACTGCATACCATCATGGAGCGACTGACCGAGGAACTGTCCTTCACGGCCTCCGACCTGTCCGTATCGGGCCGGGAAGAAGTCGCGATCGACGCCGCCTACGTGGACAGCCAGCTCAGCGACCTCGCCGACAATGAGGACCTGAGCCGGTTCATCCTTTGATGGGCACCGCCCCGGAACAGATCAGACTGCATCGCCGGTCCGGGGTGCTGGAGCTGACCTGGTCCGGTGGCGAGCGCTGTGAGCTGGACGCGGAGTTTCTCCGGGTCCACTCGCCGTCGGCCGAGGTGCGCGGCCATGGCCGGGCCGATGCGGTCCTGCAGACCGGCAAGCGCGGCGTGGGCATCCGGGACATCGAGCCGACCGGTCGCTACGCCATCCGCATCCTGTTCGACGACGGGCACGAATCCGGCATCTACAGCTGGGAGTACCTGCACGAACTGTGTCACAACCACGCAACGCTCTGGCAACGTTACCTGGAGGCGCTGCGGGAGGCTGGCGCGCGACGGGATCCGTTGCCAGAGGATGTGCAAGCCATTAACATAATGGATTCCTCCAACCCTGACACCGACCGGTCCTGATCCGGTAGAGCATCGAGCCACCCCCATGCCTGATAACACCGGACACCATGGCCCCCGGCCAACTGACGACAACACCACCGACTTCGGCTTCCAGCGGGTGCCGCTGGAAGAGAAAGTGGAACGCGTGGGGCAGGTATTCCGCTCCGTGGCGCGGCGCTACGACACCATGAACGACCTGATCTCGCTGGGCTCCCACCGCCTGATCAAACGCTACACGGTGGAGATGAGCGCCCTGCGGCCCGGCCAACGGGTACTCGATCTGGCCGGCGGTACCGGCGATTTCAGCCTGCGTTTCTCGCCACTGGTCGGTGCCGACGGCCATGTCGTGCTGGGCGATATCAACGATGCCATGCTGCGGGTCGGACGCGACCGGCTGATCGACGAAGGCGCGCCGCCCAACATCGATGTGTTGCAGCTCAATGCCGAACACCTGCCATTCGCGGACGACAGCTTCGACTGCATCTGTATCGCCTACGGACTGCGTAATGTGACGGACAAGTCCGCCGCCCTGCGGGAAATGCAGCGCATCCTCAGACCCGGCGGGCGGGCACTGGTGCTGGAATTCTCGAAAGCCCGCAACCCGCTGCTGGGCCGTGCCTATCAGGCCTGGCAGTCGCTGTGGCCGACGGCTGGCAGACTGGTCACGGGCGACGCCGACAGTTATCGCTACCTGGTCGAGTCCATCCGCATGCACCCCGACCAGGACACCCTGCTGACCATGATGGAAGAAGCCGGCTTCAGTGAGGCGCGCTACCACGACATCATGGACGGCATCTGCGCCCTGCATGTGGGGTTCAAGCCCTTGCCGCCGACCGGGGGATAGACACGCATGTCATTACTGGGCAGTACATTGCTGGCGCCGGTCGAGTCCCTGGTCAATGCGGCCCTGGAGGGTGATCCGGCCAGCCGCCACCGGCTCGCCCGCCTGGGCGAGGGCCGCATCCTGCAGATCCACAGTAACGGTCTGAAGAACGGCGTGGCCAGCGGCGATCTGTACATCCGCACCGGTGACGACCGACTGTACCTGCAGGGCAGCCACGAAGGATCGGTGGACGCCCGGCTGAGCGGCTCGGCACGCGCACTGGCCGCTCTGCTCACCGCCAGCGAACCGCGCCTGGCGCTGTATGACCCGGAGCTCACGCTGACCGGTAGCACGGAGCTGGCCGAAGGCATTCAGCGCCTGTTCAGGGATCTGGACATAGACTGGGAAGACCGGCTGGCACCGGTATTGGGCGACATCGCCGCGCATCAGCTGGGACAGTGGCTGCGCGGCGCCCGCGCGCAGACCCGGGAAACCGGTCAACGACTGGAAATGATGGTACGGGATTACCTGCAGGAAGAAGCGGACTGGCTGGTGGGAAGGGCCCGTTTTACCGCCTTCCGCGACCGGGTCGATGCGCTGCGACTGCGGCTGGATCGCCTCGAGGCGCGCACCCGTGTACTGCCCGGCACCGACCCGCACTGATCGTGCGACAAATTGACACTGGCCGCGTGACGCAGACGCTGCGATACTCGCCAGATATTGACAGACCCCGCAAATCCGGGAACAGGAGTGAACACTTATGAAACGATCCGACGGCATCAAGATGGCCTCCGCCGCTGCCGCTCTGTTGGCCGGCATTTCCACCGGGCAGGCGGCCACTGACAGCGATGAAGGCCCGGTAAAGGTCAGTCATTGCCAGGATGTGGAAAATGCCCCGGACGGTATCGCCACCATCACCACCGGCAATGCCAACTTCTCGGCCGTCATGTGCCAGGTGCTGGGCGGCAGCGAGGCCAGTGCCAGTGCGGCGGCTCCAGGCGAACACCCCGACGGCGCGCCACAGGCCATGACCCATTGCAACGACGTGTTCACCTGCGCCGGCCTGAGCGCCTGCAAGGGCAATGACAATGCCGCGTGTGCCGGCCAGAACGACTGCCATGGCATCGGCTTTGTGGGCGTCTATTCCGCCGAGAAAAGCGTCTCCGACTCGCTCTGCGAAAAGCTCGGCGGTACGGTGTTGTCGTCCATCTGATGCAAACACGGGCACCCCATGCCTGACACCATACAGGGCTTCGGACTGGGCCTGCGACGGCCGCACTACCAGCATGTGCTGGAGCAGCGCCCCGACGTGGACTGGTTCGAAGTCATCACGGAAAATTTCCTCGCTCCCGGCGGCCGCCCCCGCACCATTCTGAGACGCGTCCGCGAACACTATCCCATTGTCCTCCACGGCCTGTCTTTCAACGTGGGCGCGGACGAGCCTCTCGACCGGCGGCATCTGGACCGGCTGAAAGCACTGATCGAGGACATCGACCCGGTGGCGGTTTCCGATCACCTGTGCTGGACCGGCCTGGACGGATACACGTCCCATGATCTGCTGCCGATTGCCTACAACGATGAGACCCTGGCCCTGGTCGGTGACCGGGTCGAGCAGATCCAGGAGCACCTGGGCCGCCACATCCTGTTGGAGAATCCGTCCGCCTACGTGCAGTTCCGCGGCGCCACGATGGGCGAAGCCGAATTCATCAATGCCCTGACCCGCCGCACCGGCTGCGGCCTCCTGCTGGATGTCAATAATGTGCATGTCAGCGCCTACAACCTCGGCTTCGACCCCGAAGCGTATATCGATACGCTGGAACCGGCCTGTGTGCAGCAATTCCACCTGGCCGGCCATACCCACAACGGCGACCACATCATCGATACTCACGATCAACCGGTATCCGATCCGGTCTGGGCACTGTATGGCCGGGCCTGCCGTCGTTTCGGGGCGGTCGCGACACTGCTGGAACGTGACGATGACATCCCGCCATTTCCGGTGCTGGAAGCGGAACTGCAACAGGCGCGGGCGCTGCAGGAAGCCGTGCTGCGGGAGGAGGCACACCTTACTGTCTCCGGTACACCGGTGTGAACTGGCGGGATGAACAACGCTGGTTCTGGGAGCAGATCCGTCGTCCCGGCGAACCGGAAAGCGACGAGCGCGTGCTGGCCACCCATCTGCAGCCGCACACCCGGATAAGCCGACGCGCCGCGCTCAACATCTATCACAACGCCTACCATCAGCGGCTGCTGCATTTCGCCGCCGAACTCTACCCGGTGATGCAGCGCACGCTGGACACGGACACCTTCAATCAGCTGTGGCTGGACTATTTCCGCCGCTACCCGCCGGAACCCGGCCCGGTCAGCCAGATCGGCCACGCACTGCCGGATTTCCTGATGGAGGATCCCGACTACCAGCGCCTGCCCGCATTGATCGACATCGCCATGCTGGAGAACCACTTCATCAGCCTGTTCGAAGCACCTGATGAGGCCCCCATGACCCGGGAAGAATTGTTGTCGCTGTCGCCCGAGGCCTGGCCCGACACCCGATGGCCGCCGCGCCAGGACTGGACACTGATGCACAGTGCCTTCGACCTGCCAGGCTACTGGGAAGCACTGCGCCAACACTTTACGGACTCCGGGGCGCTCCCGGGTAGCGCGCCGTTCGGGGTCGAACGCCTGGCCGAACCGGAATGGTTTCTGATCCATCGCCAGCAGCAGACCATGCAACTGCGGCGCCTGCATGGCCCGATGGTCCTGTTTCTGCAGGGAATCCGGAACGGTGAAACGTTTGCCACCCAGTGCGAGCAGCTGGCCGGACGCTACCCCGACCGGGACATTCCCCAGCTCAGCCTGGCGCTGCTACTGGAAGCCATCGAGCGGGAGTTGTTGGCCAGCCTGCATTGATGCTATCTTTGCCTGCGCCACGAGTCCGGTACCGACTCGCCCTGCTGCAAGGCCCATACAGTGTCCCATCTGCCCCGACTGCTGAAAATTCTCGCGGTGATCGCCCGATACCGCCTGGACCAGATCACTGGCATCAAGGGTCCCGCCCGCCTGCTGGTCCCCCTGATCGCTCTGGCCGGGCTGCCCTGGCGCAATGACCCGCTGCGCCGCGAGGCCGCCGCCGTGCGGTTGCGGGCCGCACTGGAAGAACTGGGACCGATCTACATCAAGTTCGGGCAGCTACTGTCCACCCGCCGCGATTTCCTGCCCGTCGAGATTGCCGATGCGCTGCAGAGTCTGCAGGACCGGGTTCCCGGTTTCGCCTCTCCCACCATCCATGAACTGGTGGAGAAAAGCCTGGGCCAACCCTGGCATCATCATTTCACCAGCCTGGATCCGCAGCCGCTGGCCTCGGCCTCTGTCGCCCAGGTGCATGCCGCCGTGCTGAACAATGGCGATGATGTCGTGATCAAGGTGTTGCGCCCCGGCATCGAACGCGTCATCCGGGATGACGTGCGACTGCTTCACGCCGTGGCCCGCTTCGTGGAGCGCCATGTCCCCCATGGACGCCGCCTGCGTCCCCGCGAGGTCGTGGCCGATTATGAGACGGTCATCTTCAATGAACTCAACCTGCTGGCCGAGGGCGCCAATACCACACAGCTGCACCGCAACTTCGAGGGATCACCGAAACTGTATGTGCCCAGGGTGTACTGGGACGTGTCACGGGACCGCATGCTGGTCATGGAACGCATCCATGGCATACCGGTATCGGACATCCGCGAGCTGCAGCGACGCGACATCGACCTGAAGAAACTGGCGGAAACCGGTGTGGAGATCTTTTTCACCCAGGTTTTCGAACACAGTTTCTTCCACGCCGACATGCATCCCGGCAACATATTCGTGGACCCTGACCGCCGCGCCCAGCCGCGCTACATCGCCATTGACTGCGCCATCATCGGCTCGCTGAGCCGTGCCGACCAGCAGTACCTGGCCCGCAACCTGCTGGCCATTTTCAAGCGGGATTACCGCAAGGTGGCCGAGCTGCACGTGGAATGCGGATGGGTCCCGCCGGAGACCCCGATACACGCCTTCGAGAGCGCCATGCGCACGGTCTGTGAGCCGATTTTCGAGAAACCGTTGAAGGACATCTCGTTCGGCTACCTGCTGGTGCAGCTGTTCCGCACGGCCGGCCGCTTCAATATGGAAGTGCAGCCGTCACTGGTATTGTTGCAGAAGACATTGCTCAACGTGGAAGGCCTGGGTCGGCAACTGTATCCGGAGCTAGACCTGTGGCAGACCGCGCTGCCCTTCCTGGAGCGCTGGAACCGTCGACGCATGGAGCCTGGTTACCTGTTGCGGGCGCTGCGCGAGAACGTGCCGGACTGGATCGAACAGTTCCCGCAACTGCCCCAGATGGCCATCGACAGCCTGCAGCAGCCGCAGCGCCTGCAGGCACTGAATGACACCCTGAAAGAGCAGGAGCAGCACCGGGAACGCGAGGCACAGCGACGTCGCCGTCAGTCACGCCGCGGGGGAGTCGCGGCACTGGCCGTCGCCCTGTTGCTGGCGCACCCGGAGGTAGCGGGCACGCTGGCACCGCTGCCCCTGGGCAGTCTGCTGGCCGGCGCGATCGGCGTCTATCTGCTGCTGGCGCGGGCCTGACGGCCCTGAATCATCATGGGACAGGAGAATCGACCGACTATGACGAACACCGGATGGCTGGATGAGGTACAATGGGGTGATACCGACCTGGTGCCCGTGGTCACGCAGGATGCGGACAGCAAGCGCATACTCACTCATGCATGGATCAATCGTGAGGCGCTGGAGCTGGCGGTGCAGGAACAGCGCGCCGTGTACTGGTCCCGGTCCCGGCGCCGACTCTGGCGCAAGGGCGAGGAATCCGGGCATGTACAGAAGCTGCTGGACGTGTACCTGGACTGCGATGGCGACACGGTCATCTACCTCGTCGAACAGGTCGGTGGCATCGCCTGTCATACCGGGCGGGAAAGCTGTTTCTACCGTCAACTGGTCGACGGGCAGTGGAAGACCGTGGATCCGGTGTTGAAATCGCCGGACCGGATGTATGGCGGAAAGAAAGGCTGAATGATGGACACGGTACTGCTACAACTGGCCGAGACCCTGGAGCAGCGCAGAAGCGCTGATCCGGACCAATCCTATGTGGCCAGCCTGCACCAGAAAGGGTTGAACAAGATCCTGGAGAAGGTGGGCGAGGAAGCCGTGGAGACCATCCTGGCCGCGCGCGATGTCGCGCAGGGCGAAGACCGGCAGGCGCTCGTCAACGAGACCGCCGATCTGTGGTTCCACAGCCTGGTCATGCTCAGTCATCTCGACCTCGGCCCGGAACAGGTATTGGAAGAACTGCAAAAGCGCTTTAACATATCCGGCCTCGCGGAAAAAGCCGCCAGGCCAAAGACTCAATGACGACATCCCCCGGAGGCACCCATGGGTATCGGTGGCATCAGTATCTGGCAATTGCTCATTATCGCGCTCATCATCGTGCTGTTGTTCGGCACCAAGAAACTGCGCAGCCTGGGTTCCGATCTCGGCGGCGCACTGAAGGGCTTCAAGAGCGCCATCAAGGAAGATGATGAGGACGAGGCAAAGAAGAAGGATTCAGACCGGCTGGCCGAGGATGCCGATGCCGGAGAACCGGCACAGGATGCTTCCGACACCGTCCATGCACGCAAAGACGCCGAAGAGAAGTAGGGATCTCCGCAAGGAACTTCCCTGATCATCCGGCGCGGATTCCGCCATGTTCGATATAGGTTTCACCGAATTGCTGTTGATCAGCATTGTCGCTCTACTGGTCCTGGGGCCGGAGAAGCTGCCGCAGGCCGTGCGCACAGCCGCGCTGTGGATAGGGCGTGCCCGCCGCAGCTTCAACAAGGTCAAGGCTGACATCGAACGCGAGATCAATGCCGACGACATCCGGCGTCAGCTGCATAACGAGTCCATACTCGCTGACCTGGATGAAGCCAAGGAAAAAGCGGGACAGCTCACCCGTGACACGAAGGAATCCTTTTCCAGCCTGGAGAGGGACGTCCGCCGTGGCCTGGAGGAAGGAGCCGGATCCGCCGACAAGAGCGGCCGGAATGACGAACCCCGGGCAGATCAGGACAAGTCAGAAGCCGCGCCGGAACCGACCGTAGACGCGCCGGAAAAACCGGTGGATGACACGGACGGAAACGAAGCGGCCACCGGGGATGACAATCGGCCGGTGACCGATTTCTACAACAATCCGCCGGAAAAGGTGGTCGTACAGGGCCGAAAGTTCAGGGCCGGGAAGGACGATGACGACAACGCCTGACGACGACACCGGCCGCCATGAGCACAAGGAACAGACGCTGGTCGATCACCTGATCGAGCTGCGCAACCGCCTGATCAAGAGTATCGGCGTCCTGCTGCTGGTTTTCCTGGGTCTGGTCTACTTCGCCAACGACATCTACACCTTTGTCGCCAGACCCCTGGTGGGCGTGCTGCCGGAAACCAGCAGCATGATCGCCATCGACCCCACGTCGCCCTTTTTCGCACCATTCAAGCTGACATTTTACGCCGCCGTGTTCCTGACGGCTCCGTTCATCCTGTTTCAGATGTGGGCCTTCATTGCACCGGGGCTGTACCGGAACGAAAAGAAACTGGCGATCCCGCTGTTCATTTCCAGCGTGGCCCTGTTCTACGCCGGCATTGCCTTCGCTTACTACATCCTTTTCGGCATCGTGTTCAATTTCTTCGTATCGGTGGCCCCCTCGGACATATCCGTGGCCCCGGACATCAGCAGTTATCTCAGCTTCGTCCTGAAGATGTTCTTCGCTTTCGGTTTCGCGTTCGAAATTCCCATCGCCGTGTTCCTGTTCATCTGGGCCGGCCTGGTCGAACCGGAGGACCTCACCAGCAAACGGCCCTATGTGATCGTCGGTTGTTTCGTGATCTCCATGCTGCTGACCCCGCCGGACCCGTTCACACAGTCGCTGCTGGCGATTCCGATGTGGCTGCTGTTCGAACTGGGGATCTTTCTGGCCAAGTTCTTCCTGAAGAAGAAAGCCGAGATGGAAGCCGAGGAAGAGCGCGACTCCTGATCGTATGGTCGTGGTGATCACTCTGTAGCCCGATCCAGCCGGGGCACGGGGCGGCTCGGGAGACGCCCGTGAATACGTCCCTGTAGGGCTCGGCGCCCGCCATCCATGGCGGGCGACGCTCCCGATCCGCCCCGTGCCCCGGCTGGATCTCTGCCAGTAGTGCCCGCACTTACCCGCTGGATTCACGTCAATCACTTCGGCAAGTCTGTCATTGATTCGTGGACGCAACCACAGAAAGAGAGCGTGCCGGGAGCGGAACCGCCCCGCAGGAGCGTCGGGCGCCAGGGATGGCGCACGCCGAGGCCTACAGGGACGTATTCACGGCCGTCTCCTGCGGGGCGGTTCCGCTCCCGGCACGCTCGGCACTGCGAAGTGACACCCCGAGATCACGTCCGGAGCGTAAAGGTGACGGGCCCGTCATTCTCCAGGGCCACCTTCATATTCGCCCCGAACCGCCCCGTGGCCACCCGGGGATACGCACCCCGCAGCCAGCCCACCAGCTCATCGTACAGTGCCTCCGCCGGTTCCGGCGGCATGGCGGTGGAGAAGCCGGGGCGCAGACCGCGCCGGGTATCCGCCGCCAGGGTGAACTGTGACACCAGGAGAATATCTCCTTCAATGTCAGCCACATTGCAGTTCATCCGACCTTCGTCATCGGGAAAGATACGGTAGTCGAGCACACGCTGCAGCAGGCGGCGACCACGGCCGGCGTCATCGTCCCGCTCCAGCCCCAGGAACACCACGATGCCGGGGCCGATACGGCTGTACTCAGTGCCATCGATGCGTAATTGTGCGTGGCTGGCCCGCTGCAACAATGCGATCATCTCGACCTCCTGATGCGCTGGAAAAAGGCCCGATCAACCCCGTTGCGTGCCCCGCGAAGCGCGCTTGCGCTCGTTCTCGGTCAGATGCTTCTTGCGCAAGCGGATGTGGTTCGGTGTGATCTCCACCAGTTCGTCGTCGGCAATGAACTCCATGGCCTGCTCCAGCGTGTGCTTCACCGGCGGGGTCAGCAACAGGTTCTCGTCCGTGCCCGAGGCGCGTACGTTGGTCAGCTGTTTACCCTTGGTGGGGTTGACGACCAGG
>JBNJGU010000004.1:0-36103 GCA_051747985.1 Pseudomonadota bacterium | reverse complement strand
TCGGTGAGGCTGTACTCGCTGCGATAGTTGTAGTTACCGGTAAGAACCACGTCACTGGCCGACAGCGGGATGTCATAGCTGAAGCCCAGGTTCATGGTGCGTTCCGGGGTGTTGGTGATGACGAAGTTGTCTGTGATGTCGACCTGCTCCATGTTCTCGTCGAACGTGAACACGTTCTCGAAGCTGGCATCGATCAGACCGATGTTGCCGAACAGGCTCAGGTTGCGACTGGCCAACCAGGTGAACTCCAGCTCCAGGCCGGAGGCTTCTGACTGGCCGACGTTACCAAGACGCTGGTTCAGTGCGGCGCTGTCATCCGGGTCGGGTATCACGGATATGTACTGTCGGTTCTTGTGGTCCAGCATGAAGGCTGCGGCGTTGACACGTAACGTCGAGGTGAGGTCGGTTTTCACGCCGATCTCGTAGGACTGCACGTCCTCCGGGTCGGCCGCCGGTTCGGCGGTCTCGGCGCGCGGGTTGAAGGTGCCCGACTTGAAGCCCTCACTGTAACTGGCGTAATACATGGTCTGGTCGGTGGCCTGGTACTCCACGCTGATGCGTGGCGTCAGCTTTGACCAGGTCTCACTGTCATCGAGTACCACCGGGGTACCGGTTTCCGGCGATCGGGTGTAGCCGGGAACCCAGCCCGATTCCGGGTAGACGGTGTCGAAGATGAGGCCATTGCGCACTACGGAGTCCTTCTCGTCACGCGTGTAGCGCAGCCCGCCACTCACGCTCCACTGCTCGGTGAAATGATAGGTGCCATCGGCGTACACGGCCGTGCTCGTGCTGTTGCTGCAACCGGACACTTCACGGGTCAGGCCGGCCGCTCCCAGAGACTGGCCCAGCTCTTCCAGGATGGCGTCGAACACGCCGCAGGATTCCGAGTCATAGTAGTAGAGGCCGGAAACCACGTTCCAGTCGTCGGCGCTGTAGCTCAGCTGGAATTCCTGGGTGAACCAGTCGTCCTCGTAGATGGCCGGTACATCGAAGATGCGCAGCGGGGTGTTGTCGAAGTCGATATTGACCGGTGAGTAATTTTCTCGCTGTGCCGTGATCGACTTCAGCGTGGTGCGGTCGTTGACGTCCCACTCGACGGTCAGGTTGACGCCCTCGGTTTCCACCAGGTTTTCGGTGGGCAGGCTGGTATAGGAATCGTAGATACTGTCGGGTACCGGGGCTTCGTCGGTCAACAGACTGGGTAGCAGACGGAAACCGCCCTTGGAATTGGACTCGTCCTCGGTGCGGTCGTAGCCGAGCTGGATGAAGATGTTGTCGGACGGCCGGTACTCGGCGGTCAGGCGATAGGCCTGCAGGTCCTTGTTGTAGTTCTCCCTGTTCTGCCCTGGCAGGTCGCTTTTCAGGAATTCGCCATAACCGTCACGGCTGAGGTTCGCGTAACCGAAGCCCAGGTAGAAGTTGTCAGTGACCGGCAGCTGCCCCACCAGTTTCAGGTCCTGCTGCCCGTAGTTGCCCATGGAGACCTTCGCGTCCAGTTCCGCATCGCCTTCCATGCGCTGGGTCACATACTTCAGGGCGCCGCCCACGGTGTTCTTTCCGTACAGCGTACCCTGGGGGCCGCGCAGCACTTCAATGCGTTCCACGTTCAGTATATCGAGAACGGCACCCTGCGGCCGGGCGATATAGACGTCGTCAATATAGATGCCGACACCGGATTCATAGCCCCATAGCGGATCTTCCTGACCCACGCCGCGGATGAAGGCGGTCAGCGTCGAGTTGGTGGCGCGGCTTTCCTGCAGCGTCGTGTTGGGGGAGAACTGCTGCACCTCCAGCACCGTATCCAGTCCGCGGGTCTCGATCTCGCCACCACCCAGCGAGGTGACCGCCAGCGGCACCTGCTGCATGTCTTCCACCATGCGCCGCGCAGTGACCTGGATGCTCTCCAGCACCCGGTCCTCGTCCGGTTCCCTGTTTTCCTGGCCCAGCGCGGGGAGGGCAAGGCCGCCCACGGTTGCTGACACCGCCATGACAAGCGTCGACTGTCTGAATCGTGTCTGTTTCATTGGAGTCACTCCCCCCTGGTTCTTATTGGTCGGGAGCCACCATACCCCAGGCGAACCGGTTTGTGACCTGTACCATAGTATTATGGGTTGCACCGGCCCATTCACTGACAATGGTCTCCGCCAAGCACCAACAATAACGAGCGGAGAGAGGTGTCATGTCGGATGTAGTCAGTTTGCTGGGACTGGTCGGTGGTCTGGGTCTGCTTATCGTGCTCACACTACGTGGCTGGAACCTGTTCATCAGTGCCCCGCTCTGTGCGCTGATCGTGGCCCTGACCAGCGGCATCCCGGTGTTCATCGGTGACACCAATTTCGTGCAGAACTACATGGACGGCTTCACCGGCTTCATCGCCTCCTGGTTCTTCATGTTCCTGCTGGGTTCGATCTTCGGCAAGTTCATGGAGGACACCGGTGCCGCGGACAGTGTGGCCGGCTGGATCACGCGCTGGCTGGGGCGTCAGCGCGCGGTGCTGGCGGTGGTCATCGCCTGCGCGGTGCTGACCTATGGCGGCGTCAGTCTGTTCGTGGTGGCCTTCGCCGTCTACCCGATGGCACTGGGCCTGTTCAAGGAAGCCAATCTGCCGCGCCGCTTCATTCCCGCCGCGCTGGCCTTCGGTTCGGTCACCTTCACCATGACTTCGGCGGGTTCGCCGGAGATCCAGAACTGGATTCCGATGGAGTTTCTCGGCACCACGCCCTACGCCGCCTGGGAAGTCAGTCTGGTGGTGGCGGTGTTCATGGCGGTGTTCGGTTACTGGTGGCTGCAGCGGATCATCCGGGCGGCACTCGATCGGGGCGAAGTGTTCCAGGCCCGGGAAACGGACCTGCAGGTGACCGAACGCGCGCTGCCCCATCCCCTGACCGGACTGATTCCCCTGGTGGTGGTGCTGGGAGTGTCCTTCGTCTATCACGACACCCTGATGCAGAATGCGCTGATCGTGGCCCTGCTCAGTGGCGTGCTGACACTGATGGTCATCAACTGGCGTTTCTTCCGGGACATGCAGACGGCACTGGGCCATGCCACCACGGGTGCGCTGGTGGCGATCGGCAATACCGCCGCCGTGGTCGGTTTCGGAGGGGTGGCGCGCGTGACGCCGGCGTTCGACATGGCCGTGGTCGCGGTGACTTCCCTGCCGGGTAACGAGCTGGTGGGGGCGGCCATCGCGGTCAGCGCCATCGCCGGACTGACCGGCTCGGCCTCGGGCGGACAGGTCATCGCGCTACCCGCGGTGGGTCCCCATTACCTGGACATGGGCGTGAATCCCGAACAGTTGCACCGGGTGGTGTCGATCTCTTCCGGGGCACTCGACTCGTTGCCCCACAATGGCTACGTCGTCACCACCATCCGTGGCATCTGCAACGAATCCCACAAGGACGCCTACTGGGCCGTGGGTGCCATGACGGTGGTGGTACCATTGATGGGACTGGCGCTGGCGATTCTGTTGTTCAATCTGTTCTGATGACCGGTTTTCCTGGCAGGAGATGGCAATGCTCGGCAATATGATGGACACCCCGCTGCGGATCATTGATCTGCTGGATCATGGCAGACGGCTCCATCCGGAGCAGGAAATCGTTTCGCGCCGCGTGGAAGGGGATATCCACCGCTACAGTTATGAAGCGCTCTGGCGACGCAGCGGCCAACTGGCCCACGTGCTGGAGCAGCTCGGGGTCCGCAAGGGCGACTGCGTCGCCAGCCTGGCCTGGAATACCTACCGGCACATGGAACTGTACTACGCCGTTTCCGGCAGCGGTGCCGTGCTGCATACGGTCAATCCACGCCTGTTCAGTGAACAGATTGATTACATCATCAATCATGCCGAGGATCGCCTGGTCTTTGTCGACCTGACTTTTGTGGAACTCCTGGAACCACTGATGGAGCGACTGGATACCGTGCAGGGATTCGTGGTGATGACGGATCGCGAGCACATGCCGAAAACCTCGCTGTCGCCGTTGTTCTGCTATGAGGATCTCATGGCGGATCAGCCGGAGACCTTCGACTGGCCCCGTCTGGACGAGAACACGGCCGCGGCGTTGTGCTATACCTCGGGCACCACCGGAAACCCGAAAGGGGTGCTGTATTCGCATCGTTCCGTGGTGCTGCATGCGCAGGCCGCCGCTTCGCGTGAACTGCTGGACCTGGATACGGAAACGGTGCTGCTGCCCATGGTGACCCTGTATCACGTCGGTGCCTGGGGGGCGCCCTATGCCGCGCCGCTTTCGGGTTGTCGCCTGGTGTTGCCGGGTCCGGGCATGGATGGAGCCAGCATGGCGGAGCTGATCGAACGGGAAAAGGTGACAGTGGGTCTGGGTGTGCCGACCATCTGGCTGACCCTGCATCAGCACTGGCAGGCGCACGGTGTCCGGGACACCACGCTGAAGCGGGTCTGTGTCGGCGGCGCGGCCTCGCCGCTGGGGATGGTGCGCCGTTACCAGGAAAGCTACGGCATCTACTGGCAGCCTATCTGGGGGATGACCGAGACCGGCCCCCTGGTGACGTCCCTGCCGCCGACGCCGCGGGTCATGGGCCTGCCCGCCGAAGAGCGCTACCGCCTGCAGACCACCGCCGGGCGGGCCGCATTCGGCACACAGCTGGCCATATTTGATGAACAGGACAGGCCGCTTCCCCACGATGGCGAGACCAGCGGCGAACTTCGGGTACGTGGCCCCTGGGTCTGCAGTCGGTACTTCCGGCGGGAAGATCATGATGACTTTCCCGATGGCTGGCTGGCCACCGGGGATATCGCGGTGATCGACGACCGTGGCCATCTTCGCGTGGTCGACCGCAAGAAGGATGTGATCAAAAGTGGCGGGGAGTGGATCAGCTCCCTGGAGATCGAGAATATTGTCAGTCAGCATCCGGCCGTGAGCGAATGCACGGTGATCGGTGTGCGACATGAAAAATGGGATGAGCGACCGGTGTTGCTTGTTGTACGTAACCGGGATGGCGACATCGATGAAGGCACCCTGCGGGAGTTTCTCGATGGCCGCATGGCCCGCTGGTGGATGCCGGACCGCATGCTGTTCGTGGACGGCCTGCCGAAAACCGGAACCGGCAAGGTGCGCAAGAACGAGCTGCGCGAGCAGTATGGTGATCTGTTGCTGAGCGAAAAGGCAGAGGAGTGATCAGAATGCATTTCAGAACCATCCGGCTACATGGCCCGCGGGGTTTCCTGGTGGCCCTGTTGGCGTTTCACAGTCTGGCCGCCTGTGCGGTCGACCCGTCCGTGGATCTGGTGGAGAAGCAGGTGTTCACCACGACCGGTTTCCGCACCCATGGCGGCGAGGTGATCGAGGAGGTCGGCGTGGGCTGGGAGGCCTATGGCGAACTCAATGAAGCCCGCGACAATGTCATCCTGATCACGCACTTTTTCTCGGGCAACAGTCATGCGGCGGGGCGTTATGCCGAGTCCGATGTACAGCCCGGCTACTGGGATTACCTGATCGGCCCGGGCCGGGCCATCGATACCGACCGCTACTATGTCATCAGCTCTGACACGCTGGTGAACCAGGAACCACACAACCCCACGGTCACCACCACCGGCCCGGCCAGCATCGATCCGGAGACCGGGGAGCCTTATGCGCTGGATTTCCCGGTGGTGACCATCCGTGACTTCGTCAACGTACAGAAAGCCCTGCTGGACAGTCTGGATGTGCGGGGCCTGCATGCCGTGGTGGGCGCCTCCATGGGTTCGTTGCAGGCGCTGGACTGGGCCACCGCCTATCCGGAGTTCGTCGAGCGGGTGATCTCCGTGATCGGCATGGGGGCGGCCGACCCGTGGACCATCGCCACGCTACAGCAGTGGGCCAACCCCATTCTGGCGGATCCGGACTGGAACGACGGTGACTACTATGACCGCCAGCCGCCCACGACCGGCCTGCGCCAGGCATTGGGCATGGTGACGCTGCAGGCCATGCACCCGGAGATGTTCAACCAGGTGTATGCCGACAGCGGGCCGGGTGAGACGGAGCCATTGCGGGACATCCGCGCCGATTTCCGGGTGGTCGAGCAGCTCAACGCCGCGGCCGAGGCCCGCACCCGGTACGCCGACGCCAACCATGTGTTGTACCTGGTGCGCGCCAACCAGCTGTTCATGGCCGGCTTCGCCGGGGACCTGCGCAGCGGTCTGGAGCCGGTGCGCGCGAAGACACTGTTCCTGCCGGCCAGCAATGACCTGCTGCTGCAGCCCTATCTTGCGCGTCGGGCACATGAGACCCTGCTGGAGCTGGGCAAGTCCAGCCAGTACGAGGAGGTGCAAGGGCCGTGGGGCCATCTGGACGGAGTCTATACGCTGGGGCAGAAGACGGAGCTGATCCGGGAATTTCTGACAGCTCCATAAGGCGATTTCGCGACCGATCCGCCCCGGCCCATCGCCGGGGCGTCCGCGATGAGGCTTACAAGGCCTGAAGGATGCCCCCCAGCACCACGGTCAGCACCAGGCTGGAGACGATGACGCCCTTGACGGTGGCCATCGGTCCCTGTTTGCCGAACAGCGCATTGGCCTCCAGCGCCAGCACGATCACCAGCGCCACGATCAGGCCCATGCCCATACCCTGCGATGCCAGCGGGACGGCGCCGCTGCCGCCGCCATGGAACGAGCCGAACATGCCCATCAGCATGGGTGCGGAGAACAGCGTGTTGGTGCGCGAGGCCAGCAGGGCCTTGGCGCCGGCCGCGGCAGCGTCACCGCCTTCGGCCAGGCCCAGGGCGATCTTCTGGTTCGGCCAGATGACCAGCCAGACATTGAGGAACATCAGCGTGCCCATGGTGGCGCCCAGCACGATGAAGCTGTTGACGCGGTCACCGATGACACCGAAAAGGATGAGGCCGGTGAGGAAGGTGAACATCGCTCCCCAGCGGAACCACCACAGCGCGCTTGGCGCGAGTTTGGCCTTGGCGTCGGCCAGGGCGTCGGGCGTGGCCTGCTTGAAGTAACCGCCCTGGATGAAGTTGAAGTAGTACAGCAATCCGATCCAGGTGATGCCGAACAGGGTGTGTGACCAGCGGGCCAGAAAATCCAGTGACAAGAGTTCCATGATCGTTCTCCGGTTTGTGGTTATTGATTGTGCAGGAATAAACAGTCTACTACTGACGCCAGTATAGGGAAGTGATGGCGCTGGAGAAAGGGTCGTCAGTGGGTCACTCGGGAAGCCTGACAGTGACGGTTGCGACCCGCCTGTTTGGCCTGGTACAGCGCCTCATCCGCCTTTTTCAGCAGGGCCTCCCCGTCCGCCGTGCGGACGGTCCCCATGCCTGGCTCCAGCGTTGCGCCTCCCGTGCTCACCGTGATCGGGGCTTCGAGGCCCTGCAGCTCGCTGACCGCCCGGCTCAATCGTTGCGCCACGATGCGACAACCGGCTTCGTCCGTATGTGGCAGCAGCAGGGTGAATTCTTCTCCGCCCAATCGCACTACGATGTCGTGCTTGCGAGCCACCCGTTTCATGGCATCGGCCAGTTCCCGCAGGGCCACATCTCCCTCGGGGTGTCCATGGGTGTCGTTGTAATTCTTGAAATGATCGATATCCACCATCAGCAGCGACAGGGGGTCACCCGTCCGTGCGCTGCGATGCAGCTCTTCCTGCAGTCGTTCGTCCAGCGCACGTCGATTGGCGAGCTGCGTCAGTGGATCGGTGGTGGAAAGCCGGTCCAGTTTCCGGTTCAACGACTCCAGTTCCTTCTGCCGGCGCAGCAATTCGGCTTCGGCGTGTTTCTGCGCGGTGATGTCCTGGATCTGGGAGACAAAATACTTCGGGGTCCCGTCCTCTTCACGCACCATGGATACACTCAACAATGCCTGGATCTCGTGCCCTGCCTTGTGGAAATAACGCTTTTCCATCCGGAACGTATCCCGCTTGCCCGCCAGCATCTCGCGCACGAATGCGAGATCGGTATCGAGGTCATCGGGGTGCGTAAGCGTCTGGAAGTCGATGGTCAGCAACTCTTCCTCGGAATAGCCGAAAATGGTGGTGGCCGCGCGGTTGACCCGCAGCCAGCGACCTGCCGGACTCAACAGCGCCATTCCGATGGCGGCATACTCGAAGGCACTTTCGAAAAGCTCGGTATTCTCACGCAACTCGATGAGGGCCTGCTGTTTATCCCGGTCGAGCAGATCCTGCTCGATGACCTGGCCGATGCGGCTGGCCATCAGTTCGATCAGCTCCACATCCGTTTCGTCAAACGGATACTCGCGTGCCTCCGGAGCCGTGAAATTCAGGGTGCCATGGATTTCGCCGTTGACGCGGATGGGCGCGGCCAGGTAGGCCTCCAGGCCCATCTGCCGGTATGCCGGGTGTCCGCACAGGGCGGGATCCCGACCGGCGTGACTGACTGCCATGGTGACCTCTTCGCTGACCACCGCGGAACAATAGGTCTGTCCCAGCGGCATGGAGTCTCCGGCAGCAAAGTCCGTGGTACCGGGCTCGACAGCGAGAATTGTGTACTGCCCGTCGCTGATGCGACTGACGATGCCGACGGGCATGTTGAACAGGCGCATACCGGTCCGCAGGTAGTCGGCGTAGAGTTCGCTGTAGGCATCGTACCGACTCAGATTCAGGCGGTGAAATTCCCGGAAGCGGTCGGTCAATCTCACCAGTTTGCTGGTGTCCTGGTCTGTCATGAGCCGTCTGATCCTCGGTGCCAGTTAAGTCTTGTCAGAGAACGTATACGTCATTATCTCACCGGCCGTCGATTGCCTCAAATTACGCCAGTTGTGATACAGGCTGAGTGTACAGTAAAGTAATACATTGCCCCTGTCAGAGAGTGGTCAGTTGCCTGATGATGCCCGCCGTGTTTTCCAGGATTTTCTGTGTCCTGCTGTTGGCCTTGATAGTGGCTCCGACCGGCCTTGGAGCCGCTACACCGGGGTCACTGACGGCCATGGCGGGCAACGGCACTGTCATGCTGCGCTCACCGCGGGGCGAGGACCTGGTGCGCATCAACCCGGAGCGCCCGCTGATACCGGCCTCGCTGGTCAAGATTCCCATGGCGCAGGTGGCGCTGGACACGTTGGGCGAGTCATTCCGCTTCGAGACGCATTTCTATCGTAATGCACAGGGCGATCTGTTGATCCGTGGCCTCGGGGATCCCTTCCTGGTGTCCGAGGAGCTGACATTGATTGCCGCGGCGCTGGCCGAGCGCGGTGTGCGGCATATTCGGCGACTGGTGGTGGATGACTCGGCTTTCGAACCCGATCCGCCACTGCCCTATGAGTCCGACACGCTGCAGCCCTACGGCGCCCGCAACAGCGCGCTGGCGGTGAATTTCAATACCGTGAATCTGGCCTGGAGGCCGGACGGCACGCCGGTTTCCGGAGAGCCGCAGACGCCGTTGACTCCGTTGGCGCGGGAGCTGGCCGGGGAGCTGGCGCCGGGCGGCGAGCGCCGGATCAACCTGGGTGATGATCCGACCACCGCCCTGCAGCAGGTGCAGCAGCTCTTCCGGTATTTTCTGGAGGAGGCCGGCATTGCGGTGTCCGACCATGACTTCCATCGCGAGATGGTCACGGCGGACTGGGAACTGTTCTATCGGCATCGCAGCTCAAAGTCCCTGCGGGACAATCTCGAGGGCCTGCTGCATTACTCGAACAACTTCATCGCCAATCAGCTGTTTCTGACCCTGGGCGGACAGCAACATGGTTATCCCGCCACCGTGGAAGCGGCGCGGGCGGTACTGGTGGAGCGTCTGCGGGCCCTGTATGGCGCTGGTTACGGTGAACGCCCCGGCGCCCTGCGGATGACGGAGGGGTCGGGTCTCTCCCGGGAGCAACGCAGCAGCGGCAGCGGCATGATGCATATTCTGAACGTGTTCCGGCCGCATGCCGGGCTGCTGGACGAGGTCGACGGCGTGCGCCGCAAGAGCGGCACCCTGACCGGGGTCTACAACTTCGCCGGTTACATTACGGGGCCGGACGGCCTCTATCCATTTGTCATCATGACCAATCAGACCGCCAACCGGCGGGCGCGGATACTGCGGGAGCTACAGTCCCGCGCGGTACCGTGATTCAGGTCCGGATACGGAACAGGCCGGCCACTTCGACACAGGCATTGAGCGGCAGACTGTTGGCCCCCACGGCAATGCGGGTGTGGCGGCCGCGCTCCCCGAACACCGCCTGCATCAGGTCGGAGGCCCCGTTGACGACAGCCGACTGTTGCGTGAATGCGTCGCTGCAGGCCACATAGCCCTCCAGACGCAGGCAACGCTCGACCCGGTCCAGGTCGCCGTCACAGGCGGCATTCAGGGCCGACAGGATATTGATCGCACACTGACGCGCCGCCTCCAGGCCCTGGTCCACGGTCACGTCCTCCGGGATCTTGCCGGGGTACAGCAGGGCGCCGTCCCGGAACGGCAGCTGTCCGGAGATGTACACCTCGTTGCCGTCCACGACGTAGGGCACATAGCTGGCCACCGCGGGAGAGAGCCTGGGCAGCGTGATGTCCAGCGCCTCCAGGCGGGCAGCGGCGGTGCGGTCGGTCTGGCCCCGGACCGTCATCGATGCGCCGCCGGCGCCCAGCGCGGCGATGCCCGCCAGTCCCTTGAGCAGGCGGCGGCGTGGAACACTGTTACTGTGCATGGTTTCCTCTCTGAGGCTGGTGGTTTCAGCCATACAGGCTGCGATAGACCTGGGCCACGTAGCGCATCTCTTCCGGCGTCTGCATACTGATCCGCGCCCAGTTCCGGAACGGCGGGAACGGGCGCCCGATCAGGATGCCGGCCTCGCGCATGCGCTGTCTGACCTCATCGATGTCATGGCCGGTCTCGATGAACGTGAAGTTGGCCTGCGATGGCACGTAGCGCGCACCGATTTCATCGCACATGCCGTTCATGATCGCCAGTGATTCCCGGTTCTTTTCCAGGGTGTAGTCCTGGAAGTCCTGGTCCTGGTAGCTGACATGGGCGGCGTGCATGCCCAGGATGTTGAGCTGGCCGGTCATCTTGTGGTTCAGCTCGGTGATCAGATCCGGGTGTGCGAAACCGAACCCGACCCGCAGGCCGGCCAGGCCGTGGATCTTGGAGGCGGTGCGGGAGACGATGATGTTGTTGTGACCTTCCCGGATCAGGGGCAGCATGGACTCGTAGTCCGGATCGTGGACAAACTCATGGTAGGCCTCGTCCACGAACACCAGTCGGTCACGGGACACGCTAAGCACGAAATCCCGCAGCGCGTCGCGGCCGATGGTATTGGGGATCGGATTGTTGGGGTTGCAGACGTAGACCATGCTGGTGTCCGGTCGGATCGCGTCATACATCGCGTTCAGGTCGGTGCGCAGGTTATCGTCGACCGGCACGCGGATCAGTTCCGAGCCCATGTTCCCGACATATCGCGTCAGGCCCTCGAAGGTCGGATCCGGGCACACCACCGAGCCGCCATCGATGCTGCCAAGCAGGCCGCCCACGCTCAGCAGCTCGCCGGAGCCGGAGCCCACCGTGATATGGTCTTCCGGCAGGTTCTCCAGTCGCGCCATCAGGGCGATCATCTCGTCGGTGATGCCGCCGTACTTGTTGGCGTCATCCAGGCCCGCGGCGATGGCCTGCAATGCCCGTCGTGAGGGACCGTAGGGGTTTTCGTTACTGCTGGCCCGGATCAGATGGTCAGGCCGTGGCATGTCAGCGGCACGGGCCCGTGCCACCAGACCGGGCACTCCGCTGCTCCATTGGGCGGTCAACCCGGCGCCCAGCAATCCGGCACTACCCAGCAAAAGTTGTCTGCGGTTCAGCATGATCGTTCTCCCATTTGGCCCACTCGGGGCATTGTTGTTTTGATGAGGAGGAATCCCTTCGTGAACGACTGTCCTGTCCAGGCTCTTTACTACCCGCCCAGCAGGAACTGTACCATCAACCGGCATGGGCGTCTGCAGGGCGTGAGCCGGTCGAGCCGGACCTTGCCCAGGTGTGTCATAATGGTGCCTCTTTCATGACGGTGCCCCATATTCGGGAGCCACCAGACAGCAATCAACCAGCTCGACGAGGCAGGAAGCAGTGAAAGGGATCTCCGACAAGACCGCCGTTCTGGTGGCGCTGATGGGCGTCTGTCAGAGCGCCAGCGCCGATGTGTTCGCCGTGTTCCGTGAACAGGATGGCAGCACCAACTGGCAATATGTGGCTAACACCAGCGCCAGCCTGTTGATTCTGATTCTCCTGGTGGTGCTGGTTTTCCTGATCCGGGCGCACCTGCGGGCGAAACGCTCCAACCAGGCGCTGACGGAGATCAAGGAGACCCTGGAAGAGCGGGTCGAGCAGCGCACCGAGGTGCTGCAGCAGACCGCCGAGCAGCTGCGCCAGCGTGAGGCCTACATCGCCAGCATCGTCAACTCCATGCCCGTCATGCTGATCGGTCTGAACGAGCAGCTCCAGGTTACCCAGTGGAATCGCACGGCGGAGGACATCACCGGGCGCCCGTTCGAGGATGTAAAGGGGGTGGATCTCTGGAAAGCCTACCCCGCCATCACGCTGACCGAGGACCAGGTGCGTGACGTGCTGGTCAGCGGCGAGACCGGGCACCTGAAGCACACACAGCAGGGCCAGTACAGCTTCGACATCACGCTCTATCGGCTCAGGGACCATGACGACACCGGCGTGGTCATCCTGGTTTCCGACATCACCAGGCAGGTCAATGCGGAGAACAGTGTGGCCGAGCGCGACAAGCTCTCGGCGCTTGGCGAGCTGGCCTCCGCCATGGCCTACGACATCAGCCTGCCGGTCAACAGCATTTCCCGGCATGTTTCCAGCGCCCGCGACCGGATCGAGGCCAGTGAGTCCGGAGAAATGAAGCAGTCGCTGTTGCGGGAAGTGGATGTGGTCGGGGCCAGTGCGCGGCAGGCCGGGGCCATCGTCGACAACCTGCTCAATCTCGCCCGCAGTCATCATGACATGAAGAAGCTCTCCGATGTGCCCGCCATAATGGACCGCAGTATCGCGCTGGCGTCCGAGCTTTTCATCGATGCGGACAACCTTGCCTTCGATGACATAGCCATCAAGCGTCAGTACGCGGCGTCCCTGCCGAAGATCTCCTGTTTCCCGGATGAGCTGGCCCAGGTGTTCACACGGTTGCTGCGCAGTGCTTTCTACGCACTGAAGAATCGGGAAGCGGACGCGGACGAACCGCGCATCAGCATCGTGATCGAACGTTTCGTGGAGTCTCTGTGGATCCGCGTGGAACACAATGGAACCTGCCTCAGCGCGAGCGAGCAGGTGGAGATTTTCGAGCCGTACTTTCTCAGTTCCGAAGAGACCGGGCGCTACCCGGTGGAACATCGCCTCTCCTACCCGCACTTTATCGTCACCGAACACCACGGCGGCCATCTGGCCGTGACCTCGGACGAGCAGCTGGGTACCTGTTTCAATATCCAGCTGCCGCTGGAGTGATCCACCGGCCCTTCATTCTTCCATGATGACAGCCGTGCCGTACACCAGGATTTCGGCGGCGCCATTGGCGATGTAGCTGGTCGAGAAACGGACATCCAGCACGGCGTTGGCGCCCAGCTGCTCGGCTTCCTCGATCATGCGGTCGATGGATTGCTCGCGGGCCTCGGCCATCATCTTTGTGTAATCGCTGATTTCACCGCCGACGACCATGCGGAAGGCGGCCAGGAAGTCGCGGCCCACGTGCCGGGCGCGGATGGTATTGCCCCGGACGATGCCCAGGGTCTGGCGGATTTCCTTGCCGGCCAGGGCGGCGGAAGTCGTCATCATCATCGCTCAATATCCTTGTATCGTTCGCGTTTATGGAAGAAAAGGGTTTCCCGCAGCACGGAGACGAACAGGATGATCATCCCCGTCCCCATGACGCCGCCGGCAATCCGAAGCCACAATGGGATGGAATCGTTGGTGAACCAGTCGCTGGCGACCTGCCAGCCGCCGTACATCAACAGGGGAATGGCGCCGGCGGACAGCAGTATCCAGCCCAGGCCACGTTCCAGCCGGCGGTAGACGCCGCCCCAGTAGATCTGCCACAGGGCATTACCCGGATCCTTCGGTGAGTGGTTCATGGTCAGCTCCTTCACTCCGGCCAGTTTTTCATACTCGGTCCGCATGGCCGGATCTTCGGCCAGCAACCGTTCCAGTTTCACGCGTTCGGTGTCGTTGGCCTCGCCGTCCAGTGCCGCCATCATCAGCTCGTGTACTTCATCGATCGCCTCGTCACGCCTCGTCATGGCCGGTCTCCTCGATCAGTTGGCGAAAATGCCTGCGTGCCGTATACAGCCGCGACATGACAGTACCTGCCGGGATGCCCAGTATGGCGGCGATGTCGCGGTAGGCATGTTCGTGCATGTCTTTCAGACACAGGATCTCCCGTTCGGCCAGCGGCAGCTGCATCAACACACGCTGTACCATGCGGGCCTCGAGCTGCTGCTGGTGGCGGCCCGCCGGATCAGCGTCAGACGCCTTCTGCTCCAGCAGCCACTCCGCACCAGGTTCTTCCCGGCGCCGTTCGCGCTGGCGGATGCAGTTGAGTGCCAGGCGCTTCAGTATGGTGTAGTACCAGGCATAGAACGGCCGCTCCGCATCGACGCTGTGTATATTGCGCCAGGCCCGCACGAAGGCATCCTGTGAGACGTCCAGGGCGTCATCCCGGTTCCCCGTCAATGACAGGGCATGGAAATACGCCGGCCGCTTGAGCTGTTCCACCAGTTCGGCGAACGCTTCCGTGCTGCCCCGGCGGCAACGCCTCACCAGGGCGGAATCAATCTGGATGTCGGCCTTCATGGCGCGGTTTCCCCATTTGACGGGCGGCTTTTGTGCCCGTCTTCAGAAATCATACACCGGCGGGGCGGGGTTTATTCACCACCAGTCCCGGTCCGGCGATGGTGCCAGATCCACATTGTCTTTGTTGCCCGTATACATGAGAATCGGACTACCGACACTTGATTTCATGATGACCCGGGGCATGACACGGGCGTTGCGGACACTCAGGAGGCATCATCATGCTGGAACGTACACGGAACTGGCTCGGCCCTCGACGCCCCTGGCCGTGGTTGCTGCTCGCACTGGTGCTGTACACCCTGGGTGGCTTTTTCCTGGCGCCCTGGCTGGTCGAGCGGCAACTGGTCAGCCTGTCCGCCGAACGGGCCGATCTGACCACCACGGTCGACAACATCGACATCAACCCGTACACCTTCACCTTCACCATGGAGGGACTGGACGTCACTGACAGTGATGCCTCGCCCCTGCTCGGGCTGGAGCGGGTGTTCATCAACTTCGAGCTGGGGAGCCTCGTGCGCCGGGCCTGGACCTTCGATGAATTCCATGTCACGGGCCTGGATGTGGCGCTGGAGCGCTTCAGCGATGGCGACACCAACGTGGGTGCGGTCGCCGCGCGCTGGGCCGCCACCGCCGAGCCGGAAGAGGAAGAGCCCGAGTCACAGGACGACGGGGAACCGGTGCGGCTGGTGATTGCCGACCTGGTGGTGGATTCGGCGGCCATTTCCCTGATGGATGGCGTGCCCGAGACACGCTTCGAGAGCCGGGTCGAGTCACTGAATTTCACGGTGCAGAACCTGAGCACCCTGCCGGAGGAGAACGCCGGACAGGATCTGACCCTGACCATGGGCAATGGCGCCATGCTGAGCTGGTCGGGCACCTCATCCCTGAACCCGCTGCATTCCGAAGGCCGGGTGGCCCTGGAAGGGGCCTATCCGGGACTGATCCACACGTATTTCCAGGATCAATTGCCGTTCGACATGAGTGGCGGCGAGGTCACCGTGGGACTGGACTACCGTGTCGGCGCCGGTGCCGATGATTCGTTGTCGGCGGATATCACCAACATGCAGTTCAGCATGACCGACACCGTGCTGACCGACCCGGACGGCAGCGAACTGGCCCGTTTCCCGGCGCTCAGTCTGGAGAACGGGGAATTGCGATGGCCCGAGAATACCGTCAGTCTGGATGCCGTGCGCCTGCGCGGGTTTGCTTTCCAACCCGTTCGCGAGCCCGACGGTCGCATCAACTTCCTGGCGCTGTTGGAGCAGGTGACGCCGGCGCAGGAAGCGTCCGGGGCGCCTGCAACCGACACCGCGGGCACGGGCGAAGAAGGTGCCTCCTGGCAGGTCAGTGTGGGAGAGCTGACCCTGGACGAATGGCTGGTGTCGTTCGATGACCGCGTGCCGGAACAGGAGGTTACCGTCGAACTGGGCCTGAATGCGACACTGACGGACATCAGCTCCGTGCCGGATTCGCAGATGCGGCTGGATTCCAGCGTGAATGTGGACAGTGGTGGTGTGCTGACACTGGGCGGCACCCTGGTGGCCCTGCCGGAACTGCAGTTCAACGGCGAGGTCGGCCTGGAGGACCTGGAACTGGACGTCCTGCAGCCGTATATCCAGCCCTTTGCCCTCATATCCGTGGATCAGGGGACTCTTGGCGCCGATGGTGAGGTGGCCGTGAGCATTGACAGTCAGAGCTTCCAGGGCAATGCATCGGTCAGCGGGTTGGCCCTTACCGACCAACTCCAGAACGAGTCGCTGTTCGCCATCGATCGTCTCCAGGTCAATGGAATTGCCCTGGAGCAGGCGGAGGAAACCCGCCTGGATGTCGACGAAATCCGGCTTGAATCGCCCTATGCCCGGGTGGAGATCGAAGAGGACGGCAGCACCAACATCGGTCGGGTGCTGGTGTCCACGGAGGACGGCGATGCCGGGGACGCGGACGATACCGATACCGGAGACGACGCGGCGGAGGACGCGCCGCCGATGGCGGTGACGGTGGATGCCATCCGCGTGGAGACAGCCAGCGCCGACTTCTCTGATATGTCACTGCCCCTGCCATTCGCCGTGGCCATGACCGACCTTGGCGGGGACATTTCCTCACTGTCGACGCGGTCGGAGCAGCCGGCACGGATCGCCCTGGAAGGGCAGGTGGGCGAATTTGGCATGGTGACCATTGGCGGCGCGCTGGACCCGCTGGCCATTGAAGAGCGAACCCAGGTGGATCTGGTGTTCCGCAACGTCGACATGCCGCGGATGACGCCGTACGTGATCCGCTTCGCCGGGCGCGAGATCGACGATGGACGCCTCGATGTGGATCTGGCCTATCAGATCGAGAATGCACAGATGGACGGTGACAATGTGGTGGTGATGCGTGATCTGGTTCTGGGGGATCGTGTGTCCCATCCGGACGCGGCCGACCTGCCACTGGGCATAGCCGTCGCGCTGCTGAAGGACCGCGATGGCGTCATCAACCTGGACGTGCCGGTCTCCGGCGACATCAACAACCCCGAGTTCAGCCTGGGTCGGGTGATCGGCGGGGCGATCACCAACGTCCTGACCAATATCGCCACCTCCCCGTTCCGCTTCCTGTCGGGGCTGGTCGGATCCGAGGGCGAGGATCTGTCGGTCATCGAGTTCGCGCCCGGCCGCAGCGACGTGACGCCTCCGCAGCGACAGAAGCTGGTCGACCTGGCGGAGGCGCTGGAACAGCGTCCACAGTTGCAGTTGCGGGTGCCGCCGGTCTATGCATCGCAGGCGGATCAGGCGGCCCTGGCCGAACTGTTGCTCGACCGGCGGATCGAGTCGCGCCTGGCTGGCAGCGATGGGCCCGATCAGGAGGATATGACCGCCATCGCCCGACGGATTGCCGTGCTCGAGGAGCTTCTGGTGGCGGATGGCCTGGTCGTGGAGGAGATTCCGGTCGCCGATTTCGACAGCGAGCCGACTTTCTCTGACGGCGAGGAGCCGACCACGCTGGCCATGCTGCAGCTGCTACACATGGTGCCGGCGGCAGAAACGGGCGAGGCCAGGCTCGATGAGCCGGCCTATGCGGATACCCTGCGCCGTCGCCTGCTGGAGCAACAGTCCGTACCTTCCGGGGAGCTGGAGGCGCTGGCAAGACAGCGCGCCGAGCAGGTGCTGGCCGTGATCACGGGCTCCAGTCCAGAGCTGGAGCAACAGGCAAGCATGGGTGAATCACTCGTCGTGAGTCCTGGGGAAGAAGGGCAGATCGGTATGACCCTGGAGCTCGAGGCCACGGATTGACTCTGGCCTGAAGTTCGCTGAGAACTGTGTACAGTGTGTTTCCCCCGGCACCTGCGCGGAGCCCGGTGCCGGGGGAAACATGCCACGGCCATGCGTGAACCGGCTGGATCATCAGAACGTCAGGTCGATTGACGCCCAGAACTGCCGTCCCCACGGGGTGTGCAGACGGCTTTCCATGCCGCCGACCACAGGCAGGCGTTGTGGCAGTTTGTCGAACAGATTCCTGACCCCGAAGCTGATGTTGATCTCACTGTCGAAGTACTGATCCAGCAGGTAGGAATACTGGACATCGGTCTCGTGCCAGGCACGGACTTCTCCGCTGGCCGGCGCTGGGGTACCGGTCAGCAGGTTTCTCGGCGTGGCGTCAAAGGTCACCGCGTTCATGTACGAGGTGTTCATGCTGGCACTGTGATTGTCGCGAAACCAGTTGACGCGGAACGAACCCTTGAACTCCGGCATCGGCGGTACGATACCGGTATTCGCGTTCTGCAGGCCCAGAGCATCCTGGGCCGCGCCCTCTGTACCGGACTGGTACTCGTACTTCGTATAGTACGTGCCGCTCAGGGAGGTCGTGAACGTGCCGAGGTTGTCAGTGAGCAATGTATAGCGGGCCCGTGCGTCGAACAGGTCGACCCACACCGTATTGACGTTCTGTGACTGGCGTACGACGCGGGTTACCCGTTGCGTCTGCGGGTCACGTGTCACCCGCTGGTCTCCTTGTGCCGCCACCCATGCATTGGCTGCCTCGCGCGTGGAAGAACCGGGTGTCGGGTCGTAGTTCGCTTCGGAGATTCCAGTTGCCTCCAGCATGGCTTTGAACTCGTTACGTGCCACGTCCTGGTTGCTTGCCGTGCGGATCTGGTCGGAATACTCGATGCTCTGGTAGTCCAGGCTGAGACTGAGATCATCAATGGGTTCCCAGGTGAAGCCGGCGTTCCAGATGTCCGATGTTTCTGGCTGCAAGTCCGGATTGCCGGAGGAGCAGGATGTACCGCCCTGCAGCGTGCCCCCCGTCAGCGGATCGTTGCCGGTGAAGATTTCCCCGCAATTCTCGCTGGGATCAAAAGGCCGGGCAGCAATGGCGGACGGAGCCAGGAAGCTTTCACCCCAGGAGGCGCGAATGGCCAGCTCGGGTGTGGCCTCCCAGCGTACCGCGATCTTCGGGGTCGTCGTGCTCAGGTCAAAGGTGGTGAAATTCTCGTGACGAACAGCGATCTGCGCGGCCAGCGTATCCAGGATCGGTACTTCCACTTCCACGAAGCCGGCATAGACTTCGCGCCCATAACTCTCATTCGTCGGCACGGAGTCTGCCAGACTGGAATTGTAGCTGTTTCCAGCAAGCGATAGCGGGTCGTTGAAGGTACCCTGCTCGGAGTCCCGGTATTGCACGCCGGTCGCCATGGCGACCTCGCCATACGGAAGGCCGAAGACATTGCCAGTGGCCGTGAGTTCAAAGATGTCGAGATCCTGGGAATCATTGGGGATGTCGTAGAAGGAAGCATAGACATAATCCACCAGTGCCTGCGGGTTGTCGGTGACCCCCTCGACATGGAACGGGGAGCGCGGATCGGCGGAACCGAACGGGTTGTACCACTCCTGCCCGCTGGGTCCACCCTGACCGACCAGGCCCGCCTGCAGACGGTCCATATGAATGAGACTGTGGTCGCGATCCTCACGCAGTCGCTGCGTGGAGATATAGCTGTAGGCCGACCAGCTGTTATTGAAGTCGTAGGTGCCGCCCACTTTATAGCGCCCCACCGTTGTCGTCTCGGTCTGCTGACGATTCGCCTCTCCATCCCAGAAGGACGGCCAGGGCAACTGCCTGCCATGGGGGCGCCACAGGTGCGGGCCGACCTCGATGCCGAACGGGTTGGCCGGATGCTCCGCGGGTACCACGAGCGCCGAGCGATTGTTGAAGGCACTGGGGTAGGAGCCGTTGTTACGGTTCTCGTCTTCACGCCAGGTGTAGTTTATTGTGGCTTCCAGCTGCAATTGCGGGCTGATCCGCCAGGAGAGGTTCTGGTAGGCATTGATGGCCGTGTTGCCTTCGGCGATGGGCCACTGCGCCGCGTAGGTGTAGTAACATTCATCGTCCCCCCGGGGGATGCCAGACGGATTGTTGAGCTTGGCGCCAAGGTCCGTGACCTCATTGAATGTACCGCAGCTCGGGTCCCGCAACAGCGGGCCAACCTGTTGGCCGCCGTGGACATCGCCGATCGTGGGAGTGGCGCCATCGAGTTCGCGCCAGACCCCGGGATTGGAAGCGGGGTTCCAGCTGAAGTCGGCGCGCATGTTGCGCGGGCGTTCGTAATTCATAAGCGGGGTGCGACGATTGTAGTCCCCGGCGATGACCCACTGGAGGTCGCCTCCCGCGAATGAGCGCCCATACAGGGCGCCTACCGACGGGTCCTCGTAGGCCTGGTCCTGGTCGGTCTGGTAGTATGTTCTGACACGCAGGCCATCGAATTCCTTGACCGGTATCATGTTGACCACTCCGGCCACTGCGTCCGAACCGTACAGGGCCGAACCGCCGTCGAGCACCACCTCCATCCGCTCCAGAGCAATATCGGGCAGCAGGAAGTCCATGGCCGGGTCCACTGTGCGTACCCCGTCCACCAGGGTGAGGGTGGAATTGCCACCCAACCCACGCAGGTTGAATGTGGCAGCGAAACCGGATTGACCGCCGTTGACATTGCCTACAGTATCGGTGTTCTGTGTGTAACTGAGGTCACGGACATACTGGCCAAGATTGGGCGCCCCGGACTCGGCGAGGTCCGCGGCCGAAACCGTGTCCACCGGGTTGTTCTGTGCGAAACGGCTGTTACGGATATAGGAGCCGGTGACCACCACTTCTTCGGCTTCCGGTGCCTGGTTCGATGTCTGCTGTGCATTAATCGTGTGGGGTGCAAGAATGGAGCTGGTAATAATGGCATAGCCTAGTCTTGATATATTCATACTGGATCGTACGTTTATCATTATTTTCACTCCATAGCTGATATAGGAACAGAGAGACCTGCAAAAGGTTGAAACCAATTTACAGGCCATCATAAAATAGTATTAAAAACAGCAAGATGAATAATTTTCCGGAACGTATGTTGCTCTGGTATTGTGCGGATCATTCATTATTCGCACGCGTTTGGTGCGATATATTCAGGTTGAACAAGTCATAACTCTTAAAAAAAGACACATGGTATTAAAATAGATCGTGATCCGTTAATGGTGATCATGGAAGGGGATTTTTTGGTGCATTAATTAAACGTACGTTCGATAAATGGCACCACAATGAGGCAAACTCCTTCATCGGCGAGATCTCGTGGGATCGCGGAACTGTGGAGTCTGCCCGATCTGCTCCGGTGCGATGCACATGATCAGATGAACTCGTACTGAAGTCGCTTTGAACCGTAAAGGTGCACAGGTCTCTGATGGACGGACGGGCCAGCGGAAGACCGGGCTCGTGCGTAGCTTGAGTTGCCCGTAAACTGTCGTACCATGAGGCTAACTGGTCATCGTCAGGAGGCGTGATGAGTGCACTGTCCACTCTCGACCTGCTCAAGATCGGCATCGGGCCGAGCAGTTCCCACACTCTGGGTCCGTGGCACGCGGCGGCCCGGTTTCTGTCCGTCCTGGGAGAGCAGGCCGGCCGTGTCCGCCATGTGGAGGTGTCTCTGTATGGCTCGCTGGCTCGCACCGGCCGTGGGCATGGCACCGACGTGGCGCTCATGCTGGGACTGACGGGTGCCGACCCGGTGACCTTCGATGTGGACCGGATAGAAGGGACCATACGTGATATTCGCGAACGCGGCGAACTGCGTCTCGGTATTGGCATCTCCGTGCCATTCGATCCCGACGGGGATATCCATTTTCTGCACGACGAGATACTGCCGTACCACCCCAATGGTCTGCAATTCCGTTGCGAGCTGGATGACGGCGGCCGGCGGGAAGAGACGTACTATTCCGTGGGAGGCGGCTTTGTCCTGCAGGAGGGCGAGGACCAATCCCCTGACCCGGCGGCTGTGACACTGCCGTATCCCGTCGAGAGTGCCGCCGACCTGTCGCGCTGGTGTCGGGAGACCGGATTGCCCATTTCCGGCGTGGTGGCCGAGAACGAGCGCGCGTGGCGTCCGGATCATGAGACCCGGCGAGCGATCCGTGCCATCTGGGAAGTGATGCGTGACAGCATGTACAATGGCTGTCATACGGAGGGAATACTGCCCGGTGGTCTGGGGGTGCTGCGCCGCGCGTCGTTGTTCAACCGGAGGTTGCTGGGCGGCAGACGCTACCGGGATCACGCGGAATGGACTCGCGCGGTACGCGACAGCGGTGAGGGATTTGCCTATACGCTGGACTGGGTCACCTGTTTCGCGCTGGCGGTCAACGAGGAGAATGCCGCTTTCCGGCGTATCGTCACCGCTCCGACCAACGGCGCCGCGGGGGTGATCCCCGCGGTCCTGCAGTACCTGATCACGTTTCTGGAGACGCCGGACGAGGCGCTGATCCGGCGATTCCTGTATACGGCGTCCGAGGTTGGCTGCATCTTCAAAAAACGGGCCACCATCTCGGCCGCGATGGGTGGCTGCCAGGCCGAGATCGGCGTCTCCTCGGCCATGGCGGCGGCCGCGCTGACCGAATGTACAGGCGGAACGGCTGACCAGTGCCTGATGGCCGCCGAGATCGCCATGGAGCATCACCTTGGCATGACCTGTGATCCGGTGGGTGGACTGGTGCAGGTACCGTGTATCGAGCGCAACACCATGGGCGCGATCAAGGCCATCACCGCTTCGCATCTGGCGCTGCACAGCGACCCGGTCAAGGCGAAAGTGTCGCTGGATGCGGTGGTGCAGACCATGTGGGAAACGGCGCAGGACATGAGTTCGCGCTACAAGGAAACGTCAGCCGGAGGGCTGGCGGTGCATATTCCGATCAGTCTGAGTGAATGTTGAGGAACCCCTGATGGAACCACGCAGTGACAACCGCAATGGTGCTGAAGCCTCCAGTGACGAGGGCAGCCACAGCCTGCAACTGTTCCGGCTGTTCGGCATCGAGATCCGTCTCGATATCAGCGTGCTGATCATTTTCGCGCTGATTGTCTTCAGCCTGGGCAGCGGGGTGCTGCCGCAGTGGCATCCGGACTGGAGCCCCTCGCTGCTGTGGACCACGGCCATCGTGTCGGGGGTGGTGTTCTTTGTTTCCTTGTTGGCGCATGAACTGTCGCACGCGGTGGTGTCCATGCACTACGGGATTGCGGTGCCCCGGATCACCCTGTTTCTGTTCGGCGGCATGGCGGAACCCGAGCGCGAACCGGATCGGCCGAAAGTGGAGTTCCTGGTGGCCATCGTCGGGCCGTTGATGAGTTTCCTCATTGCCATGGTCTGCATCAACCTGGCCTTGTGGCTGGTTGGCGACACGGGTGCGGTGGAGTCCTTGAATGCGGGCAACATCGAGGCCATGGCCGCATTCGGCCCGGTGGCCAGCGCGCTGCTCTGGCTGGGCATGATCAACATGATCATCGCCATCTTCAACATGATACCGGGCTTTCCCATGGATGGCGGGCGTGTGTTCCGCGCCGCGATCTGGGCCATCACGGGCGACCTGCTCAAGGCCACGCGCTGGGCCAGCAACCTCGGCCGCTATTTCGGCTGGACGCTGATGTTTCTGGGGATCTACAGTCTGCTCAGTGGCGCGGGATTTGGCGGCCTGTGGTGGATACTGATCGGCTGGTTCATTTCCAGCCTGGCGGCAATGAGTTACCGCCAACAGGTCCTGGATGGCGAGCTTCGTGACCACAGGGTATCCGACCTGATGCGCACACATTTCGAAACGGTCGAAGCGGGTGTATCACTGCCTGAATTTGTCGATCAGTATCTGCTGCGCAGCACGCAGGAACTCTGGCCGGTGCTGGACAACGATGAGCTGGTCGGTGTGACCTCCCTGGCCCGGGTCACGGCCCTGCCGCCAGAGCAGCGCAATGACAGGGTGGTCCGGGATGTCACCGTGCCGGTGGCCACCATGGATTCACTGGATGCCGACGAGTCAGCGCGCCTGGCCATGCAGCGCCTCGGTCAGGGCGGTGACGAGGCGCTGCCGGTGGTCCGTTCGGGGCAGGTGGTCGGCCTGCTGAAACACAGTGATGTGGTGAAGTGGATGAGTCTGACACGGCATGGCGCCCCTCAATCCGGAAGTCTGAAGTCCCAGTCGCGTACGTCGTCGATGTAGTCCCGCGCCGTCCAGTCAAAGCGCAGAGGAGTAATGGTGACAAAGCCCTGCTGGTAAGACCAGGTATCACTGTTTTCATCAGAGGCCGTCACGCGAAATCGATTGCGCTCGTAGACGCGCCGTGATCCCTGCTCTTCGGTCAATGTATAGTCGGAGCCCAGATAGGACTCACCCATGGGGCGCACCACGACCCCCTGCAGGTCTCCGGCGGGAACATTGACCGACAGCAGCACGCCCTCGGGCGCTCCCTGTAGCTGGTATCGCCGTACGATATCGGCCGTGAGACGCGCCGTAAGGAGGGTGTCGACTCCCTCGGTTTCCTGCGAGACCGCCAGGGCCGGGATGCCCTGATAGATACCCTCCATGGCCGCACCGACCGTGCCGGACAGGTGGGACACCATGCCGACATTGGCGCCCCGGTTGATACCGGAGATGACCAGGTCAAAGGCTTGCCCGCCAGCCAGCTCGGCCAGCCCGAAACGCACCGCGTCGGCCGGCAATCCGTGAACGGCATGCCCGAAGAACGCATTTTCCCGCTCGAAGCGTTCAACCACCAGCGGGTTGGTGCCGCTGGCGTGGCTGCTGCCGGACTGGTTCTCCGCGGGCGCGGAGACGACGACCTCGGTATCGGGCAGGCGATCCAGCGCATCGTGCAGCTCATGCAGTAATGGAGAATCGATGCCGTCGTCGTTGGTCAGCAGGATACGCCACTGCTGGGCCAGCGTTGGCGTGGACGAGAGCAGGCAGATGCAGGCGGCCAGCAGGGTCATCATACGAATGTGCATCGGGTGAACCTCCCGGAGGAACGTGGATGGTTATCCGGCAGTCTATCAGGGCCGTCCCCTGTTGACATTCCCGTATGGACAGGGCAGCGAACCCGGGGAGCGGGGCGGGCCCCGTCCGTCTGATTATCCTGTCCCTGTGAATTTCCGGTATCCTGTCACCGTGATCCGGCGCAGTGATGGGGTCGATGGGATGAGTCATGACAGGCCATGCCGGGAAACAGTTTCTTACAGATACAGCAAGCGAGGGGAAAATGAAGATTGATGAGGAGATTGACGGTATCACATTGCGGGAACCGGTAAAGGAGGATGGCGCGCGCCTGAATCTGTTCGTGCGCATCAATCCGCCGCTGGACATGAATTCGGTGTACTGCAACGTGCTGTCCTGCCACCACTTCTCCGAGACCTGCGTGCTGGCTGAAAAGGACGGCGAGATCGTGGGCTATGTCACCGGCTACCGCACACCCAAAGAGCCGGATGTCTTCTTTCTCTGGCAGGTCGGCGTCGGCCGGGAAGGGCGCGGTCATGGTCTGGCGGCGCGCATGATCCAGGCGATTCTGCGGCGTGAAAGCTGCCGGGGTGTGAAGGAACTCCATACCACGGTAACGAAATCCAACCAGGCTTCCCGGCATCTGTTTGCGAAATTCGCGAAGAGCGAGGAAGCGGAAATGAAAGAGGACGAAGCCTTTTTCTCGCGCGAGGTGCTGGGCGACCATGAGGCGGAGTCATTGTTCCGCATCGGACCGCTGGCTACCCCGCGGCAATGAGATAGCTGGAGGGGTGGAGGCGAGACCTTGCGGGTATTCGCCTCCTACCGCTGACCACGGCTTACATTCCGGGCCTGGCGGCGGCACCGCTCACTGCAATAGCGGACCTGCGGCCAGTCCCGGGCCCATTTGCGGCGCCACCGAAAGGGCCGGTTGCAGACCGGACAGGTTTTCCCCGGAAGGTACGGTTTACGGTGCGGCATCACTTGTCAGTGGCCTTGACTTCTACCCCGATCGAAACCGCCTATCCAGAGCGATGCCGGCCAGACCGATCAGCAGCAGAGATACGCTGACAAGCCATGTGAGCGGACCGCCTCCCAGAAGTGCATCAGGATGGAGTGTTGCTACATACAACCCCGCCATGAGGCCTACCCATGCAGTTACCAAAAACGTTAGTGATACTTTCATACAATATCCAGTTCTGCATCTACCATGAGAATAGTACCAGTGTTTGTGCGTGTCCAGCGACATGAGCAGGATCATGGAAGTCCGCTATACTGATTCTTGCCGGAAGATTCCGGAATCCAGAAGCTGTTCGCGGAGGAATGAACTATGCGTGAGTTGACTGAAATGGAAATCAAAGAAGTCAGTGGCGGAGTGGGGCCCCTCGCCATCATCGGTGTGGATCTTGCCCTCAATGGCGTCATTATAGGGTTTACCAGTCTGATGACCTCAGACTATTTCAATGGTAATGATTCCTGACGAAACCCTTAAGGACGCATATGGTGCTGCCCGCGGCTCATTCATTGAGCGGCGGGCAGCGACTGAACTGGTCATGGCGCCAGACTGGAACGAGCCTGCGTACCCCAATTCCCCTCCCCATCACGTGTCACGATGTACAGTGATTCATAGGTTCCGATCGGCTCGTTACGCTCATTGAAACGCTGGAACACGGTGTTGATGTGCACCTTGCCGGGCGAGACCAGTACCACTTCCCGCTCCAACCAATGCGAGTGATCCCAGCCAGTGGCTGCCAGGCGCTGGAATGGCGGATCGGCCGCAAACTCTTCCGCATCCTGCCATACCGTCACGCTGCCGCTGGCGAAGCGCACATGCGGATAGTTCAGCGAGGCGGCCCAGCCGTCGATATCACGGCTGTTGAAGGTCCGCATGAACTCGTCCAACGCGCCCATCGCGCCGGCGATCGCCTCCTCGTTCTCCATCTGGCTCGAGGCCGGACTGGACAGCATGAATGACACCAGGAGACTGAATGCCAGGGTCAGTGCAGTGGGGGATCTGGATGTCATTGTAAGGCTCCTGCCATGATTCACTCGGGGATAGGCTACGGCGCGCGGCATTCGAAGTTTTCGGCCACCAGATTGTCCGGATCATCGGCTCCGCTCTCGGGACCGACGTAGTGCGCCTGCTCGGGGTAGGTGCACAATGGGCGCTCGTCATCCACCATGCCGTCGGTTTCGTGCGTGGCCACGATCTGTTCCGGCGCGCGGCCGTTTTCCACCCAGTCGACCAGCGGTGCCAGTTTGTCCCAGTCATTGGGGCCCGGCCCACCACGGCAGTGGCCCATGCCCGGCGCCAGGTACAGGCGTGCGTGTTGCTGCGCATCTGCCATGCGGCCGGCGAAGGTGGTGTCCACCATTTCGTTGTAGTAGTCGATGGTGTCGGTGGCGACGATCAGGGTGTCCACCAGGCCATGGTAGAAGATCATCTTGCCGCCGCTTTCGACAAAACGGGTCATGTCCGGATCGTTGGCATCGGTAATGGAATTCATCAGGTCGCCGTCGCCCGAGAAGAAATCGTTGATGTCCCAGTGGAACCAGTGGAACTCAGGGATGACTGCGTCGGTGTCCGGTTCGTAGTGGATGTCGCGCGGGTCGGGCACGGCGATGCCGGGGTCTTCCTCATAGAAGAGGTAGTTCATGTGATCGCCGGCCACGCCGGTGAGTTTGCCGGGGCCCATGTCATTGCCTTCCCAGGGGATGTAGTAGCCGGCCCAGCGCGGCTCGGAGCCGGGCAGTTTGCCCGGATAGACCTGGCGCCCGGCATCATCCACGGGGCCGTTGTAGAAGTCGGTGATGGTCTGCACCTGAGCCGGCGTGAAGCACTAGTCCGAGGCGCTGCCGGCCGGGCAGGTCAGATCCGCCAGGTCGGTCCGCGGATCAAAGGAGCAGGCCAGTGGATCACTGACCAGCCCGTCGCGCAGCCCGTCCTGTGCATCACACTGTTCCAGTACCTGCTCGTGCAGCACATCCATCAGTGCCAGGCTGTCGAAGCGGCCATCGCCATTGGTATCCACCGCCAGGTTGCCGGCCAGGTCATCACGGAACATGCGCTGCAGGTTCCAGGTGCCGGCAGCGTTCAGGCCCTGGTAGTTGAAGGCCGGTGCGCCGGCCACGATGCCGTCAAAGTCCTGCGGGAAGCGCTGGGCGGACATCATGCCCTGGCGGCCGCCCTGACTGCAGCCCTCGAAGTAGGCGTACGCCGCCGGCTCGCTGTAGTACTCGGTGACCAGGCGCTTGCCGGCTGCGGTGGTCAGGTGCACCGCGCGGTAGCCGAAATCGATCTCGGCCTGGCGGTTATTGAATGCGAAGGAGGCGCCAGGCTCTACGCCGCTATCGTGGCCGAGGTTGCTGTTGGCCACGGCGTAGCCTTCCGCCACCCGGTGGGGCGCGAAGTCCAGGTCGCCGTCCTTGCCGCCGTCGCCCCACTGCAGAAAGCGCCCGTTCCAGTGCTCCGGCAGGGGCAGCTGGACGTGGAAATGGATGGCCGGGGAGATCAGGCCACGCACGTAGCAGTAGCTGCGGCCATCGGCAGGGTTGTTGCGGATATCGGCGCTGAGCAGGGTCATGTCGGGGAGATTCCGCAGGTTCTCGCAGCGATCCACCCAGGTGGTGGCGTCCTGGGCCCGGACGGGCAGGGCCGTCAACAGCAACAGGGGGGCGGTCAGGACAACAAGTCGGGTGAAACGGAGCCAATCGGAGGCAGTCATGGCGTTTCCTTTGTTCTGATTATGGGTTACGGATGACATGGGAACGACTCCGGAACTTTACCACCCCGGGAAGGAAAAGCAATCGGTGGCCCATCAGCAGACTTCCGGCTTCAGACATTCTTGTATTGCAAGGGCAGGTTACAGGTGTATCCTGCCCTATACCCCCTCGAACCACTACCGCCTGCTCACCACAAGGAGCGCCCCTTGGCCACCAGCCTGCTGGTCCTGCTCGACGATATTGCCGCCGTTCTTGATGACGTCTCCCTGATGACCAGAGTGGCGGCCAAAAAGACCGCTGGCCTGCTGGGCGATGACCTGGCGTTGAATGCCCAGCAGGTTGCCGGGGTCAAGGCCGCCCGTGAACTGCCGGTGGTCTGGGCGGTTGCCAGGGGCTCCTTTCGCAACAAGCTGATCCTGGTGCCGTCGGCGCTGATGATCAGCGCACTCGTGCCCTGGCTGGTGACGCCACTGTTGATGCTGGGTGGTGCCTATCTCTGTTATGAAGGTGCGGAGAAGCTGGCGCACCGGTTTCTGCACGACACGAAGGCGGAGCACGCGCAGACGCTGAAGAACCTGTCGGGTGATCCGAAGGAGGTGGTGGTCCGTGAGAAAAAGAAGATCAAGGGCGCGGTGCGTACCGATTTCATTCTCTCGGCGGAAATCATTGCCATCACGCTGGGCACGGTGGAGGATGCGGAGTTTTTGCAGCAGGTCCTGGTGCTTTCGGGTATCGCGATCATCATGACCGTCGGGGTCTATGGGCTGGTGGCCGGCATTGTGAAACTGGATGATGCCGGTCTGGCCCTGTCGCGGCGCGCCAGTGGCGTGGCCCGGAAGATCGGCGCCGGCATTCTGTGGTTTGCCCCCTGGTTGATGCGTTCGCTTGCCGTGGTCGGCACCGCTGCCATGTTCATGGTCGGTGGCGGCATTCTGGCCCACGGTATGGGGGTGCTGCAACGGTGGATTGACAGCAGTGCCGAGCTGGCTGCCGAGTTGCCGTATGTGGGCACCGTGATCGGCGGCCTGCTGCCCACACTGATGAACGCAGGCATCGGTATTGTGGCCGGGGCCGTGATCCTGACGGTAATCACTCTTGGCGCCCGACTGCGGCGGGGCTGAACGTCAGGCTCCCGCTCAATCGAGCTCCAGCACTACCGGGCAATGATCCGAACCGTACACCTCATTCAATATCTCTGCCTTTCTGATCCGGTCTTCCAGCTTTTCGGAGACCAGAAAATAATCCAGCCGCCAGCCCACGTTCCGTGCCCGGGCGCCAGCGCGAAAGCTCCACCAGCTGTACTTGACGGTGTCGGGGTGCAGGTGGCGGAAGCTGTCGATGTAACCCGCCTTGAGCAGGTTGTCCAGGCCGTCAATCTCCACCTGCGTGTACCCGGCACTTTTGTTGTAGTTGGCCTCGGGGCGTGCGATGTCGATGGGGCGGTGACAGACGTTCAGGTCCCCGCAGATCACCACCGGTTTTTTCAATTCAAGCTGTTCTGCATGCTTGCGGAAGTCGCGATCCCACTGCTCGCGGTATTCCAGCCGCTTCAGCCCGGCGCCCGAGTTCGGCGTGTAGACCGTGACCAGAAAGAAGCCGTCAAATTCAGCGGTGACGACACGGCCTTCCTGGTCGTGCTGGTCGATGTCCAGACCGAAGTCGACCGACAGCGGTTTCTCGCGGCTGAAGAGGGCGGTGCCCGAGTAGCCGGGACGCACCGCTGAATGCGGTATGACTTCGTAGCCGTGATCCTCGCCCAACGCTGCAACCACCTGTTCGTCCTGCGCCTTGGTCTCCTGGATACACAGCACGTCCGGCCGCATGTCCTGTAGCGAGGAGAGGAAGTCCTTCTTGATGGCGGCGCGTATGCCATTCACGTTCCAGGAAATCAGTCGCATGTCATGGGGCCTCTGAGTCAGTTCCTTACCGTTCCCGTGTATTGGAAGTGGGCATTAAAACATGTCCAGTTGCCGTGGCGAACCATCCGTATTGGCTGTTGCTGGTGGAATGGTCCGTGGCGGCTTGAAAGCGCTGCCGTCCAGCTCGGCGAAGTCCTGCCGGCGGCTCGTCAGGCCACTACGGCGCATGGCGGTTTCATAGCGCTGGCGGATCAGCTCGGCCCAGATGCCTTCCCCACGCATGCGGGTGCCGTAGCTCGCATCCTCGTCTTCCGGGATATCCCAGCCATCATTGAAGTCCTCGCGCAGATGCGGTTCGAAGCGGCCCTGCAGGTTCGACAGGGCGCCGCGGCCTTTGATGGCGGGCTTGCGGAAGGCTTGTTCGGAGTCGATGGTGGAGGGCAAATTGGTATCCGCCTTATACTGTATATATAGCCAGTATATTAGGCGAGGTTGCCAGCCGAAGCAAGGAGGTGGCTTTCAGTGCCATGGCGCTGTTCTGGTCCTGGCTGGTGCCAGGCCAGACAGGTGATAGACTGACTCAAAGGTTCGCTGGACTCAACCCACCACCTGGATTTCCCGCAGAGGTATACCCGGCGTGAAACGACTGTTACCTGTCACGATTGTATTGCTCAGCCTGTTGGTGTTGTCGGGCACCGCGATCTGGGTGCTGCGCGACACCGTTGCCCGGTCCGTGGCCGATCGCGTCCTGCACGGGACCGGCCTGCGCATTACGGAAGTCACCGATATCCAGCCGTCTCTTGCCGGAACCACCGTCGGGGAGCTGGCTGTCGAACTGACCGGGTCCGGACGGATACAACGCTTCAGCGACATCGAAGTCACCTACAACGTAACCGGGCTGCGTAGCGGGCAAGTCCAGGACATACGCGTTGGCAGAGCGGACCTGGATCTGGTTGGCGGCTCTGCCGCGTCAGAGCCGGCCGCGGACGCACCACGGCTGACTGATATTGCCGGAATGATCCGGCAGGCGCCCCTCCAGTCAGTACAGATAGAGGATCTGCGCTTCAATCACCTGCACACCAATGAACGGACGCTGGCACTGACGCTGCGCTGGCAGGGCAACCGGATGACCGGGCAGCTCGGTGACGGGGAGACCGACGTTCAGCTCGATCTCGACTGGCAGATTGAGGAAGCGGACACCGCTCAGTCACCGCTTTCTTCAGCGGTGCCAATGGAGGCCGGATTTCGCGCGCAGACCGGCTCATTGCCGGCACTGGAGATAGCCCTCACTGTCGTCCCCCGGAATGGAATGCTTCACGTCCAGGCTTCCAGCGACGTTGACAGTGGTACCACTCAACCGGTGATCGATGCAGTGGCCAGACGGTTGTCGTTGTCGCCGATGGAAGCGTCGCCACTGTCCTTTTCAGCCGGTATCGCGGTGGAGGCCAAGGTGCCCGATGCGCTGGAGTTACCGCGGACACTGCAGCTGACCGCCAACATCGGAGCCGGTGGCAACGTGGTGTTGCCCGCCTCCCTGTTGCCGGATTCCGGCGTCGGTGTAGTGGAAGGGCATTGGGAGGAACCGGTGACACTGACAGTCGACATACGCGGTGCCGGAGAAGAGCCGGAGTGGACGTTGACTGGTGATCATCTGGCAATGACCGTCCCGGACATGGACACGGGCGCAGCCCAGGTGGTCAATGCGACCCTCACGCTTGATGGCTACCGGCTGCATTGCCTTTCCCTGGCTACCTGCGACTTCTCCGCCGGCAGCGCGTTGCAGGCGGAAAGTGTGGCATTGGCGCTGTCGGACAACGAACCACCGGAATGGATTCAGTTACGGGAACCATCGCTGACAATACCGACACTCGAAGGCGCTCTGGCGGACAACACCCTCACGCTTCAGGCCCCCGCCGAAACGCGGCTGTCGTTGCCTGAAGCGGGACTCGGGACATTGTCCGCACGCAATACGGAAGCGACGCTGCACACTGCCGCCAGCCTGGAGTTTCCCCTTGCGGACATTGATGCGCTGCGCCTGCAGGCTGGTGAACTGTCAGTCGACCTGCCTCTACTGCGAAGTGGCGATCAGATGGCCGGCCTGGCGCTGCGCGCCCGCGATCTCGACACCCGGCCGCTGGGCGCGTTCATGCTGGATACGGAAATCCGCCTGAGCAACGCCTACACCAATCTGTTTGCGGTGAACCTGTGGGACGCGGCGCTGACCGCGACCATTTCGGCGGAGAGTGACAGGGTCGACTTCGATGCGGACGTCACGCTGAATGACCTCACGGCCGCCACGGTCAGTGGCAGTCATGATCTGGCGACCTCCACCGGTCGGGGGCGACTGGAGGTGCCTGATATCACGTTTGATGACGCCGGCAACAGTCTGAGTGATTTCATCGACCCGTTACCGGTTTCATTGGACCTGGTGTCCGGCACGTTTGCCGGGCATACGGAACTGGAGTGGCGGTTGCCGGAGGAGGCCGTGCCTGTTGTCACCGGCATTGTCGACTTCGGGCTGACCGACATCGCGGGTTTCTACGACAGCATCGGTTTCATCGATCTGGATACCCGCCTTCATGCCCGGCTGGATGAAGACCTGCAGCTGCAGAGTGAAGCGGAGGAGTCGTTCCGGATCGGCCGCCTGGACGTCGGTTTTCCCATCGAGGACATCGGGGCCACCTACCGCTTCGACAGCGAGGGTCCGGCCATCGAGGTGAGCGAGGCGGAGATGACCCTGTTCGGTGGCCGGATCACCGCGGACCGTCTGTCCCACGATGCCGGTGCGGAAGCAAACACGAACACATTGATGGTGGAGCGTCTCGACATCGCCCGCGTCCTGTCGCTGAGCGCCTACGAGGGCATCACCGCCACCGGCATCGTCAGCGGGGCGATCCCGCTCACCATCCGTGGTACGCGGCTGACCGTCAGCGACGGCAGGCTGGCCGCGTTGCCTCCCGGCGGCACCATCAGCTACCGTGGTGGCTCGACCGATAGCGGAAACGACAATCTGGACCTGGTCTACAGCGCCCTGCGCAACTACCGCTACAGCCTGCTGGAGGCGGATGTCGACTACATGGCCGACGGCGAGCTGTTGCTGGCGGTGCGAATGGAAGGGGTGGCGCCGGCCATCGACGATCAACGCATCAACCTCAACGTCAACATCCAGGACAACATTCCCTCGCTGCTGGAAAGCCTGCAGGCCGGGCGGGATATCGCGGAGTCGATACAGCGGCAGCAGGGGGGCGGAGAATAATCGGTCGATTCAGCCTCCGTTCATCCCGTTCTGCTATAGTACAGACCATGGATTCGAAACCGTCAGGTGGAACCTTATGCAGCACTCAAAGACAGGTGTTTTTCTCCGGTGGTCTCCGCCAGCGTTGCTGTTCTGCCTGCTGACAGTGGCCGGTTGCACGCCAACGGTGCGGATGGCGGCGCCGGAAGAGCCCATCACCATCAACCTGAATGTACGTATTGAACACGAAGTCCGGGTGCGCGTCGAACGCGAGCTGGACGAGATATTTGCCCCGGACAGTGATCTGTTCTGACAACCCGCCCTACCAGGGAGCTGCCATCATGAAATACTCCGCCATGCTTGGAAAATATACGGTACTGTTGATCGCGTTGCTGCTGGCGGGCGGTATGAGCCACGCGCAGGAGATGACCCTGGACGAGGCGAAGTCCGCCGGCCTCATTGGTGAACAGAACGACGGGTACATCGGCCTGGTGCAACAGAATGTGCCGGGGGAGGTGCGTGAGCTGGTCGAGCGGGTGAACCGCGAGCGGCGGCAGCGCTACGAGCAGATCGCCAGCGAGAATGACATTGCCGTGCGTGATGTCGCCCGCCTGGCCTACGCCCGGGCGGTGGAGGCGACCCGCTCGGGGCACTTCGTGCAGGATGACCGGGGTAACTGGGTCAGGAAGCCGTAATGTCCGGTTCCGTCCCGATCCGCCGTATTCCGGAACCAGTGCGGATGGTGCTGAGCCTGTTCCTGGACTATCTGCGCTGGGTGAGCCTGACGCCCATGGTCGTGGTCTGGGCGTTCTACCTGTTCACGATCCTGTTCATGCTCTTCGTCAATTTCCAGGACCCGATCCTGGATGGACTGGAGCGGGGCTATGAATCCTATCGGGAGTCTTATGGTCCGGTCGCCTGGATCGAGGGAGACCCGTCGGCAGTCGAACAGGAAGGAGGCGCCGAAGAGCGGCCGGGACAGGCCGCCTCGGAGGCGGATCCGTCCACGAACGAGGCGGTGGAGTTCGACGGGTCGGACATCATGCCCTGGATCATGCAGGGCTGGGGCATCATTGCCCTGGCGGCCTGGGTGCTGAGTCTGTTGCGCGGTCTGATATTCGGTCCGCGACCGCCGCGCACGATGGCCAGGAAGCGACGCATACTGTTCATCGCCGTGCTGGTCGGCTGGGCGCTGTTGTTTGTGGCCTATTTTTTCGGCAATACCGCGTACGATGGCAGTTTCCTGCAGTGGTTCGCGATGTTCACCGGCTTCGCGGTGATCGTGACCCTGGTCAGCCTGCCCACACTGTGGCTTGGCCGGGTCTTCGATTCGTTGCGGGACCAGCTTTTGCCGGACCGTGTGCCGCGTTAGCCTCTACTGGCTTCGCTTGTCACGGTACATGCGTGAGTCGGCGGTCTCCAGAAGCGCTTCGGGGCTGTCCCCATCCGTGGGAAAGACCGCGGTGCCAATACTGACACGGATCCCGACCTCGCCTCCTTTCAGTGACATGGGCCCATTCAGCTGTTGACGGATGCGTTCCACCAGCTGCGCCAGCTGATCATCGGTGTCAATCTGCCGCGCCAGGATGAGGAACTCGTCGCCGCCCAGCCGCCCGGCGAAGTCGGACTCGCGTACGGCCTGTGTCAGGCGCCGCGCCAGGCCGGTCAACACGTCGTCACCCGCTCCATGACCGTGCTGGTCATTGATCTGCTTGAACGTATTGATGTCCAGCATGATCACGGCGAACGGTTCGCCGCTACGCCGCGTCTCCAGCAGGGTCTGCGCGAGCTTTTCATCGAGCCAGCGCCGGTTGGGCAATGCGGTGAGCGAATCCTCCCGCGCCATGGACATCACCTGTTGCCGCGACCGGTAGTAGCAGGCCACGCTCAGGCCGAAGATCCATGCGACGTGGAAGTTGGCCCCCGCGAACAGATACCACTGCGTGGCCGGTGAATCGGTGCCCTGGCTGACAAGCGCGTTGCCGGCGAGCGCCAGTCCCAGGCGCCAGCCGATGGTCAGTCCCATCAGCCCGGAGGCAAGGCCCGCCAGCAGATTGGCCTGCCATTCAGCGCGGTCCGCCGTGCGCCACAGCAGCACCGCGCCCGCCGAGAATTGAAACGTCATGGTAAACGCGTCATGGAAGATGTTGCGCGCGACCGGGTCCATTCGATAGAACCAGGTGATGATCACGAAGAAGGGAATCAGCGCCAGCAGTAACTGCCAGCAACGCGCCGAGGCATAGCCGCGAAACTGCAGTGCCCCTGCCAACACCAGCATATTGGCGGTCATGCTGATGCTGTTGCTCAGGAACGGG
>JBNJGU010000003.1:0-43960 GCA_051747985.1 Pseudomonadota bacterium | reverse complement strand
GCATGATGGACTGGCGCGTACTTCGAAGCTCCCGATAGCGCACAATCAGGTGTACCGTCAGGGAAATGGTGATGATCAGGAGCAGCGAGATGAAGTTGGATGACACCACCGTGACGCGCCAGTCCATCATGCCCAGTATCCCCACCACGATGATACCGGCCACGGCGCAGCAGGCCAAGGGCAGAAACACCCAGCGCAGACGACGGAAGATCACACCCAGGGCGATGATGATGAAGGCCAGCACCCCGAGACTGAACGTGGCCAGATCACTCTGGACAAAGGTCACCAGGTCATCCGCAATCATCGGCGCCCCGCCCAGGTACAGCGTTGCCTCGTCGCGATACTGATCGAGAATGGTCCTGATCCGTGCAATATCCTCGTGTCGCTGGTCCGCCGTCTCCAGGCTGTATTCATCGAAGGTGGCCGATACTTCCCGCAACTCCCTGGCCTCTTCCTCGCTCAACTCACCGGACGCCTGTCGCTCGCGCAACTCGGTGCGCCGGTCAACCAGCTCGAAGTACCGCTCGTCAAAACGGAAGTTGACCTGCAGTGCCGTGGTCTCCCCGTCCGGGCTGACGACGGCGTTCCGGAAGATGGGGGAGGCTGTGATCTCCTCCCGGGCGGCTTCCAGATCGATTCCGTCACTCAGTACCGTGTCGTAATTGCTGGAGATGCCGGTCAACGGTGTATCGCCGAACACAGGTACATCCAGCAGACTGGTCACCGACTCGACGCGCTCCAGCGCCAGCAGATCTTCCCGGAGCTGCTCGATCAGTTCCAGCGCGGGAGGAGAGAAGAGGGTTTCATCCGGCGTCATCGCCACGATCACCGAATCCTGCACCCGGTAACGCTGGTTGACCTCCCGGGAATACTCCAGCTCCTCATCCCCTTCCATCATCAGGGAATCGGCGGACACATCGAGACGGAAATACTGTGCATACCAGCCGAACACGGCCAGCATGGCCAACAGCAGGGCAATCACCAGCCAGGGACGATCAAAGACCAGTGAGCAATACAGATGTCTGAGTCGAGAGCGCATACAACCTTCCTTTCGGGGCAGACCGTTGTCCGGCCACGGTCTGACAATGCCGTGAACTATACCCGTTTCATCGGGCCGATGACAGCATCGGCCGGCGATCCGGTGTCGCTGACCGGCGGCCTGTCGCCCCCCGCCCCCTTGCGACACTTTGCCGCATGGATTACTGGCCGCCCGGGGCCTATCCTGAGGTTATGCGCAACAACGGGTTGCAGGCCTTCCGGTCAACTGTAAAGGGTTGTAAGTCCGGTGTTTTGCCCACAATTCGTTACAAAGCGACTCTTGATGTGCGTCAACAATCCTGCTTTGATGAATGGTAGGATAATGACATACAGAACCAATACCTGAACGTAAGGAGTGCTGTCATGAAGAAATCAACCGGGTTCATGATCACGATGTTGTTGAGCGCCCTGGCATGGCTGCCACTGGCGGCTCAGGCACAGGATGATTACCTGAAAACCGTCAAGGAATTCGAGCTTTCCGATCAGTACGGCAACATGCACAGTCTGGATGACTACGCGGACAAGGACTATGTCGTGGTGTACATCCATGGCGCCGGCTGTCCGATTGCCCGGCTGGCGGTACCGTCCTATAAGCAGATCCGCGAAAACTATGCGGACCAGAACATCGAGTTCATGATGCTCAACGCCTTTGTCCAGGATGATATCGAACGCATCCGCAAGGAAGGCGAGGAATTCGGCGTCGACATGCCGATTCTCAAGGATGCGGATCAGTCGGTGGCAAAGTCACTGGGCGTGGAGCGCACGGCTGAGGTCTTCATCATCGACCCGCGCACCCGTGAAGTGCACTATCGGGGACCGATCACCGACCAGTTCGGGTACGAAACCCAGCGTACCAGCGCTGCCGAACAATTCCTGCAGGACGCACTGGATACCGTCCTGGCCGGCGGAACGGTGGACATGAGCGACATTCCCGATGCCAAGGGCTGCCTGGTCGGCTACTTCCTGAGCTGATCCAGCCCTCATGGTCGCCCGTCGTGCCGACGGGCCCGGCATGAAAAAAGGCCCGCTCCCCCGAGGAAGCGGGCCTTTTTTATGGCTATTCACACCACCGACGGGCCGGACTCCGGCTCCATGACGGACATCATCAGCTCTCGACGAAAGCCCGCTCAATCACATAATGCGCCTTGATCCCGTGACGTGACTCCTTGAAGCCCCAGTCATCCAGAATCGAGCACAGGTCCTTGAGCATGGAGGGGCTGCCACACAGCATGAACCGGTCATCCTCCAGCGTCGGCCGCGGCAGGCCGATATCCGAGAACAGCTTGCCCGTGGTCATCAGATCCGTGACCCGCCCCTGGTTCTCATAGGGTTCCCGCGTCACCGTCGGATAATAGATCAACTGCTCGCGGACCTCTTCACCGAAAAATTCATTCCGCGGCAGTTCTTCCCGGATGTAGTCGTGATACGCCAGGTCACTGACACGACGCACGCCGTGAATGAGGACCACTTTCTCGTAGCGTTCATAGATATCGGGATCCCGGATGATGCTCATGAAGGGCGCCAGCCCGGTGCCGGTGCCGATCAGATACAGGTTACGGGCCGGCAGCAGGTGGTCGGCCACCAGCGTACCGGTGGGCTTGCTGCTGACCAACAGCTCATCACCCACTTCGATGTTCTGCAGACGCGAAGTCAGAGCGCCATCCTGGACCTTGATACTGAAGAACTCCAGCTCCTCTTCATAGTTGGCACTGGCGATGCTGTAGGCACGCATCAGCGGCTTGCCTTCGATTTCGAGGCCAAGCATGACGAAATGGCCATTCTCGAACTTCAGACCACGATCCCGGGTGGTCGTGAAACTGAACAGTGACTCGTTCCAGTGATGCACACTGGTTACGCTTTGCCTGGATATTTTAGCCATGCCTGGTCCATCGAATTGGTGATGCGAATACGGATAGTCAGCGGGCCAATACACGATGTATTGCCCCCTGAGCTTCGAGGGCGGCATTTTACGTGATTCCCCAGGGGGCTGCAAAATGATTAAATGCTATATGTATATGAAAATGCAGGCCCACAATGCCATCACCCGGAGCGAGAATCGCCTCGCCCGCCGCCTGATCCGATATCGGTTTCCACTGCTGCTTGCGCTGATTGTGGCCTGCCTGATTCTGGCCCCGGGGCTGCTCCGACTCGAATTCAACAGTGAGCTGTCCGTGTTGCTGCCGGAATCCGACCCGCTGGTCAGTGAGCAGCGCATGCTCCAGAGTCGATTTCCGGAGGAGGACGAGGTCAGTTTTGCCATTGCTCCCGACAATGGCGATGTCTTCTCCACCCCGTCGCTACAGGTGCTGGCCCTGCTGCAGCAACGTTTCCGGGATATCCCGGGCGGCACACGGATCGCCTCCCTGCTGAATCACGAAACCCCCTACGGTGAAGTCAGCATCGTGCCCTGGCCGTGGCAGAATCTGGACCGGTTCAGCCCGGAAGAACGCGAGCAGATGCGCCAACAGGCGCTTGGCGACCCGCTGGTGCGGAATCGCCTGATCGACGGAGCGGGACGTATCACATTTGTCACGGTAACCCTGGATGCCCCGACGACCCCGGAGCCGGACAGCACCACCAGGAACCGTCGGATCAGCGAGGCCGTGGCATCCCTGCTCGACGCCGCCCGGAACGACTTCCCGACCGTCGCGGTCGCGGCCAGCGCCGGCCCGATATTCGAACATGATACCCGCCAGGCCATGATCGACGACCTGACGCGACTGCTGCCGCTCACCATTGTGGTCTGCGTGCTGTTCATCGCCTGGTGCTTACGGTCGATGCGCAGTGCGCTGGTCGTGCTGGGCGTCGCCCTGCTCAGTGTCCTGCTGACACTGGCGACACTCGGGCTGATGGGGCGCGCCTTCAACACGGTTTCCATCATGGCGCCACTGGTGATCGTGATGGTGGCCGTGGCGGATGCAGTGCATCTGTTGTCCATCCACCGTCAGCGCCTGAAGCAGCATGCTGCCCTCCAGGCCATGTCTCAGAGCCTGGCATTGAACCTCCGTCCGGTAACGCTGGCCACGTTGACCACGGCCATCGGTTTTGCCAGCCTGTCCCTGGTTTCCGCCCCCGCGCTCAGTGACTTCGGCACCACGGTCGCCATCGGGGTCGGCTTTGCCTGGCTGGTGACGTTCATGCTCCTGCCGGCACTGGTTCCCGCTCTCTACCGACGAACGGAAAAACCGGATTCGAGTGCCGCCGGACTGATGATCAGCCGCATGCTCAAGCTGCCGGGGCACATCTCCCTGCGGCATGATCGGGTGGTTTTCTTCGGCACTCTGCTGTTCGCCCTGGCCTGCCTTGCGCTGCTGCCGCTGAACAGAACCGATTTCAACCGGATGGATTTCGTGGCGACGGATTCGGCGCTGCATGAGTACTACCAGCTGGTCAACACACACATGGACCGGGGTCCGGTACTCACCTACGGCATCATGGCCGCGGAGGATGGCGGGATGACCGAACCCGCCCTGTTGGGCCGGCTCGACCAGTTCGCCGGGCAGTTGCGTTCATGGCCCGACATCACCGGCGTCGCCAGCCTCGTGGAACTGATCCGCGGGGTCAATGCTGCCCTGCCCGACAGCGACTCGCCCCGCGACGGTCAGGGGCGCATTCCCGACACCAGCGAAGCCGTGCAACAGCACCTGAGTGACTACCGCATCGCCGCCGGTGATGGCTTCCCGCTATCGGATTTCATCGATGAGGATCAACGTATCAGTCGTTTCTTTGTCAGCACACGCCAACTCGACAATGGCGAGCTGGTGGCACTGGACCGGCGGCTGCGCGAACTGGCCGGCCAGGCGTTCACCGATGCCGGCATCGTGCAGGGCAGCGGCACTCTGCTGTTCGCCCGCATGGATGACGCAGTGACCGGGGAGCTGCTGCGGGGTTATGCGCTGAGTCTGGCCCTGATCACCCTGACATTGATCATCGGCCTGCGCAGTCTGACACTCGGCCTGATCAGTATTCTGCCCAACGCGCTGCCGGCCATCATCGTGTTCGGCCTCCGGGGCCTCTTCGATGCACAGATCGATCCGTTCATCCTGATGCTGTTCAGTATCAGTATCGGTCTGGTGGTGGACGACACCGTGCATATCCTCAGCAACTGGCAACGTGGCCTCGGGTCCGGCCTGTCCAGTCGTCAGGCAATGGACAGCGCCGTGTTACGGGCCGGCCCCGCGCTGCTGATCACCACCCTGGTGCTGTGTATCGGCTCGCTCCTGCTGCTGAATGCCAGCACCCTGTACTTCCAGGAAGCCGCGAAACTGCTGGTGCCGATCGTGGCACTGGCTTTATGGCTGGACCTGACCTTCCTGCCGACATTGCTCCAACGCCTGGGACCTGCCGGGCAGGCAGGCAGTGAACCGATCCATTCTCAGGACTGACGGTCAGCCTCTTGTAGCAACGATTTCATCGGCTCGAACAACGACGGATTCGCCACCAGTATGTTGCGATCATGGAAAACCGGACTGACCCCGTCCGGCACCGGCTGGAAGTGTCCGTAACAGGCCCCGGCTTCCCTGGCGATGAGCTGGGCGGCGGCAAAATCCCATACACTGAGATTCTCGTAGTAGACATCGATGCGGCCCGCCGCGACCCAGCAGATGTCCAGCGCCGCCGATCCCAGTCGCCGGATATCGGCGCAATGCGCCAACACATGACTGACGCGCCTCGACAGCAGTGCCATATCTTTCTTGATATACGGGAAACCGGTAGCCACCAGGGCCCTGCGCATTTCCTGCTTTCCGGAAGGCCGGATCGGCTGCCCGTTGAGCCGGGCACCGCCACCCAGCGAAGCCTCGAACAGCTCTTCCAGAAACGGGTTGTAGACCACTGCGGCCTGCAATTCCCCGTCGCATGCGTAGGCGATGGACACGGCGACCTGATAGTGATCATGCGCATAGTTCACGGTGCCATCGATGGGATCGATGATCCAGATCGGCCCGGTCTCCCTTGAAAGCCCCGCACTGTCCGGCGCCGATTCCTCAGCCAGGATCCGGTGCCGCGGATACGCCGCGCGGATCCGGGCGGTGATCAGTTCCTCCACCGCGACATCGGCCCGCGTGACCATTTCATCCCCACCCTTGTAGCGGGTGTCCAGGCCTTTTTCCTCCAGACGGATGGCGCGCGCCCGCTCGCCTGCCTCCCTGGCGAGGGTACGGATGAAATCAAGCATTGGCGCAACCTCTCTGCATCGGAATGATGGTGTATGATACGGAATCCGGACGTGTACTGACAGCGGAGTACCATGAGCGAAATCATCCGTCAGCCCTGCAGCGGCTGGGGCCGGCATCCCCTCATAGAGGCCCGCTGCCATGACCCCGAAGACCTGACTTCCCTGCGGGCCTGTCTGCGCCAGATGGATGTCGAGGATTGTATTCCCCGTGGCAAAGGTCGCAGTTACGGCGATTCAGCCCTGGCCGACAACCTGATCAGCAGCCGCTGGCTGGATGCTCTGCTCGAATTGGACGAGGATCGCGGCATATTGCGCTGCGGCGCCGGCACCACGCTGGACACACTGATGACGCTGCTGCTTCCTCGGGGCTGGATCCTTCCGGTGCTTCCGGGCACGGCACGGGTCTCGGTGGGCGGCGCCGTCGCCTCGGACATCCATGGCAAGAATCACCATCTGGATGGCTGTTTCAGTGACCATGTCGACAGCATCAGGCTGATGTCCGGTGACGGCGACATCCTGTCCTGCTCGCCCACGGAACGCGCGGAGGTTTTCCATGCCACCTGCGGCGGCATGGGGCTCACTGGTGTCATCATCGATGTCAGTCTCCGGTTGAAGCGGGTTCCCGGCCCCATGATCCGACAGCAGTCTCTGCGCGCCGGCAACCTGGCGGAAACCCTCTCATTGCTGGCGGCTTACAACGACAGCCCCTATAGCGTGGCCTGGCTGGACTGCATGGCCGGTGGCCGTGCGGCGGGGCGCAGCCTGGTTCTCCTGGGGGAGCATTTCCGGGCACCACCCGTATCAGCGCCGGGCGCGTCCCGTCTCAACGTGCCATTTCCCACCCCGGCCGCCCTGCTGAACCAGTACACCATGAAGACCTTCAACACGCTGTACTATCGGGTCGCGGGGCGGGACACGACCCGGATACAGCACTGCCAGCGGTATTTCTTTCCGCTGGACGGCGTACGAAACTGGAACCGGCTGTATGGACGCAAGGGGTTTCTTCAGTATCAGTTCGTTGTGCCCGACGCCAGCGCTGAGCAGACCATCGAGGAAGTCCTGCACCGGACAAGGAGGATCGGCATCGGCTCGTTCCTCACGGTACTCAAGCGGACCGGCCCGGCCAACCACAATCCTCTGTCTTTTCCACTCAGCGGCTATACACTGGCGCTGGACTTCCGGTACGACCCCGAACTGCTGCCTGTTCTGGACACACTGGATGACATCGTGGCGGAAGCCGGAGGGCGGGTCTACCTGGCAAAGGATGCGCGCCTGTCCCGGGAGCACTTCCGCCGCATGTATCCCCATTGGGAGTCATTCGTCGAAACGCGTTGCGCCCTGGGTGCACACCATCATTTCAATTCGCTACAATCCAGACGCCTGGGACTATGAGGAACGGACCATCAGCAAGCCAGAGAACATACTCATCATCGGTGCCGGCTCCGCCATGGCCCGGGCCCTGGCACGACGCTACGCGGCCCGTGGACAACGACTCGTGCTGACCGGACGTGACGCCGCGGCGCTGGCACGGGACTGTCAGGATCTGCTGGTCCGGGGCGCGGCATTGGCACATCCGCTGCCATTGGATGTGAACGACAGTGATTCGAGGCTCGGCGAATGTATCGAGGCGGCGGAAGCGCAACTCGGGGGCATCGATGTCGCCATCATCTGTCACGGAACCTTGCCGGATCAACCCGCCATAGCCCATGATCCCGCACAGGTTGCCGATGCCATCCGTACCAACGGACTTTCCTGTATCCGCCTTCTGTGTCTCCTGGCGCCACGACTCCGGGCCCGGCGCCGCGGCAGCCTGGCGGTGATCACCTCGGTGGCCGGCCTGCGGGGCCGGGCCTCCAACTACATATACGGTAGTGCCAAGGCACTGGTTTCGACGTATCTGCAGGGATTGCGTGCGGAGCTGCATCCACACGGCGTGCATGTCATGGACATCCGCCCCGGATTTGTCGACACTCCGATGACCCGGCAGTTCCGCAAAGGTATGTTGTGGAGCACTCCGGAGCAGGTGGCCCGACTGATCGAAAGGGGCCTGGAACGGCGTCGTGACACAATCTATACCCCCGGCTTCTGGCGACCCATCATGTGGGTGATCCGCATGATTCCCGAACCGCTTTTCAAGCGCAGCAATCTGTGACCCGTCATGACTGAACCGGATGTCAATACACAAGGAACACTGTACGTTGATCTGGACGGGACACTGATCCAGTCAGACCTGCTTTTCGAGTCCTGTCTGCAGCTGCTGCGGATAAACCCGTTCTACCTTCTGATGATGCCGTTCTGGCTGATGCGGGGGCGAGCACACCTGAAATACAATCTGGCCGCTCGCGTCCGATTGCGCGCCGACCTGCTTCCTTACAACCATGGATTGATTCACTACCTGCAACAACAACGATCGGCCGGACGTCGTCTCGTGCTCATCTCGGCATCGGATCAACGCCTGGTGGACAGCGTGGCACAGCATCAGGAGATATTCGACGAAGCCGAAGGCAGCCGGAATGGCATCAATCTCTCCGGCTCGACGAAACGCGACCGCATCATGGAACGCGAACAGGGAGCTCCCTTTGCCTACGCCGGCGATCGGGTCAGGGACATGCCGGTCTGGGAGAAGGCCGCGGAAATCATCGCCGTCAACACGCCTGACAGACTGACTGAACGATTGCGGCGGACGGGCCGCCTGTCACAACATATCGACTCAGACCGCAGGCCGGTTCGTGAATTTCTGCGCGCGGCACGCCCTCATCAGTGGCTCAAGAACCTGCTGCTTTTCCTGCCACTGTTACTCACCACGGAATTCTACGGCACCACCCTGATTTTCCAGACCGCCACCGGTTTCCTCGCCTTCAGCCTCTGTGCCTCTGGTGTCTATCTGCTGAACGACATGCTGGACCTGGCCGATGACCGCCAGCATCCCGGCAAGCGCAGACGCCCCTTCGCCAGTGGCCGCCTGCCGCTGCAGGCAGGACTGATCGGAAGCCCGGCATTGACACTGGCAGCGTTTGCCATCGCCATTCTCTGGCTGCCCACCTACTTCGTACTGGTGCTGGCAGCCTATTTCCTTTCGACATTGATCTACAGCTTCCGCCTCAAGCAGGTCATGCTGGTCGATGTCATCATGCTGGCCGGACTGTATACATTACGGATCATCGCCGGTGCCGCGGCCATACCCATCATCCCGTCATTCTGGTTGATGGCTTTTTCCATGTTCATTTTCATGAGCCTGGCCATCATCAAACGCTACACGGAGCTGCTCTGGCTGAGGCAGGAGGACATAAAACGTACCGCGGGCCGGGGATACCTGGCTACGGATATCGATATCATGGCAATATTCGGAGCCAGCAGCGCATTGATCGCCGTACTGGTATTTGCCCTCTACATCAACAGCGAGGACATCCAGCGCCAGTATGTCACCCCGGAAGTGTTGTGGTTCATCTGCCCGTTACTGTTGTACCTGCTGAGCCGTATCTGGCTGCTGGCCAGCCGGGGCGAGGTGCATGATGACCCACTCACGTTCGTTCTGCGGGACCGGGGCAGTCAGATTACCGCCCTGTTGAGTGTCGGGCTGATCTATCTGGCCCATCTCGACTGGCGCAGCACCGTCTTCAGCGTGCTGCTGCAGGCACCCTGATCAACTCATGGCACGCTCTTCCACCAGCTCCTGCAGGCGCGTGACCGAAGCATCCAGCGCCTCGCGGGCTTCGGGGTCATGAGACACCCTGGACAGGACGAAATACGCGGTGCGTGCCACCTGACGCCAACGGGGATTGGCCGGCAACTTGTCCAGGGACAGATAACGGTTCATGGAACGCGTGCGTAATCGCCCGTTATCGACACTGACACTCCAAATCCTGCTTTCCTCGGCCAGCCTGATGACGGATTCCCCGGTGACTTTCTGCCAGTAAAAATGACAGTCCTGCATGACCTTGACCAGGGCCTCCCGATACTGCAGTTCGATGTCTTTCTCGGGCAACTTACCCGATAATTGCTTGATCAGATCATCCACCTGTTTGAGGCCGGACGACAACTCCTTGTGCCGTTTCAGGTCCTCGGGCTGAATCTGCCGCAGATAGTGTGTCAGGGTCTCGGTGCGTTCCACATTCCGATTGAACTCCTGGATGAGTTCGGGCAGGGAGGCTTTCTCCAGTCTATCTTCCCCCGTCCCGGATTCCTCGGGAACCACCACTTCCAGCGTCATGACGAAACAATCGGGCCCCTGCTCGAGCTCCAGCGTCATGATGCAGAACCGGCCGACCACTCTGTCATCATCCCGGTTCACCACAAACGGTTCATAGCGCAATTCATCCCGACTGGACAACAGGGCCTCGTCGAATGGAAAACGGAAATAGGCGGCCAGCTGCGGACTGCTGGCACCAAGATACGCGGAGAGTTCATTGATGGACTGCCCCGAAAAATCCTCCTGTGACACCTGTAACAACTGCTCCGCCGCGGAGTTCATGTAGGCGATGACTCCGTCCCCGTCCAGGCCGATCATCGCGTCATCGGCGATATCCAGCATGCCCGCCAGCCTGTGCTGCTGCGCCTTGAGGTGCCTCTGGGATTCCTCGAACCGCTGCACCTTCCAGTTCAGATATTGATTCTCCCTGCGGACACGGATCAGCTCCAGCAGCTCGAACTGCTTGCTGACCCGAACCAGCAGCTCCTCCTTGCTGAACGGCTTGGTGATATAGTCGTTGGCCCCTGCGTTGAAGCCCTCGATCTGATCCCCGATGCGGTTGCGGGCGGTCAGCATGATGACAGGCAGCTCATCCGGCCCGTATCGCGTGCGGATGATTTCACAGAACTGCAGTCCGGTCATCACCGGCATCATGATGTCCAGAATGATCAGATCCGGACACTGTTCCGAGATCATTTCCAGCGCTTCAGAGCCGCTGGACGCGGTTCTCACTTCATAAAAGGGCTCCAGATGCGAACCGACCACACGCAGGTTGAGATATTCGTCATCGACGATCAGCACGTTGCCGCGCTCGCCGGTACTGCCAGTGGAGTGAATGATGGCCGTCTGCGTGGAACCTCCATCGGCTCTTCGCTCCATCATGTCCCCGGGCTCCTCGAAAAGCACGGACATGGCATTCTGCTCTTCATCCACATCTTCCAGCGATCCGTGCGACGGCATGACCGCCTTCTCCTGGGTCCGGGCACCTTCCTTTACCGGCAGATCAAAATGAAAAGCAGAACCCTTGCCCGTCTCACTGTGAAGATTGATCCGCGTACCATGCATTTCCAGTAGCTTGCGGGAAATCGACAACCCCAGGCCGGTCCCGGTATTCGGCTGCCCGCCCGCGAGGTCGGCCTGGTAGAAACGCTCGAAAATGCTCTGCTGGTCGCGCTCGGGAATACCCGCGCCGGTGTCCTCCACCGTGATACGGGCCTTTTCGCCCATCACCTCAATCCGGATTTCCACATAGCCGTGCCGGGTGAACTTGATGGCGTTGGACACCAGGTTGAAGATGACCTGCTGTAGTCGATCCTCGTCGACTTCGGCGACCACCGGCTGATCCGGATAGTGCTCGCGAAGCTCCACGAGTTTCCCTCCGATCAACGGCCTGGTCATCTGGGCCACCATATGGCACAGCTGCTTGAGATCGGTGTCCGTCCGATGCAGTTCCAGATATCCTTTTTTCAGCGTGGAAAAATCAATCACATCATTGACCAGCGTGGACAATCGCTGTGCGCTGACTTTCATCAGCAACAGTGTTTCCCGGTCTTCCCGCTGCAGGGATTCACCACGTTTTTCCAGCATGATTTCCGCGAGGCCGATGATGCCGGTCAATGGCGTGCGCAGTTCGTGCGACACATTGGTGATGAATTCTTCCTTGAGGCTGTCAGCCCGCTGGAGAGCATTCAGCTTGAGCTGATTGGCCTTGATCATGTCCTGCTGCGCGGAGCGGTAATGGACCATCAGCCGATTCATCCGGTTGCTCAGACCAAACGAGAGGATCAGGGCGCTCAGGACGGTGCCCGCCTGCACGCTGTGATAGGCCAGAAGCGGAGGCATGGGCACCCCCACGCGCTGGATCACCTCGACCATGAATCCGGCCAGAAACACCAGCCAGGCGCTGAGAAAATACCAGGCGGAACCGCGACCGCTTCTGAGCGCCTTGATGACGATGACCGTGATCGCCAGCTGAACCATCAACGCGCATCCCAGCATCAGCCGGCTGGCCCATTCCGCCGGCATGAAAGCACTGACGTAGATCGCAACAACCAGAGCCAGTAACAGACCCTGTACCAGTCGTCGCCAGAACCATCGCCAATCGCTGACATGAAGATACTCACGGACAAACAGCATGACGAACAGGCTACCGAGACCCGCCATCAGTATGGGCAGGTAATTCGCCCACTCGGGACTCCGGGGCCAGACATACTGGAGCGCCAGCCCCTGGTCCGCGAATGAATACAGGGCTCCCGAAATGATGAAAAGGCTGAAATACAGGTAGCTGCGGTCGCGGCTGGAGCCCCACATGAACAGACAGTAGAAGGCCAGCACCAGCAGTACGCCGTAGAATCCGCCGGCCAGCAACTGCTCCAGCTGCATCAGCGACTGGTAACGCGACGGGCTCAGCAGGCGTAACGGAATCTGCACCGAGCCGTTGCTTTCGACCCGGACAAACAGCGTCTGCGGCTGCCCGGGCCGCATCGGGAGCAGAAAGGATGGTCTGGGGTCATTGACCTCACGACTCGATAGCGGCTCACCGTGTCCGGACACCTTGCTCTGCCACTGCCCCTGCGGGTCCTGGAAATACAGTTCAATCCGTTCCAGCAGAGCAAACCGGGATTGCAGTATCCACTCCGACGGAGTACTCAATTGACTCTGCAGCTCCAGCCGGGCCCAGTAAGCGGACGATGTGTACCCGAAAGTGGGCGCTCCACGACCCTGCCAGCGCTCTCCGTCCTCCGCCATGCGCCGCCGGGCCTCCTCCAGATCCATGGAGCCCCGCGGATCTTCCAGAATCCACAGATATGGCGAGACATCCACCATATCCTCGTGTGCGGCGATGGTCAGTATGTCCCCCGCCTCCGTCACATCCATGGACTGTTGACCCCGCACAAGCAGACTCACAAGGGTCAGAATGACAGGCAGCAGTATGATCAGCTTTTTTCGCATTCCGGCGAATTACCACGATTCCAGTGAATGTACTCGGCGCATCCGATCATATAAAGTAAAGCCCAGCCATACAATCATATACCATATAGAGTCACGATACCGAGGTCGATCATGTCATCGCGTAACGAACACACGGCACGGGGCCTGCCGGCCCTGCTTGCCCTGGCGGTACTGCAAGTCACACATGTTGTCGCGGCCAACGCGCAGGAGACAGAGCCCGATACCTACACCCGATCACAGGCCAGTGCGGGCAGCTCGTTATACGAGCAGCAGTGCGCTTCCTGCCATGGCAGGGCGCTGAACGGTACGACCACGGCACCGGCGCTGAGCGGGGATGGTTTTCTGGGACGCTGGGGCGAGCGTGGAGCCGGTGCGCTGCTTCAGGAGATACGCGAAACCATGCCGCCCGGCGGTGGCACCGGCATCGACCGGGAGCAGTATGCCGAGGTGACCGCCTACGTACTGCAGCGCAATGGCGTACGCATGAGCGACAGCCCGCTGTCAGAGAACAGCGACTTCCTGATTGCCGGGCAGATCGTGGAAGACGGGGGGCTGTTCCCGGAAGAGGCCTCCTCGGACAACACCGGTGCCGCCGGCCTGACCGTCAACGGGCAGATAAGCTCCTTCGAACCGATTCCGGACCGCGAACTGGTCACCCCACCCGAGGAAGACTGGTTGATGTACCGGGGCAACCCGCAGGCCTGGAGTCACAGCCGCCTGGACCAGATCAATCGCGACAATGTCGGTCAGCTGCAGCTGGAATGGGTCTGGAACATGCACGAGGGCGATTCGGAGCCGGCGCCACTGGTGCGAGACGGCATCATGTACCTGATCAACCCCGGCAATATCATACAGGCACTGGATGCCCGCAATGGCGAGCTGATCTGGGAACATGCCACGGGACCGGATACCGGCGAGGACATGCGCAATATCGCCCTCTACCGCGACAAGGTCATCCAGGCCACCACCGATGCCCGACTCGTGGCGCTGGACGCCCGCACTGGAGAACCGGTCTGGGAAGTGCGGATCGCGGACCCGGAGCTCGGATTCGCCAACTCCAGCGGACCGCTGATCGCCGGTGACAAGGTGATCGTGGGCCTGGCCGGCTGCGCACGCTATATCGAGGAAGACTGCTTCGTCAGCGCCTGGAATGCCGAGACCGGCGAGCCGGAATGGAAGTTCAATACCATCGCCAAGGCCGGTGAGCCCGGCGGCGACACCTGGGGCGGGCTGGACGACATCTTCCGGGCCGGCGGGGAGACCTGGATCACCGGCAGCTACGACCCCGAACTGAATGTCACCTACTGGGGCGTAGCCCAGGCCAAGCCATGGGCTCCGCCCAGCCGACACATGTCCATCCATGACGATGGCCTCTACACCAACTCCACCGTCGCACTGGACGCCGACACCGGCGAATTGCGCTGGCACTTCCAGCATGTGCCCGGCGAGGCACTGGACCTGGACGAGGTGTTCGAGCGGGTACTGATCGACCGCAACGGGCGCAAACTGGTGTTCTCGCTGGGCAAACACGGCATACTCTGGAAAAATGACCGGGAAAACGGGGCTTTCATCGATTACCTGGAAACGGTCTATCAGAATGTGTTCACGGATATCGATCCGGAAACCGGCGCCGTCACCTACCGGGATGACATCATCAATGCGGAACTCGACGAGTGGATCTACGCCTGCCCCAGCAGTGCCGGGGGCAAGAACTGGCATTCCATGAGCTATTACGAGCCGGGTGGGCTGATCATTGCTCCGCTGAGCCAGACCTGTCTGGATAACCGCGCACGTGAAGTGGCACTGGAGGAGGGCTCCGGCGGGCTGGCCTCGAACCGGCGCTTCCACGAAATGCCCGGCACCGACGGCATGGTCGGCAAACTGGCCGCATTTAACGTCGACACCATGGAGGAAGTATGGAGTCACGAACAACGCGCCTCCTTCATCACCGGCGTACTGTCAACCGCCGGCGGCCTGGCTTTTGCGGGGGATCTGGACCGATACTTCCGGGCCTTCGATGCCGAGTCGGGTGACATTCTCTGGCAGACCCGCCTGGGCACTGCGGTTCAGGGTCATCCCGCGACCTTCAGCATCGATGGCAGGCAGTATATCGCCGTGACCGCCGCCAACGGTGGCACCAGTCCCAGAATGGTGCCGCGTGTCGTGATTCCGGAGATACAGCCTCCACGAAACGGCAATGCGGTCTACGTGTTCAGCCTGCCGGAGTGAGTGGCCAGCCGATCAGCAGTACGACCAGGGTCGTGGCGCCTATCAGCAGGTTCATCGGAATACCGGCCCGCAGGAAATCGGTGAACCGGTAGGCGCCGGGTCCGTAGACCATCAGATTGGTCTGATACCCGAGCGGCGTGGCAAAGCTGGCCGACGCGGCGATCATGATCGCCAGCATGAACGGTTCCGGATTCAGCCCGGCCTGCGTCGTGACGGCCAGCACCACCGGGACCATCAGCACGGCGGCGGCATTGTTGGTGATGGTTTCCGTCAGCAGGGACACCATCAGGTAGCTCAACATCAGCAACAACCATGGCCGACCACCGCTCAGACCCACGACGATATCGGCCAGCGCGGCCGCGACCCCGGTCTTCTCCAGGGCAACACCCAGCGAGAAGGACGCAGCAATGGTCAGAATGACCGTCAAATCCAGACTTTTCTCCGCCTGACTGACGGACAGACAACCGGACAGCAGCATCAGACCACCACCCAACAGGGCCGCGTTCATCATGCTGATCATGCCCGTGCCGGCCAGTGTCACCATAACCAGCAGGATGCCCCAGGCCTGCCACGCTTTGTCGTGACGCGGCGCATCGGTGTCCAGATCATTGACCACCAGAAAATCGCGATTGTATTTCTGTCGTGTCACGAACGCCGGCCGCGCCTCCAGCAGCAGGGTGTCACCCGGCTTGATGATGATATTGCCCAGATTGCCCTCGATACGCTCGCCGTTGCGCGCCGAGGCCAGCACCACGGCCCCGTACCGATCACGAAATCGCGAACTGCGCACGGTCTCCCCCACCGCCGAGCAGGACTGCGACACCACCACTTCCACCAGCCGACGCTCCGCTCTGTCCTTGAAGAAGGAAACCTCTTCCTCTTTTTTACGGACGGCCGCCACGATACCGTTGATCCTCAACAGATCGGAGATGGCCTCGGTCTCCCCGGCAAACACCAGCCGGTCTCCGCCCAGCAGCTTCTCTTCCGATGGCGCTGCCGTCACCACGGTCTCGCCACGGATGATCTCGACCAGGTAGAGACGGGACAGATCCCGCAGGCCGGCCTGTTCGACGGTCATCCCGACCAATGGACCATCCCGGTCCACGGCCACTTCCACGGTGAATTCCCGCATGTTGCCGAACGGCTGTTTCTCGCTGCGATCGGGCAACAGACGGGGCAGGATCAGCAGGATGTACAGTACGCCGACGATCGCAACAGGAATGCCCACGGCGGTGATCGAGAACAGTCCCAGCCCGTCATCTCCGGTCAGCACTTCATACTGGCCGGCCACCACCAGATTGGTACTGGTGCCGATCAGGGTGAGGGTGCCGCCCAGAATGGCCCCGTAACTGAGTGGAATCATCAGGCGGGATGGCGCCACCTGGATGCGCCGGCACCAGGCGTTCACGGCGGGAATCATGGTCGCGACGACCGGAGTGTTGTTGAGGAATGCGCTCAGCGGCATGACCGGGACCAGTAGCCGCGACAATGCGGCCGACATCGAGCCCGGCTTGCCCAGCCAGCGATTGACCAGCAGGTCGATACCGCCGGAGGCGTGCAGACCGGCGGCCACCACGAACATGGCCGCCACGGTGATCAGGCCGGGATTGGCGAATCCTGACAGTGCCTCGGAGGCGGTCAGTACACCACTGACACTGAGCAGCGTCAGGGCGCCCATCAGCACCACATGCGGCCCGAGCCTCGTGACCACCAGCAACACAATGCTGCCCGCTGTCAGTCCCAGCGATAACCAGGCCTGCCACTCCATACGGTACTCCGGCGAAATTCAGAAGGTCGCCAGTATACGGCAGGCGTTTTATCGCCAAAAAGAATGATTCCAAATATGGTTATTCCGGATTCGCATTCGAGGTGAGCCGGCCATCCCGGTAATCCCGCATTGCCTGTTCGATTTCCTCATGCGTGTTCATGACGAACGGTCCATACTGCGCGATGGGTTCATCGATGGGCTTACCGGTCAGCAGGATCATTCTGGTGCCGGGCCCAGCCGACAGCCGGATCCGGCTTCCCGCCGACAGGCGGGCCAGGCGCGATGTCTCCAGCATGACACCGCGATCGCCCACCGTGGCCCGTCCATCGTAGACATACAGCAAGGCCGTATGCTCCATTGGCGTGTCCAGAGACAGCTCACCCCCTTCATCCAGGTGAATATCCAGATAACCCGGCTCCGTGGAGGCGACCCGCGCCGCGCCCGTCAGTTCGACACCCTGTGCCTTCAATGTACCCGCCACCGCCTTGATCGTGGCGTTTCCGACTCGGTACTCGGGTATACTCGCCGCCGGGATATCCCGCCAGTCGGGTGCCTTCATCTTTTCCCCGGAGGGCAGGTTGAGCCAGACCTGGAAACCACGCATGCGGCCTTCACGCTGTTTCGGCATCTCGGAATGGATGATGCCGGATCCGGCCGTCATCCACTGCACATCCCCGTTCTTCAGTTCACCGGTATTGCCCATGTGATCACGATGCTCCATATGCCCCTCGAGCATGTACGTGATGGTTTCGAAACCGCGGTGCGGATGCTCCGGGAATCCGCCGATGTAGTCACTGGCCTCGTCCGAACCGAACTCATCCATCATCAGATAGGGATCAAAGCGATGAGGGCTGCCGCCACCTCCGAACACGCGCTTGAGGCGGACACCATCTCCGTCCGCCGCATCACGGGCCACCAGCACCTCTTCCACTTCCCGGATAGTCATTCTGTCTCTCCTGCCATTGTGTATTCTTGATGAATGCCAGAATAAACCATATTATCGGATGATTCATTGCAGATTATCCCGGAAAAAGCACGATATTTTCGATACATCTACCAAGGAAGCGACCCCTGATGCGCACACCGAAAATCACACTGGAACAATGGGCCGCCCTCAAGGCCGTGGTCGAGGAAGGCACTTTTGCCCTGGCGGCGGAAGCACTGAACAAGAGCCAGTCCAGCATCAGCTATGCGATTTCCCGTCTTAACGAGCAGTTGCCTTCACCGGCACTGGAGATACAGGGCCGCAAGGCGGAACTGACGCGCGAGGGGCGCGTACTGTACCGGAGGGCGGTGCAGTTGCTGCGCCAGGCCAGTGAGACCGAGGACGCTGCCGGCCTGCTGGCGCAGGGTATCGAGCCGGAAATCACACTGGCGGTGGATTGCCTGATGGAGACAGGGCTGTTGATTCCCGCGCTGGAGTCTTTCTCCAGCGAGTTCCCGGGCACCCGGATCCGTATGCTGGAAACCGCCCTGTCCGGCACGGAGGAAGCGCTACTGGAGAAGCAGGCCGACCTGGTCATCGGCAGCAAGGTGCCGATCGGGTACCTGGGTACACCGCTGAAATCGGTGGAAATGATCCCGGTGGCGGTGCCGGAGCATCCCCTGTTCCGGCTGGCCCAGCAGGGAGACAATCAGATCAATGAGTGGGAGTTACGCTCCCACCGACAGGTGGTCTTGCGGGATTCGGGCACGAGGCGGGAACAGGACGCAGGCTGGCTGGGTAGCGAACAACGCTGGACCGTCAGCCACTTTTCCAGCAGCGTACGCCTGTTGCGATCCGGTCTCGCTTTCGGCTTCCTGCCAAGGGACTGGGTCATCGATGAACTCGCCGACGGCACCTTGCGCCAGCTACCCCTGGCCATGGGTGCCAATCGCATCATCCCCCTGTACCTGATGATGGCCTCGGCGGAAGCCAGCGGCCCCGCCTGCCGTTACCTGGCAGACAGGCTGCTGGACCTCTTTGCTACGGCTGGCGGCGCCGGGCATCCATGATGCGATCCATCAGCGCCCAGTTGTCCGGCAGCAGATCGATTCCGGGCTCAGGCGCTTCAGCGAACTCCATGTAGTGTCGCTGATCATTGCGATAGGGTCGCCAGGCAGGCTGTCCGTCGACTTGGGGACGACCATTGCGCGCAAAGCTCACCCAATAGTCCGACATCGCATCGGCCAGATCACGATCGACCGCATCAACCTCTCCCCGCAGCGTATGCACATTGTCGAACACATAGGCGATTTCGGCGGCATGATAGGCGCCCAGGCCGTCCGGGCCTCCCGGCGGATGGTGGGTGAAATAATACAGCCAGGCATTCTGGTCCACCTGACGCGTCACATTGGCCCAGGTCACCATGTTCCACCCGAACGCACTGTCGCGGAATGCATCCAGCGTCGACTGCCTCGGATCATCTGGCGGGTAGACCTCCAGAAACGCATCGGCCAGAGGCCCGTACATGGTGCGGATGCGTTGCTCATAGGCCGAGGACGAATCGGGCGCATTGGCCGCGGCCCCCAGGGTGGTGCCCTCATCGCTGTTGAATCCAAGCAATACCGGTACCGGATGTTGCCGCCCGGCCACAAACTGTTCATAAGGCTGCTCGGTCAACACCCAGCCATCGACGATACCATCCGTATTGAATCCCGCCTCCTCGGCCGCCTCATGGAGCGCCCGGGCAGGCATTGCCCGCAGCTCCCGCAGGGAAGCGGCTCCGACTCTGGCCCCCAGCTCGCTGCCGGCCGATACGGCGGAGGACCCGGCCGGGGTCTGCCGATCCAGCTCGATCCGCTGGTCCAGGCGCGCTCCGCTCTGGGCAATGGCCTTGTGGAACAGTCCTCCAGATAGCGGACTGGCGGTCAGGAAATTCACACTCCATGCGCCAGCGGATTCACCGAAGATGGTCACATTGTCCGGATCACCACCAAACGCGGCGATGTTGTCCCGCACCCAGCGCAATGCTTCTATCTGATCGAGGATGCCATAGTTACCCGCTGAAAAACGGGGCGACTCGGTCACCAGCTCGGGATGCGCGAAATAGCCCAGCACCCCCAATCGGTAATTGATCGTCACCAGCACCACGTCCTTGTCAGCCAGTCGAGTGCCGTCATAGGTGGCGATCGCGCCCGACCCCCGGGTCAGTGCGCCACCATGGATCCAGACCATGACCGGCAGCGGCTCCTCTGCCTCGTCCGGAGCCCAGACGTTCAGATACAGGCAATCCTCGCTGGTCAATCTGGCGGGACGGTAGAAAAAGGAATTTTCCGGATAGGGAGACTGGATGCAATCCGGACCGAAACTGTCCGCCATCCGTTCTCCCTCCCAGGCAGCCGCCGGTTGCGGCGGTTGCCAGCGCAAGGCGCCGACCGGTGGCTCGGCGTAGGGAATACCGCGAAATACTCGAATGCCGTCCTCCGATTCCCCGATCAGCGTACCCTGCGGCGTGTCCAGCACGGCCGACTGTTGCGCCGACGCCATGGCGGCATACAGGGTCATGACCACGGCCAGCAGAAACGGGGGTGTCTTTCCAGATTGCAGTTTGCAGAACATGTTCAATCATCCGGTGCAGAAATCGACAGGACTTCAAACTACCGCTTTTGGTCCGGGCAGGCAAGTTGCCACCGGGTCCGACAGGGCTGCCGTCCGGCTGCTACGGCAGGGCGCCTTGCACTGCATCCAGCGTCTCCTGGTAGGTGGCCTCACGCTGTCCACCAGCGGCGACCGCCGCCCGGGCATGGGGCAACGCGGCTTCCGCCCGTCCGGTCCGGAGCAGCGCATGAGCCAGATTGTTGTGCGCATCGGGCAGGTCGGGGTGCCTGTCCAGCAACCGCCGCAACACATCGGCCGTTTCGTCATAGCGCCCCAGCCCGTAGAGGTGATTGGCATGAGCCATCTGCACCAGCGGCTCGTCCGGCCACCGTTCCGAGGCCACCCGATACGCATCACCGACCGCATCCGCACCCCGCGCTCCGGCAAAGTCGTTGACCGCCTCGATGTAAGCGAGGGGGTCATCATGAACCGGCAGTTCGCCGGGACGCAGCACCACCGCCGCCCAGTGATCCGCCCTGGCCCATGTGCGCTCGAATACCCGTAGCGGCGTCCTGAGTTCGCGGCGGGTGCCCGATCGCAGTATCAGGTCGCGACTCTCGAAATCGTACCCTGCCACCACGGCATAGTGCCACTGCGGCAGGGCCGTCAGTCCCAGGTTCTGGAACACCAGCACTGGCCGCCCCGCCCGCACTTCCTCCAGAATCGCTTCCAGTCGTCCGGGAATCACGAGAGGAACCCGTCCTGACTGACGTGCCGCGGCCAGCATCTCCACCTGGAGGGAGCCCTGTCGCTCGGGAATATAGACCAGGGGCACCATGGAATCCGCCGTCGCCGACTCGACCCCGCTGTAGTGCAATACCGTGGCGATCGCCGCCGGACCGCACTGGTAACGCTCCTGGGGGAAGAACGGCACATCCTCCAGCTGGAAGGAGGCCGGCCGGGTGTCAGCCACGCCGGACTCCATGATGGCATTGCTCTGCGGTGTCGCCATGCATGAAGCGAGCACCGGAAGAGCCAGCAGACCTGCAATCATCCGGGCAACGGAAAACCGCAGGCGTGACATCAGAGCCCCGGAAAAATGTCCGTGACCCCGGCGATATCCAGCAACATGAAGATCACCAGCAGAAACAGCACGGTCTCCAGCACGCCCTCACCGGCGGGCAACTGATCGATCTGGGCATGCAGGGAGGACAGCTCCTCGGCCGACAGCGCGTTGACACGCTCCATGGCGCTCTCCGCGTCGACGCCCCGCGTCATCAGCTGCTGACGCACATCATCGCGCGAGAGGAACGAGGCCACCTCGGCCTGCTGCTGCGCGGTGCGACTCTCGGCCAACAGCTCACCGGTCGTCACGACATCGGCCGAAGCCAGTCCCTGCCAGCCGAACAGCAGCATCGCCACCAACAGGCCTCTGCGTCCGATGGTCTTCAGTATCTGATCAAGCTTCATCACTCGTCTCCTTGCCAAACATGGTCGGTCTCTGTACGGAACCTCGTTCCCCTGCCGCTTGCAACAGCGAGTTTTCATGATAAACAGGAACGTCCTTCCGTGGAAACAGTATCTGCAATTCCGTCTTGCAGACAGGTCATCGTCACACCATAATCAGATCCAGAACCTGTCGAACCAGTCCCTGCAAGACCCGGAGCGAACCCATGAAAACTGCCCGCGTTCTCCGCCTTTCCGCCTCGATCGCCGCCCTGCTTCTGGCTTCGACGTCGGCCGCCGCCGAAACCATTGCATGGATCGGCGGACACGTCATCGATGGCACCGGCAACGGTGTCCGCGAAAATACCACCATCGTGGCCGAAGACGGCCGCATCACCGCCATGGGTGACCCGACGGAGGTGGACATTCCGGCGGATGCCATCCGCATTGACGTCAGCGGCCTGTATCTGATGCCGGGCCTGATCAATGCCCACGGTCATCTCAGCGATGTCGACGGACTCGAGTCGGGCCACTACACCCGGGACAACCTGCTCCGCCAGCTGTCGCTGTACAGCCGCTATGGGGTCACGACGGTGGCCAGTCTGGGCGGCGATGGTCCCGAGGCCTTCCGTCTGCGCGAGCAATGGAACAACGCGGAACCACGCTATCCTCACATGCTGCTGGCCGGACCGGTACTCAACCCCTCCAGCCCGGATGATGCCATGGACGCGGTCTCCGCGGTGGCCGACAGCGACGCCGATTTCGTCAAGTTCCGGATCGACGACTTTCTGGGCAGGGGCAACAAGATGGCGCCGACGATTTCGGAAGCCATCGCCGAAGCCGCCGGACAGCATGAGCTACCTCTGGCCGTGCATATCTATGAACTCGAGGATGCCTTCACCGCCCTGGACCTGGGCGCCAGGCACATCGCCCACAGCGTGCGGGACCAGCACATCGATCAGGCGTTCATCGACCGGATGAGAGAGGCAGGCGCCTGTTACATGCCCACCTTGACCAGGGAACTGTCCACCTATGTCTACGAAAGCGAACCGGATTTTTTCTCGGATCCGTTTTTCCTGAAGGAGGCTGATGCCTCGGTACTGGCCACCCTGATGGAACCGGAACGCCAGCAGCGCATGCGCGACAGCGAAGCGGCGCAGACCTACAAGGCGGGATTACCGGTGGCCAGAAGCAACCTGAAAATGCTGGCCGACGCCCGGATCCCCATCGCCATGGGCACCGACAGTGGACCGGCCGGTCGCTTCCAGGGGTATTTCGAACACCTGGAACTGTGGATGATGGCCGAGTCGGGATTGTCCGCCGAGCAGGTACTGCTTTCGGCAACCCGCGACGCCGCGCAATGCCTCGGGCTGGAGAACACCGGCACACTGGAACCGGGCAAGTACGCGGATCTGCTGGTCATGACACGGAATCCGCTGCGGGACATCAGCAACACCCGGACGCTGGTTGATGTCTACATTGCCGGAGAGCGGGTCAATCGCTGACGGGCGCCGATCTTCAACGCCCGGTATTGTGATAGATGACCACATTGGCCGTGGCCGCGCCCACGGCCACGATGTCCTGGTAGCCATTACCGTCCAGATCGGCGGCGGCCAGACCGGACACGGCCACTTCGCTGTCCAGCACGGTCCGCTGCCAGCGCCGGGTCTCTTCACTGTAACGGTAGATGTTCAATGCGTGAGGTTCGCCACGGCCACCAGCGATCACCTCGTCGCGTCCGTCATTGTCCAGATCCACCGCCAGCAATGCATGACCGGACGCCAGTGAATCATCCACCACCGTGCGCTGCCACTCCCCTGCCTCGCGGACATGGATCACCACCTCATGACCATGCCAGGGCTCAATGGTCGCCAGGAACCGCTCACGGCCGTGCCATTGACCGACAACCACGTCACTCATGCCGGCAGAGGGGCGCCCGGTGTGTTCAGCCGGCAGCAACGTCTCGCGGGTGACGAACTGTCCGCGGCTGGCCAGGTTGATCAGGTCGACTCCATTGAAACTGGCTGTCAGCAGCTCCTCCCTGCCATCACGATCCCAGTCCACAATGTGCAGACCGTGCGCCATTTCCAGTGACCGGTCCAGTACCACGCGAGGCCAGGGTCCGGCGGGTTCGTCCGGTACAGTGTAGGCAGTCAGGTCGGCCCCGCCCCGATAGTCCGGGGCAGTGGCTCCGGTACCGATGATGGGCAGGTTGATCAGCACCGGCGTCCCTGTCCCGCTGACGTCGGCCCAACGCAGGCGATGCGATGTCGGAAGGCGGGCCACGGGATATGACGACCACTCACCGACAGCTCCGGTGGCTCCGTCCGCCCCGGCATCGGCTCCAAGCGGATTTCTCAGCCAGCTCACCTGACCACCGCTGTTGCTGTCTCCCAGATCGAAGGCACTGGCCACGGTCAGATCCACATGCCCATCACCGTCAACGTCGTGTGGCGCCACGTCAATGAGGCCGTCAAGTCCGGTCTCGATCGGGGTTTTGCGCCACTCCGGCTGTCGATACCAGGCAAGTTCCGATGGTCTGTAGGCCAGGGCCACCACGTCCAATGCGCCGTCGCCGTCCACATCGGTGATCGTGACACCGTACCCTCCCTGAAATCGATCATCGATCACTTCCTTCTCGAACTGCGTGGGAGTGATACCGGTCTGGGCCTGTGCGACCGCCGGCACAACCACAGCCAGGACAGTGGCGGCACGGAAGGCGATACTATGTGACTGGTGAATGGAAAGGCTCATGAGGGAACTCCCGTCGTGGTCATCATGAAAATTATGCGACAGCGCTCCATCGATAACAAGCCGACATCTCCCCGTTTGTGGTAGACTCGAACGTAATCAGTATGATGGCGCCGGAGCCAGTTGATCATGTTGCAATACATCAAGTTCACCAACCTGCCGGTCAGCAACCAGCGCCGGGCCGTGCGCTTCTACCGCGAGAAGCTGGGCATGCGCATTCTGCAGAACACGCCCTACAAACCGGACTGGCGCTGGATCGAGCTGGGTATTCCAGGCGCTGAAACCGCAATAGTGTTGGTGCGTAAGGAGAGCAACGACCCGGACGGATTACCGGCCCTGGTCCTCGCCGTGGACGATGTGCAGAGTACCTACGAAGAACTGCAGGCCCGTGGCGTGGAGTTCACGCAGGGACCGCAGGCGGCTCCATGGAATCCCGAGCAACGTTTCGCATTGTTCCGCGACAGTGAGGACAACACGGTACTGATCGGCTCCAGTTACGATGAGTGAAACGCCTTGCCACGAGAGAATCTGCGCCGATAACGACGCGTCAACGCACTTATCGCGAGCGTACCGATTACACCAGGCGCCACCCACAACACGATACTCATACCGGTAAACGCGTCACTGAACAATGGCTCCAGAAGGCGCCCGCCGCCGAACACGAAAAACGCGGTGTAGACGCTGATGCCGGAGACAATCAACCCACCCAGATGTTCGATCCACCACTCTCCCGGCTGCAATACCGGTTTGTGACTGTAGTGCAGCATGTTCACGGCCAGCCAGCTTTCCAGCATGCCGAAAATGATCAACAGCGGACGACCGGAGATGATTCCGACACAGAGCAGGACGAGGCCGGTCAGTAACAACGCCGATAGCAGCCCCACGTGCAGTGGCATGCGCAACACACCACGCTGATCCCGGTGATTGATGACCAGCCAGCCATGGCGGGTGGAAGCAAGCACCAGCACGCTGAGTGAAAAAAGGAACAGTGCCTGCATCCTGATCTGCCGCGCACCCGCAAGCCCCTCGGCGGTATCCGCCGACAGCGAAGGGGCGTGCAATGCAAGCGGAGCCACAAGATCCATTCCCGCCATCATCAGTCCGGTCCCGGCAACGGCATACATCACCCGTGCAAACCAGCGACCGAAGCGCCGGTGATTGAAAGATCCCTTGCGGGCGATCACGGGAATCCAGAACAGCGGCAGCGCCACGCTTCCGGTAATGATGTGCCCGTAAAACAGCAGGGTATGCAAAACAGTCATCTGAACCTCCGTAAGTGCCAGTTGCAGACATTCTCTGCCCTCCCCCATCCGGCCACCAGTGCGGAAAGTCACGAACATGACCATGACTTCCGGGCTATGGGATTGCTCCCGACCCGATGCCATAATGCAATGCATGTCTCCACATCCCGACAGTGAATCCGCCCTGAGCCTTACCGGAGTCGTGGTATCCCTGGTGGTGGCCACGGTGGCGCTGTCCGGCACTGCGCAGCAGTACGGCATATTCGCCCCGAAATCACTGCTGGTGGCATCGCTGCTTGCCCTGCAGCTGGCCGCTTTTGTTCTGGTCGCCACGGACAGCGCCCATGCAGCACCGTCACGTGCGCCGGCCCTGCTGCTGTCGCAGGCGCTTTTCATAACCGTTCTGTACCTTATGGTGGAGTCCCCCCTGATAGCCATCCTGGGCATCATCTGGGTGGTGCAGGCAACGGAGATCCATCCCCGGAAAGCAACATGGCTGACTGTCGCGGCAATAGCGGTATTCGGCATGGCACAGGCGGTCATCTCGCCAGACCCGCCATCCGACGTGGCGCTCAATGTAGTGACGCTGGGCCTGTTTCATGTGTTCGCGCTGATTACCAGTCGTCGATTCCAGATCGAGCGACAGCTGCGAGAGGAAGCCGCCGAACTGAACCGGGAACTGATGGCGACCCGTGAACAGCTCGCCCTGCATTCACGGCAGGAAGAAAGACTGCGTATCGCCCGCGACCTGCACGATTCACTCGGTCATCACATGACGGCACTGATCCTGCAGCTGGAAGTGACCACGCATCACACCGACGGAGGAGCTCGACGACAGGTCCAGCAGTCACTGGATACCGCCAAGAATCTGCTGCGGGAGCTTCGGAGTGCCGTCAGTGAACTGCGTGAAGAGGACCCGGTCAATCTGGACACCGCCATTGCCCGACTGGCCGACAACATGCCAACGCTGACGGTGCACACGACAGTGCCGGCCACGAGTGGCCCGGATGACCCGCTCACAATGGAAACCCTGCTCCGGTGTATCCAGGAGGCCCTGACCAACATTGCCCGTCACAGTACCGCTGACAGCGCGTCCATCACGCTGCGGACAGAGGGCGAGTGGCTACACCTGACTGTCCATGACAATGGAGCACCACCACGCGACGGGTTTCGGGAAGGACATGGCCTGAGTGGCATGCGGGAACGGCTGGAAGCGGTGAATGGTTGCCTGTCGTGTCATGCCGGCCCGGACGGGTTCACACTGAACATCAGGGTACCGCATGGGGTAAGCAGCCAATGATCCGCGTCATGATCGCAGAGGACCAGACCCTGGTGCGCGAGGGGCTACGCAGCCTGCTGGACCTGAGTGAGCGGGCCACCGTGGTCGGCGAGGTCGCCGACGGCAGTGAAGTGCTGGATGGCGTCAGGCAGTGTCTGCCGGATGTGATTCTCATGGATATCCGGATGCCGCGCACCGATGGTATCGAGGCCCTGCGTCTGCTGCGGGCGGCTGGTATCGACATACCCTGCATCATCCTCACCACCTTCGACGACCATGAACTGGTGCTGAAGGGACTACGGGCTGGCGCCCGCGGTTACCTGCTGAAAGATGTGACACTGGAGAGTCTGGTCAATGCCATCGTCACCGTGCACGCTGGCGAGACATTGATTCAACCCGGACTGACCGAGCGCGTCATTCAGGGACTGAGACAGACGGAAGGATTGGAACCGGTACTCGCCGCGGAAACGCTGACGCGGCGGGAAACAGAGGTTCTCCGGTTGATGGCGGGTGGCTACAGCAATCGTGAGATCGCCCTGGCCATGCATCGTTCGGAAGGCACCATAAAAAACCAGGTGTCATCCATACTCGAGAAACTGGGCGTGCGGGATCGCACGCAGGCCGTGTTGCGGGCCATCAACAGCGGGATACTGTGATGGCCCGCGCACGGGTCGCAAAGGCGCGCCTTATTCGGACAGCGCCATCGCCGTCAGACGACCACCGGTCTGCAGAATGATGTACTGCCGACCTTCATGCATCCAGCTGGACATGCCGTACCGGCTGGTCTCGGGCACTTCGACCTTACCCAGCTGCTCCCCGGATTCCTTGTCCACGGCAAACAGTGTCGGCGTACCGTCACTGGACTCACTGGCGTAGACCAGCATGTCCGGCAGCACGGTCATCGGTGCCAGACCGCCCGTGCCGGTATTGCCGACATCAACGCCTTCCAGGGCCGGATGGTTCTTGATCCGGTCTGGTGTCTCCCCGACCGGGATGTACCACAGGTGATCACCGGTGTTCAGGTCGATCGCCGTGATCCGGCTGTACGGCGGCTTGAACAGCGGCAGTCCCTGTGGACCGCGCACCGGCAGCGACCGCAGCGCCGCATAATCGGCGAAAGTGGTACCGGTGGGCATGTCGATCATCGCATCACGCTCCTCGGCGGGCGCAATGATCCGGGTGGAACAGGCCTTGCGTGACGTCACGAACAGCACGCCGGAGTCCGGATCGGCAGCTGCGGGGCCGGGAATATTGGCACCACCACCGTCACCTGGACACCACAGGGCAGCCCGCTTGCCGATATCGTTGTCACGATGCAATGGCGGCAGGAACAGGGGGCCGATCTGGAAATCCGCGATGGCCTCGATGGCCGCCTGACGCAGCTCCGGCGTGAAATCGATCAGGTCATCCTCGGTCAGCCCCTGCATATCGAATGGGGCCGGTTTCGTCGGGAATGGCTGGGTCTCCGCCAGCTGCTCTCCCGGGATGTGCGACTGCGGTACCGGCCGTTCCTCGATCGGCCAGATTGGCTCGCCCGTCACCCGATTGAACACATAGGTGAAGGCCTGCTTGGTGACCTGGGCAATGACCGGCACGGTCTCGCCGTCGATCTCGACATCCAGCAGCACCGGCGCCGTCGGGGTGTCGTAGTTCCATACGTCATGGTGAACGAACTGGAAATGCCAGGCGCGTTCGCCGGTGTCCGCATCCAGCGCCACGATACTCGTGCCGAACAGATTGTCACCCGGTGCATGACCGCCCCAGTAGTCGATCGTCGGCGGGTTGGTCACGAAATAGACCAGGTTGTTCTCCGGATCGGCGGCCAGTGGCGCCCAGGGCGACACCTCGCCGGTTATATCACGGGGATTTCCATCGACCTGCCAGGTGTCCGAGCCGAACTCGCCCGGCTCGGGAATGACGTTGAACTTCCACTTGAAGTCACCATTCTCGGCATCAAAGGCCAGCACGTCGCCCGGGATGTTCTCGATACGGGTCTGGTTGTAGCCCTGCTCGGCCGAGTTGCCGACCACCACGGTTCCATTGACCACGATCGGTGGGGAAGACGCAGTGATGTAGCCTTCCTCGATCGGAATGCCATAGTAGGGATCGAAATCATATCCGTTCAGCTCCGCGACCCGCTTCTGCAGGTCCACCACGCCGGTTTCCGGAAATCCAGGAATCGGCACCGGCTCGCCGAAGTCTTCCAGCGGCGCGCCGGTATCGGCGTCCAGCGCGGTCAGGAAAAAGCCGGGGCTGATGATGTAGATGACACCACGGCCGTTGACCTCGGCATAGCCCACGCCCTTGCCGTAGTTCTTGCGCATGGAATATTCATGCCGGAACGTGTGCGGCTCGCGATAGGACCAGATGGTCTCGCCGGTGGCGGGATCGATGGCAACAACGTGACGACGGTCGCCCACCGTGGTGAACAGCTTGCCGTCCACATAGCTCGGGGTGGAGCGGCCACTGGAGGCCTCGAAACTGGCACCATCCCAGATCCAGGCCACTTCCAGGTCGTCGAAATTGGTCCGGTTGATCTGGTCCGCGGTGGTGGAGCGGGTGTGCTCGTGATCCCCCCCCAGGGTGACCCATTCGACCGTGTCCTGCTGAGCCAGCGACTGGCTGCCCAGGGTCAGGCCCAGCGCGGCGGCGCTTCCCAGTGCGATGGTCCGGAGACGGGAGCCGAAGCCACCTCCCCGGTGAAATGAGGTAAATAGACTCACTGCGGTATCCTCTTTCTTTTTATTGAATGTAACGGCATGAAAGCCGTTCAGAGAGCTTCACTCACGATTAAACGCCAATCTGGCGCCAAATGCAAAGGCAGAGACACTTCAGGCCGCCTCTGACACATCAAATTACAGAATATCGCACTTTGGCGGAAACCCACTCGGAGAGGATCACCGTGGCAAAGATCAGCACGAACACCATGGCCACCTGATCCCAGGCCAGATTGTTGATCGCCGCGTTCATCTGCAGACCGATGCCACCGGCACCGACCAGACCCAGCACGGTGGACTCGCGGATATTGATGTCCCAGCGATAGACCGTGATACCGGCAAAGGCGGGCAGGATCTGCGGCCATACCGACCAGGCCAGTATCTGGCCGCGACCGGCGCCCGTCGCCGTGACCGCCTCGACCGCCGTCGGCTGGATTTCCTCGATGGCCTCGTACAGCAGCTTGCCGACGAAACCGATGGAGCGCAGCGCGATGGCCAGCATGCCCGCCAGGATGCCCGGACCTACAATGGTCACCAGCAACATGGCCCAGATCAGGGAATTGATCGAACGGGAACTGACAATGATGGCCAACGCCAGGCCGCGGACAGCCGGGTGTGGAGACGTGTTCCGGGCCGCCAGAAAAGCCAGCGGGAAAGCGACGAGCACCCCCAGCGCCGTACCCGTGGTGGCGATGTTCACTGTGTCCCACAGCGGCAACAGCAGGGAGCCGGTCACACTCCAGTCCGGCGGCACCATCCGCCCGAGCAGGCTCGCGCCCTGCTCCGGCGCATCATAGAGAAATTCCCAGATGGTGTTTTCCGAGATCAGCTTCCAGCAGAACGCGAACAGCATCGCGCCGGCCAGCCAGCCGCCCCAGATGGCCAGCTGCCGCCCCCGTTCTCTCCTCCGCCACTCGGGCTGATTGTCATGAAATGTTACGGGCATGGTCTATTGCGTCCACCGGCGTACGTGGCTGGAAAGGTACTCACTCATCAACACAATGATGATGATCAGCAGCAGAATCGCCGCCGAGGTCTCGTAATCATACCGATTGATCGAGGTGTTCAGGGTGGCGCCGATACCGCCGGCCCCGACGATGCCGATCACCGCCGACTCGCGGAAATTGATGTCCAGGCGATACAGGGACAGACCGATCAGCCGGGGCATGACCTGGGGCTGGACGGCGTAGTTGATCCACTGCAGCCAGCTTCCGCCCGTGGCACGAATGGCCTCCAGCGGGGCATTGTCCGCGTCCTCGATGTCCTCCGCCAACAGTTTGGCCATGAAGCCGATGGTCGCGAAGGCCAGGGTGATGACACCGGCCAGCGGTCCGAAGCCGAACATGGCCACGAACAGGATGGCGATGATGATCTCCTGGAAGGTTCGTGACAACGCGATGATCGTCCGGCACAGGTAATAGACCGCCGGCGGGGCGATATTGCGGGCCGCTCCCAGCCCCACCGGAATGGCCAGCAGCACGCCGATGACCGTGGAGGCCAGTGTCATGGTCAGGCTCTCCTGCAATCCGGTCATGATATCGCCGCCGCGGCTGATGAAATCCGGTCGCAGGAAAGAGCCGATGAAATCCAGGCCGCGCTCCATACCCTGCGAGACCCGGGCCCAGTTCACATCGATACTGAGCCAGGCCAGCACCAGATAGAGCAGCGCTCCGCCATTCAACAACCAGCGCAACCGTCGGCTGCCAATGAACGGCAACCGGCGCCAATGGCCATTGCGGGCGGCTTCCAGCCTGTGCCAGTCGTTTCCCGCCGGTACGCTCACGGATGCCCCCCATGGGCCAGCGGGTCGGTGGCAATGGCTTTCTCGCGATCCCCGGCGGTATCCGCCGCGGTGTCGTCGGCGGCCTCGGCGGACCAGTCCTCGTCGCCATAGATGGTGGTCAGGATTTCCTCGGTCAGTTCATCCGGCCGCCCGTCAAAAACCAGTTCGCCACCGCGAAGCCCCACCACCCGGTCAACGAACTGCTGAGCCAGCACGACATCGTGGATGTTGATGACGGAAGCGAGATTCTGCTCGCGGCTGAGCTCCACGATCAGCCGCATGATCTGCCGTGACGTGCGCGGGTCCAGGCTGGCGGTGGGTTCGTCCACCAGCAGGACCTTGGGCCTCTGCATCAGTGCCCGAGCGATACCGACGCGCTGCTTCTGCCCGCCGGACAGCGCATCGCCGCGCTTGTCGATCATGGTCTCCAGACCCACCCGCTCCAGCAGATGAAAAGCCTGCCGCACATCCTCCTCCGGGAACCGACGGAACCAGCTGCGCCAGAAACCCACCGAACCCAGTCGGCCGGACAGCACGTTCTCCATCACCGACAGCCGCTCCACCAGGGCATAGTTCTGGAAGATCATCCCGATCCGCTGCCGGGCGCCACGCAAAGCCGCGCCACGCACCCGGGTGATCTCCTCGCCATCCAGCAGTACGTGGCCGGATGTCGGCTCCACCAGGCGGTTCACGCAGCGGATCAGCGTACTCTTGCCAGCGCCCGACGGCCCGATCAACGCCATGACCTGACCGGCCGGCACGCTCAGGGAGATGTCCTTGAGCGCCAGGTCGCCGGTGGCGTAGCGCTTGGTCAGTCCATCGAGAGTCAGCATACGGGTGGTTCCTTTGGTCCGGTTCATAGTTGGCCAGGGTCGCTCAGTCGCAGTTGTATACGGTATCGCTGGCGCGATCAATCCGGCGGATCACTTCCCAGTGCTCCTGGTAGGTCACCGGGACGAATTGCTCCATACCCGCATCGGCGAATTCGTCCAGCAGCGCACTGCCCTGCCAGTCAAAACTGAAGAACGCCTCTCGGATCGCTGCCGCCAGGTCCGGATCCAGCTCATGGGACACTCCGTAGGCCGTGGTCGGAAAAGTCAGTGACGTATAGATGCTGCGATACTGGTCCGGCTGGATCACGTCGCGCGCCTCCATGCGTTGCAGGACCTCATTGGCAATGGCTGCGACGTCGTAGTCGCCGTTGATGACGCCAAGAATCGAATTGTCATGGCTGCCTGAATACGTGGTCGAGAAGTCCTCTCCCGCCACCAGACCAAACTCGCTTTCCAGCAATGTGGACGGTGCCTTGAAGCCGGAGTTGGAGGTGGGCGAAGTGAATGCCAGCTCGCGCCCCGCCAGATCCGCGGGTGATTCGATGCCGCTGCCGGGAAACGTGATCAGCTCCATTTCATAGCCGTAGCTGCCATCCTCAGCCGCCATCATGGCGAACGGCACGAAGCCGGCGCAGTTGACGGCCACCGGAGTGGATCCGGTATTGAAGCCGGCCACATGCAGCCGCCCGGCTCTCAACGCCTCGATCTGCGCGGCATTGGACTGCACCGGGAAAAAGCGGATTTCCTTCCCGGTGCGCGCGGACAGGTGATCGATGAAGCCGTCCCAGACCTGACTGTACAGGGCCGGGTCCTCCACCGGGGTGTAGGCGAACACGAGAATGCGCGGATCACGCCACTCCTCCGGATCCCGCGGTGTATCGGCGACCAGGTCATTGTCCTCGTCCTGATAGCGGGGCGACAGCTCGGCCGCTCCGGCCTGCGACATCGCCAGGGCGGCGCCCAGACACAGCGCCAGGTATGTCCGATGCCTGCTCATGCGGCCTGCTCCTCTTCATTTTCATCGGGCCCGGAGAACCGCAGTACGCCATCGTCCACGGGCGCCTTGCCCAGCAACCGGCGATCCGCACGGTAATCCTGCGTGTTCAGCCACGGCTCGCGATCCCCCTGTCGGGGAAAGCGATGCATCACCCGTTGCATGTAGTTGGCCGAGAAATCGTCGATGAACGGCCTGGGTACCATGTTCCGGTCCTCGTCGCGCAGCCGGGGCACACATCGGCTGGCCCCCGTCCGCCTCATGTGATTGAGCACCCGGCAGGCAAAACGGGCGGTCAGGTCCGCGCGCAGGGTCCATGAGGCATTGATATAACCGAAGGTGAAGATCAGATTGGGCACCCCGGAGAACATCAGCCCCTTGTAGGCCCAGGTATCGGCAAAATCCACGGCCTCGCCATCCACGCGGAAATCGATGTCACCCAGCACAACCAGTTGCAGCCCCGTGGCCGTGATGATGATGTCCGCCTCCAGCTCCTGCCCTGACCGGGTTCGTACCCCTTTTTCGGTGAATGTGTCGATATGATCGGTGACCACGTCCATGCGCCCTTCACGGATGGCGCGGAACAGGTCGGCATCCGGCACCAGACAGAGGCGCTGGTCCCATGGATCATAACCGGGCGTGAAATGCTTTTCCACGTCGAAATCCGGGCCCAGTTCCCGGCGCACGCCCTTCAACAACAGCTTCTTCAGCTTCTCCGGATGGGTGCGGGAGCGTCGGTACACATACTGCTGGAATGCCACATTCTTCCAGCGCGTCAGCGCATAGGCCCAGCGCTCCGGCAGTATGGCGCGAAGGAAATTGGCCACCGCATCCTTTTCCGGCCGGGAGACCACCCAGGTCGGCGAGCGTTGCAGCATGGTCACCCTGGCCGCGCTGTCGGCCATGGCCGGCCCCAGCGTCATGGCGGTGGCGCCCGAGCCGATGATCAGCACGCGACGGTCCCGGTAGTCCAGATCCCGCGGCCAGTGTTGCGGATGGATCACCGGCCCGCGGAAGCGCTCTCGCCCCGGAAACTCGGGCGTATAGCCCTGCTCGTAGCTGTAGTAGCCGGAGCACATGAGCAGAAAATTGCATTGCAGGGTGACGTCCCCGGCCCCGTCTCCCTGCTGCACGGTGATCGTCCAGCGGGCCGTACACGAATCCCATTCCGCCCGCACCACACGGTGTTGATAGCGGATATGGCGATCGATGCCTTCCTCCACCGCCACATCACGTACATACTCCAGGATGGACGGACCATCGGCGATGGCCTTAGCGGCGCGCCAGGGCCTGAACGAGTAACCCAGCGTATGCATATCGCTGTCGGAACGGATGCCGGGGTAACGGAACAGATCCCACGTCCCCCCCATGCGCCGACGCCCTTCCAGGATCAGATAACTGCGATCCGGACACTGTTCCTGCAGATGTCGCGCCGCGCCGATCCCCGACAGTCCGGCGCCCACGATGATCACATCGATGTATTCCATTGTTCGATCCCACTCCCCCGAAGGATTCCCGAACAGACAATACCGTGTCCCTCCCCGGCGGAAAAGTGCACTGCCGGTCAAGAAACGGGTCGGATTCCTGCAATAACCGGAAAATCCGGTTATAATGCGCGATTCTGCGAGCCACGGCCGGGTCATTCTGCCGTGGCTTTTGAATTTTCAATACGAGGTACGAGGTTATGTCGTCCCCGCTGGTTGGCGTGATCATGGGCTCCCGGTCCGACTGGTCGACCCTGAGTCATACTGCGGAAACCCTGGAAAAGCTGGGCATTCCGCACGAAGTGAAGGTGGTGTCCGCCCATCGCACACCCGACCTGCTGTTCGAGTACTCGTCCGGCGCCGCCGAGCGCGGCATCGAGGTCATCATTGCCGGCGCGGGCGGCGCGGCCCATCTGCCCGGCATGTGCGCCGCCAAGACCCACCTGCCGGTGCTCGGCGTTCCGGTGCAGTCATCGATGCTGTCCGGCGTGGACTCCCTGCTTTCCATCGTGCAGATGCCGGCCGGCGTATCGGTCGCGACGCTGGCCATCGGCCGCGCCGGCGCCATCAACGCGGCCCTGCTGTCAGCCAGCATTCTGGGCGCCAGGCATCCCGAATACCACGAAGCACTGAAAGCCTTTCGCGAACGACAGACCGAGACCGTACTGGCCCATTCCGACCCCAGAGACAGCTGACCCGTCATGAAAATCGGCATCATCGGAGGCGGCCAGCTGGGCCGCATGCTGGCACTGGCCGGCACCCCACTGGGCATGCAGTTCGTTTTCCTGGATCCGGCGCCCGACGCCTGTGCCGCCGCGCTGGGCGAACACATCCGGGCCGACTACACGGATGACGATCATCTGCGGCAGCTGGCCGACGAAGTCGATCTGGTCACCTTCGAGTTCGAAAGCGTTCCGGCCGAGACCGTCGCCTTCCTGTCCCGCTTCGTGCCCGTATATCCGTCCGCCGACGCACTGGGGATCACCCGCGATCGTCTCTACGAGAAAAACCTGTTCGCGCGACTGGATATTCCAGTGGCCGAGTACGAGAACATCGAGTCCCAGCAGGATCTGGAGCGCGCCCTGCAACGCATCGGCTATCCGGCACTGCTGAAGACACGCACCCTCGGCTACGACGGCAAGGGCCAGAAGCTGATCCGCCGGCCCGAGGACGTACCCGGCACCTTCGAGGAAATGGGGGCACGCCCCTGCCTGCTCGAGCAGTTCGTTCCCTTTTCCGGCGAAGTCTCCCTGATCGCCGTCCGGGGCCGTGATGGCGAGGTCCGCTGCTATCCGCTGGTCCACAACACACACCGCGACGGCATATTGCGGCTGTCCGTGGTCAGCGAACAACACCCGCTGCAGTCCCTGGCCGAGGCCCATGCGGCGCGACTGTTGACCGAACTGGACTACCGCGGTGTGCTGACCTTCGAATTCTTCGAACACGAGGGCCGACTGATCGCCAACGAGGTCGCCCCGCGTGTGCACAACTCCGGGCACTGGACCATCGAGGGCGCGGAATGCAGTCAGTTCGAGAACCACCTGCGGGCGGTGGCCGGCCTGCCGCTCGGTACCACCGACACCGTCGGCTGCAGCGCCATGGTCAATTTCATCGGCTTTGTGCCGCCAGTGGAGTCGCTGACCGCCCTGCCCTGGACCCACCCGCACCATTACAACAAGGCATTCAAGGTCGGCCGCAAGGTCGGACATGCGACCCTGCGCTGCCCGGACCAGAGTACGTTGCAACAGTCTCTACCTGCCGTCCAGGCACTGGCCGCGGCCGATCCGGGCGATCACGTTACAAGGTAGTCAAAGCCTGCTATAGTCTGACGGTTGAACACCTACAATTCGAGGAGAGGCGTGGTTACTGACCTCTACAGGCGCATCAGGCGGAACATCAATGAAGACGGGCTGATTGTCAGCAGTTCCGGCTTTCTGGTCAATTGCATGCTGTCGCGTGTGAATTTCTCGCAACCACTGAAAATCCTGGAAATCGGCAGTGGCAAGGGCGCATTCACCCGGGAGATCCTGCGCCGCATGGCGCCGGGCTCGACGCTGGATGTCTGTGAAATCAAGGAAGAGTACAACCCCTGGATCGAGCAGCTGATCGCGGCCCACCCGGAGCACCAGGTCCGCCTGCACAACCATTGCGTGACCCGCTTTCTGCACGACAACCGCGACTACGATGTCATCATCTCCTCCCTGCCGCTGAAGAATTTCGAGCGCATGAAGGACGACAATGCCTTCCTCGACGCCGTGCTGAATGCCTTCCATAACGGACTGAGAGAAGGCGGCCACTACCTCCAGTACCAGTATTTCCGCAGCAACCTGTCCGATATCGAGCGCACCTTCGGCAAGACCGTCGATGCGGTCTCCTTTGTGCCGCTGAACATCCTGCCCGCCTTCGTCTACCATATGACCAAGGGACGGATGGCCTGACCGTCATCGCCAGACGGCCGGAGACCGACTGAAGCGCACATGCACATCGAAAAAGAGAAGCTCGAGACCTCCAATCTGTTCGGTCTCTATCTGTGGCTCGGACTGGTCACGGTCTGCCTGTCCCTGTATGTTTTCCGACCCGACCTGTTCGAACCGACCAGAATCCGGCAATACTTCGCGGACAATCTGGCGCTGGGATTGCTGGGTTATTTCACGATATCCACGCTGCGCGGCTTCACGCTGATTCCTTCCACGCCATTCGTGCTGGCCGGCGTCCTGGTGTTTCCGCCCTGGCCGCTGTTCCTGGTCAACCAGCTGGCCGTCTATACATCGTCCGCCATCGTCTACGGCATGGCACGCTACTTCCGTTTCGACCACTTCTTCCATTCCCGCTATCCCCGACAGATCGAATCACTGACCGGACTCCTGCGGGGCCGTCAGTTGCCGGTGATCAGTCTCTGGGGTTTTTTCCCGTTCGTCCCCACGGACATGATCGTCTACGTCTGCAGTGTCCTGCGCATCAGGCTCTGGAAGACATTGCTGGGTGTATCCATTGGAGAGGGGGTCATCTGTGCCATCTACATCTTCGGCGGCGCGATGAGCCTGCAGATGATCCTGCAGGACATGGTACCAACCTGAAGCATGAAAGCATGAAAAAACGCGCTGCCACGAGTGGCGACAGCGCGTTTCCATTGACGGGGAGCCGACTCGTCAATCAGGGCAGCAGTCGGGGAATGAAACGGGTCATACCCTGGATGGGTCCGACCTCTCCCGCGTAGATATTGCCCCCGTCATCCACCGTCACGCCTTCACCCATGGAACCGGAGCCACCCATGCCGGACGGCCGTTCGGAGATATGCTCCGGGATGAAGTACCAGACTTCACCAGTGCTGGCGCTGCCAATACGCAGCCCCTTGCGCCAGCCCGGATTATAGTTCTCGTCGGACTCCGAATCGATGGCGTACAACACATCGTCGTCATCGATGAACAACCCACTGATCCGGCTGAACTGATACCAGGTATCCAGGTGATTGCCTTCCTGATCGAAGATCTGGATCCGACGGTTGCCACGGTCAGCGGCAAAGATCCGCCCCTGTGAATCCATGGCCAACGCATGCGGCGAACGCATCTGCCCGTCCTCGTAGCCCCACTCGCCCCAGCTCTTGACGAATGTGCCATCCGGCGCCCACTTGGAAATGCGGCTCAGTGAACGCGGTGTGCCCGGCTCGTCGATGAACTGCGCCGTATGGGTTTCGGAGATGTAGATATATCCGTCCGGCCCGACCAGTACATCATTGGGCTCGGTCAGATGGGTCGGCGGATCACCCATTTCGCCGGGTGTGCCGATCACCAACTCCACTTCTCCATCGGGACTGAACTTGACCACCTGATGCCCCAGATTGGTTGCCTCGGGATATTCCTCCAGTTCATTCTCATTGGCGCCACGCGCATCGGCCACCCATACATTGCCTTCGGCATCGACCTCCATGCCGTGCGGCCAGGCCAGCACACCGGCGCCAAAAGCGTCGACGGTATTGCCTTCCGGGTCGAGTTTCACGATCGGATCCACATCGGACCCGACGCAGGAGTTGGCGCCGCAGCGGTCACCCGCCCAGATATGCACACCGTCCACGTCCACGTGCACGGCGCTCACCGAACCCCATTCACGACCGTCGGGCAGTTCGCCCCAGTCGCGGTCCGTCTCATAGGGATTGGGCAGATGGTTGATCGGCTCCACATCGGCATGCTCTTCCGGGCCGGTCGCCCCCGGTTGCGCGAAGGCGCCGCCAGCTCCCAGAGCCATGGCACAGCCGGCGCCCGCCAGCAACACAGCAGCAGAAATCCTGTTCATCATTCACCTCATCAGATCGTCATGGAAATCAGGATGTGTAAAGTGTACCGGGGCGCGAGTCTTGTCAAGGGAAGCCCCGTCAGAGTTCGACGATCTGCCCGCCGCTTGCGATGGCATCCTCCCGGTCATGCGTGACCAGCAGGGCCGGCACTCCGGCTTGCCGGATACGGCCAAAGACATACTGCCGCATCTCGCCGCGCAGGGTTGCGTCCAGACTGGAGAATGGCTCGTCCAGCAGAATGGCCCGGGGCTCGGCGGCCAGGGTCCGCAGTAACGCCACCCGGGCCTTCTGGCCACCCGACAGGGTCCGCGGACCACGGGGCCCGTAGCCCTCCAGGCCCGCGTCGCGCAAGAGTTCCTCGACCCGTTCCCGGCGATCGGCATGGTGGCGCGGCATACCGAACAGGACATTGCCCGCCACGCTCAGATGCGGAAACAGCAGGGCGTCCTGGAACAGCAGACCGACCTGGCGCTGCTCCGGCGGCAATCCGTCCAGGTCCCGGCCATCAAGCCTTACACGCCCGCCGGTCCGGAATACCGGGTCCAGCGTCCCGGCGATACAGGACAACAGGGTCGACTTTCCCGAACCGGAGGGCCCCATGACAGCAAGGACCTCCCCCGGCCTGACCCGTGCATCGATCCGCAGCAGCACCGTGTCATCCAGAGCAATATGCAATTGATCCAGTGTCAGTCCTTTCATGGGTGGGTACTCCGGGACCTTTTCATCAGCAATGCGGGCAGCCCCAGCGCCAGGGCATAACCGACAGCCGGCAGCACCGCCTGGGTCAGGGCGAAGGCTGCCACAATACGCCGGTCACCGCCAGACGCCAGCGCCACCGCTTCCGTGGTGACCGTGGTGACGCGTCCCGCTCCCAGCAACACGGTGGGCAGATACTGCCCGATGCTGACCGCGAAGCCGACCGCGGCCGCGGTCAGACAGGGCGCCATCAGCATGGGCAGACGTACCCTGAAGAAAGCCCGGTCCGGGGAAGCGCCCAGGGTCCGCGCCAGCTGGATCCAGCGAGGGTCCATGCGACGATACGACTCGGACAGGGACAGGTACACGTAGGGAAGGACAAACACCAGGTGACCGACCACCACCGAGGCCAGTCCCGGCTGAATGCCCAGCATGGACTGCAGCATCACCAGCCCGAACAGGAATGCCACCGCCGGCACGATCAGTGGCAGGTACAGGGCCCGTTGCGGTAACCGTGTCGCACGCAGCGGCGAACGCGCCCCGTTCTCCAGCCAGCCCAACACCAGCACCACGCTGACCAGCGTGGCCACCACGCCCACCAGAGCGGCATTCCGTAGCGGATCACCCAGCAACAGAACGGCACGCTCCCAGGTGGCCATGGTCCACTGCGCAGGCCAGCTGGCGGGGAAACTCCAGAAGCCGGCAAACGACCAGATCAGCAGCCCGAGCAATCCCGCCGCCGCCAGAAAGACGGTCAGCATCACAGCCACCAGTCCCACGCCTGACCACCACCGGTCGGCACAGCGTCGCCCACCGCTGACCAGCCATCCGGCACTGATTCCGGTCACCAGCCGCTCCCCCAGCCACCAGACCGACAGCGCCCCGACCGTGACCAGCAGTTGCAACAGGGCACCGGCCGAGGCCATGAAACGCATGTCGAGCCGCGGATCATTCAACCAGCCCAGTACCGCGACACTCAGCGGCGGTGGACTGGTGGGCCCGAGGATCAACCCTACATCAACGGCAGCGGAGGCATAGGCAATCACCGCGTAGACGGGCAGCCGGATCAACGGATACAACGCGGGAAAGACGGCCCTGAACCAGCCGGCAATGGGAGCATATCCCAGACTGCGGGCCAGTCGCATCCGGTCACCGGCATGGCACTGCCGCAGGGCCGCCAGTGTGACCAGGAACAGGAACGGTACTTCCTTGACCACCAGTCCCGCCATCATGCTGAAGCCCCAGACGTCATTGACAATCAGCAGGTCCGGAGGCTGCTGCCAGCCACTCAGCCAGGGCGAGACCCATCGGGCCAGCAGGCCGGAGGGCGCGATCAGGAACACCAGTGCCAGCGCAGCCGCCGCGTGGGGTATGGACAGCAGCGGCGACAGAACACGCTCCACTGCCCGGAAAGAGCGGGTACCACTCCAACCCGCGACGAACAGTGAGACAATGGCCATCGCCAACGCTGTGGTCAACAGTCCACTGGTCAGGCTGATGATCACCATCCGTGACAGCCCCGGTTGTTCCGACAGCTGCCTCCAGGCATGCAGACCGGGCGTGTCACCACCCAACGCGGGCAGCCAGCCGAATGCCGGCAGCACGATGCCGGCCAGACCGGCCAGCACGGGCCCGGCCAGCACCATCAACACCAGCCAGGGACTGATATACACCCAGGCGGATAGCGGTTTCATTGCACCCCGTATCGCTCCAGCCACAGTCTTTCCAGCGCCAGCGTCCAGTCCGGATGTGGCTCGGGAATCGGCGCGCCGAGCTCATCGGGCGAGAGGGTGGCCGGACCCGGCAACAACTCCCGGAACCGCTCCCGGTCGGCGGGGCTCAACTGGTCCATTGACAACACCGTGTTACCACCGGCGCCTTCAGGGTCCTGTTTCCTCAGCTGGGCTTCCGGGGACAGCAGGAAATTGGCCAGCACCATCGCGCCAGCCTTGTGACTGGCGTTATAGGGGATGGCCAGAAAATGGATGTTACCGATGGTGCCTTCATCCATGATGTAACTGTCCACGCTGGGCGGCAGTTCATAGTTCAGCACGCCGGTGGTCGCCTCATTGATATTGAAGGACAGTGCCAGGTCGATTTCTCCATCGCCCATCATGCGGCGCAGCTGCGAACCGCCTCCGGGAAATGCCCTGCCCTGCCGCCACAGATGCGGGTGCAGCTGATCGAGAAATTCCCATAGAGATCGGGTGGCGCCCACCACATCGGTCTGCTCATCGATCGGCCCGTAAAACAATTCGTCCCGATTGCTCAATTCCAGCAGCGCCTGTTTCAGAAAGGTCGTACCCAGAAAATGGTCACCACGTGGATAGGTGAAACGACCGGGATTGGCGCTGGCCCACTCCAGCAACGCCGGCATGCTCCGGGGCGGCTCGGACAGTCGCGCCGCGTCATGATAGAAAATCACCTGGGACTTCCCCCAGGGCGCCTGGTATCCCTCCACCGGTACCGTGAAGTCCTCGCGCACGGCTGGATTGTTGTCCGGGTCGGTCAGCGGGAAATTGGGTAGCGACTCCGCCCAGGGACCGAACAGCAGGTCTTCCCGCTTCATGGCCGCGAAATTCTCGCCATTGATCCAGATCAGGTCCACGGCGCCGTTGCGATCACGCCCCGCGGCCTTCTCCGCCAGCACACGGGATACCGCCTCGGCCGTGTCCGACAGCTTGACATGCACCACTTCCACGTCGAAGCGGGACTCCAGTTCGCGGGCCGCCCAGGCAATATGATCATTCATGCGCGGCTCGCCGCCCCAGGCATTCCAGTACACCGTCTGTCCCCCGGCTTCTTCCAGCACGCTGTCCCAGTCATCCGGGTCGGGCTGCGCCGTCGACAGGGCCGGCGTAAACAGCAACACCATCATCAGCCGGAAGGAGATCTTCCACTCACGTCTCACAGGCAACTCCTTTCATGCCCTGGACCGGAACAGTATGGCATCGCGCTGGCCGGGACTCGCCGCCAGCCGCTCGGCCCGCAATTGCGCCAACTGTGGCCCCAACACCTGTCGGTGGAAAGCATCACAACCGATGCACAGGTTGCGATAGGGTCGGCCACTGGCCGTGGTGGTTGCGCTGGCGTCGACGAAGTCCTCGACCGACCAGCCCTGAGTCAATCCCATCCTCTCCGGTCGACCGGCATTGATGGCTTCGAACACAGGGTGTCCGGCCAGACTGTCCAGAATCGACAGCAGCGGCTCCTCGACCAGATTGCCCAGCGGCGCTTCAGTCTTCAGGCAGCAGGGATAGACATCACCAGTGGGATCGATGGACACTTCCGAACCATTGTAGGCATATTCGAGAAAACCCAGCCCGCCGGACCAGGCATGGCAGAAATTGTCAGCCAGCGTGGCCGTGGACAGATCATTTTCCCAGGCTCGCCCGCGAGGCCAGAGCTTGCCGATCCAGGCCTCCTCGGTGGCCCCGAAGAATCCGTAATGCGGTCCCGAAGACTGTTGATCCGCGCCCGCCGCTTCCAGCCATCGGGTAAGACGGTCCTGCAGCGGCTCCCGTCTGCTGCCCTCCATGCCCACATGATAGTCGTCCATACCGGCAATGGAGA
>JBNJGU010000002.1:46416-50879 GCA_051747985.1 Pseudomonadota bacterium | reverse complement strand
TACACTGATCGGCATCGTGTATTACGTACAGCTCACCTTCGTGGCACCAAGGATCATGCGCGGCGAAACCGGGGACATCGAGCTGTTGATCTTCGAGCCATTTGATTCCTTTCTGTATGCGGTCGACATGCTCGGTTACACGCTGATGAGCCTGTCCACGTTGTTTGCTGCGGCCGTATTCCGTTCTTCAGGTATCGAGCGCTGGGTGCGCTGGGCACTGGTGGCCAATGGATGTCTGATCCCGTTCCTTGCCCTGCAGATGTATTTCCCGTCTCTCATCTGGGGCGGAAGCCTCTGGGGCATCACCTTCCCGGCGTCCACCACTTTGCTGCTTGTGTATTTCAGGCGGATGCGGTCAGAATGAAGGATATCAAGCGCGCCCGACAGGGAAGAGGAGCCGTTTCCCGATCAGCAGGGTGAGACCATATCCGATGAAGGGGAAGCTGCCCTGCAACCTCGCGGTGCGCGTCAGTGATAACTGAATTTGTCAGTCCAGCCGTTTGTTGAACCGTAACGTGGCCACCACCATAAACAATGCGAAGAATCCCAACAATGGCCAGATCTCCGCGTGAAGCTCACCCAGCTCCGCACCCCGCACCAGTATCCCCCGCGACAGCCGCACAAAATGCGTCAGTGGAATCACCTCCCCGATCCACTGCGCCACCCGCGGCATGCCCTCGAACGGAAACATGAACCCCGACAGCAATATCGATGGCAGGAATGTGAACACCGTGAGCTGGATCGCCTGGAACTGCGTCTTCGCCAGCGTGGACACCGTCAGGCCCAGAGCCAGCGCCGCGAGAATGAAAAAGGAAGCGGCCAGGTAGAGATCGAGGACTCGGCCCCGCACGGGCACATCGAACAGCCACTGGCTGACCCAGAGAATGAGTGTGACCTGGATCAGGCCGATGATCACGTAGGGGATGATCTTGCCCAGCATCAGCTCGGACGACTTCACGGGTGTGGTGATCAGCAGTTCCAGGTTACCGCGCTCGCGCTCGCGCACGATGGCGATGGCCGTGAACAGCACCATGGTCAGGTGAAGGATGACGCCGATCAGGGCCGGGACGATATTGACCGGCGAGCGGCGCTCAGGATTGTAGTAGGTGCGGGCCTCGAACAGGGGCGGTGGCTGCGCGCGGCCTGGCAGGGGCAGCTGCGTGAGCCGCCGGGCGATGCTCTCCACCGTGGGATCGGAGCCGTTGATCAGCAGCTGACCGGCAGGGCGGTCCCGGTCCATCACGCGCCGCTCGAAGTCATGGGGGATGTAGATGCCCACATCGATCTCGCCGGCATCGAGCAGCGCTTCCAGTTCCCCGGGGCCGGCGGCCGAGCGGGTGATCCGCACGATCTGGCTGGCTTCGGCGGACGCCACCAGTTGCCGGGACAGGCTGGTGTTGGCATGGTCGGCCACGGCGGCGCTGACATTGCGAACGTCCAGGTCGATGGCGTAGCCGAACAGCAGGATCTGCAGCAGCGGCACGCCGACGATCATGCCGAAGGTCAGGCGGTCGCGCTTGAGCTGACGCACTTCCTTGCCGGCAATGGCGAGCAGTCTACGCAGCATGGGTCTCGCTGCCTCCGTTGCGGTTCCGGCGCGTGGCGGCCACGAAGACGTCCTCCAGATTGGCCGTGACGGCTTCGACCTCGCTTTCGATATCCGCCTGCTCCAGGGCACGGCGGATCAGTCGGGCCGGGTCCTCGATCTGCCTGTCCGTGAGGGCGTGCAGGCGGGTGCCGAGCTGGGCGACGCTCTGCACGCCGTCGGTCGCCTCCAGGCAGTCGCGCGCGGCGCGCGGCTTGGCGGTCTCGATCTCCACCACGCCGGCGTCGATGTCGCGGATCAGGTCGCGCGGGCGGCCTTCGGCCACCAGGCGGCCGCGGTCGAGGATGGCCAGGTTGTGGCAGCGTTCGGCCTCGTCCATATAGTGGGAGGAGACCAGCACCGTGGTGCCCTGCTCGACCAGCGCGAACAGGATGTCCCAAAAGTCGCGACGGCTCTGCGGATCGACGGCCGAGGTGGGTTCGTCCAGGATCAGCAGACGCGGACGGTGCAGGGTGGCGCCGGCCAGGGCCAGGCGCTGTTTCTGGCCGCCGCTCATGGTGCCGGCGAATTGCCTGCGCTGTTCGGTCAGCCAGTACTCTTCCAGCGCCCGGTCGATGCGGTGCTTCAGCTCGCGCCGCGGCAGGCCGTAGACAGCGGCCAGAAAGCGCAGGTTCTCCTCCACGGTGAGGTCCTCGTACAGCGAGAACTTCTGCGTCATGTAGCCGATGTGGCGTTTCACTTCCTCGGCCTGGCCGGGCACGCGGAAACCCAGCACCTCCACTTCACCGGCGCTGGGAGTGAGCAGACCGCAGAGCATGCGGATGGCGGTGGACTTGCCCGAGCCGTTGGGTCCGAGAAAGCCGTAGATGGCGGCCTCGGGGATCTGCAGGTTGACGTCGTCGACAGCGGTCAGCGATCCGAATCGTTTGGTCAGCCCCCTGGCGTCGATGGCGATGGAGTCACTCATCACCGGCTCCGGATGTGGCCCCGGGCGCCGTCCCTGGTACAACGGCCCGCACCGGTATGCCGCTGGGCAGCTCGCCGGCGTTCTCCAGGTCGATCTCGGCCAGATAGCTGAGCCGGCCGGCGTCGTGTTCGGTCAGTGCGAAGTAGGGGGTGTAAGCCGCCTCGCTGGCAATGTAGCGCACCTGGCCCGTACGGTTGCCGTGGCCGTCGATGCGCACCTGTACCGTGTCGCCCGGCTGGAACTGGCGGTGCAGTGAGGCGGGCACGTAGACGCGCGCGTAGGGCGGCTGGTCGACGGCGCGCAGCAGAATGAGGGCTTCGCCCGGGCGGGGCGTCTCACCCGGCTCGAAAGGCAGCGCCTCGACGAGGACGCCACGCGGGGCGGTGATCGTGAGCCGCTCCAGCGTCAGCCGTTGACGCTCGGTGGTCGCTTCGGCCTCGCGCACGGCCGCCCGGGCCTGTTCGAGTTCCTCGGCGGTGGTGCCCTCCACCAGTGCCGCCAGCGCGGCACGGGCGGCGTCCACTTCGCCCCGGGCCTGGTCGCGGGCATTGCGCGCGGAGTCGAGCTGGCTCTGGCTGGCGAGGTTGCGCCGCTGCAGTGGTTCGATGCGCTGCAGTTCATCGCGGGCCGTCTCCAGTGTGGCCTCGGCGGCGATCAGGCGCGCCCGCGCCTCGTCGATGGCTTCCTGCCGCGGGCCGCGCAGCAGTTCGTCCAGACGCCGGTGGGCGCGGTCGGCGGCGGCTTCAAGACGTGCCAGGTCAGCTTCCGCGCGCCGGGTGTCCTGTTCGACCAGTACCGTACCTGCCTGGACCTGCTGACCTTCGCGCACGTGGATGGCGGTGACCGGCTCGGCCAGCTCGGCGGTCAGGGCAATGCGGTCGCGCTCAAGCGTGCCGACCACGGGGTATTCGTCCGTGTCGTTGCAGCTGGTGAGGACCAGCAGCATCAGCGCGGTCAGGATACTTTTGGAGACAATGGTCATGCGCCGGCTCCCTGATAGAAGAGTCGCAGTGTGTGTTCGGCCAGCACACCGATGCGCTCGGGGTCGATGCTGTAGTCCAGTACCTGCCCGGCCACCGGCCGGCCGACGAAGGGAAAGACGGCCATGCTCAGCAGCGACAGGGCGGCCAGGTCGGGGTCGAGGTCGCCGCGCAGGGTGCCGAGTTTCTGGGCGTGCCGGACCAGGTCGCGCAGCCCGCGGCCACCGCGACCGGCAAAACCCTGCACGAAGGTGTCGCGCATCTGTCCGCCGGGGCTCAGGACATCGAGCACGATCAGTGACGGCACCTGCGGGTTCTCGGCCATCAGGCGCATGTAGCCATGGATGAAACGTGGCAGCAGATCCTCGTCTTCGGGCGGGTGCTCGGTCGCCGCCTGCAGGCTCGCCAGGATCGGCCCCAGCGCATGCTCCAGCACGGCTTCGTACAGGCCCTGCTTGCTGCCGAAGTAGTAGTGGATCATCGCCGGGGTGGCGCCGGCCTCCCGGGCGATGGTGGCCACCGACACGCCACGGAAGCCATGCGCGGCGAACTCGCGCAGGGCGATCTCCAGCATGCGGTCGCGGATGGCCGGGTCGTTGCTGGGGCGGCCGGGGCTGCGGGGCCTGGCCGGTTTCGGAGTCCTGTGCTGTGGTGTTCGAGCCGTCATGATGCATATTAATAAACCATTTAATTAATTCTGGCAAGAGGGAGCGGCATGGAGCAGTTGACGCGCCGGGCATCCGGAGGTGTGTTGATGCAATCGCGACTTGTCAGTTTTCTGTTTCTTTCCACCCTGACAGTGTTCCAGCAGGGCCCGGCCGCACAGGAGGAGGCGAACGGATCCGGCCAGTCCTATCCCGATGGCCATGGTGGCGAACTGGTGGTGCATTTCACCGATAACCGGTTGATCGATGTGGCCGGTTCGGACCTGTACGTTTTCGAGGTTGGGCCCGACGTGGAGGCCACGGGC
>JBNJGU010000002.1:0-46316 GCA_051747985.1 Pseudomonadota bacterium | reverse complement strand
GGCGAACTGGTGGTGCATTTCACCGATAACCGGTTGATCGATGTGGCCGGTTCGGACCTGTACGTTTTCGAGGTTGGGCCCGACGTGGAGGCCACGGGCATGGCGATCTCCGAGGACGGTGAGGAATGGGTGCGTGTGGGCAGTATTTCCGGCGGCAAGGCCGAAGTGGATATAGCGCCGTATGTATCACCCGACGATGCGTTCCGTTTCGTCAAATTGGTGGATTTGAGAGATGCGTGCGGTACGCGGACCCCGGGCGCGGATATTGATGCGATCGGCGCCATGGGTTCCGCGGCAAGAATCGCTCTGGACAGTGCGGTCCTGTTCGACTCGGGGGAATACAGGCTCAGGCAGGGTGGAACCGAGGAGCTCGATCGCGTGATCGCGCGGATGGGGGACCCGGAAGGCAGCCGGGTGGAAGTGGCTGGTCACACGGACAGTGTCGGCAGTGCATCGGACAACCTTCAACTGTCGGAAAGCCGGGCAAGGACCGTGGCCGACTACCTGACTGATCATGCCGGTTTCTCTGACGGGGCGGTGACCACTCGCGCCCTCGGTGAAAGCCGACCTCTCGTGAGCAACGATACCGCGGAAGGCCGTGCGCGAAATCGCCGGGTGGAATTGACTGTCCGTACCACTCCCGAGGCGGAGCAGGCGGGTGAGCCTCGGGTGGAGCACCTCGGCATCTGGTATTCAGAGAGTAACGAGATCATCGAGCTGCAACGCCAGGGCGACCAGGTGACCGGACACTATACCTCGTCCGATGGTGTACTGACTGGTGAGTTCGTGGAAGACGATGTGTTCGAGGGGTTCTGGATCAGAGACAGTTCGCGAATGTCATGCGGTAGCGAAAAGCAGGGTAGCGATCACTGGGGGGGTATTCGCCTGGAGTTCGATTCGCCGGCGCTGGATTCCTTTACCGGTTACTGGCGTTATTGTGACGAAGACGAGGATCGCGGCCAGTGGAGCGAAGCCGGACGAATGTTATAGCCTCTCTGTGGTGGCGCCCCACAGGGCAGGGGCCCGGTTTTACCCGGGCCCCTGCCGGTCAGAACGAATAATTAACGCCAGCGAACACGGAACGCTTCATTCCCGGTACACCGATACCGAATGGAATGCCATTCATGGACATCGTCGTGCCCTGCCCCAGGTAGGTGCCTCCCGCGGGCTGGAAGTAGAACTCGTCAAGCAGGTTTTCCACGCCGAGATCCAGCCGCACGGCTTCCCAGCTGTGGCTCAGGCGCAGGTTGAGGATGGAATAGCTGTCCGTTGCCAGTTCGTTGCGGATCAGGGACAGGTCATCCTTTTTGCCCGTGTATACCCACTCCAGGCTGTTATCCCAGCCCGCCAGTGTCTGCGACAGTGTCAGTCGACCCTGCAGCGGTATGGTATTGTACAGCCCGGCGCCGGTGTCGGTGTTCTCCGCATCGATGTAGCTCAGATTGCCGTCCAGTGCCCACTGCCCGCTGGCATTATCAGCCAGAGCGGAGGAAAAGGTCAGGTCCACGCCTTTCAGTTCGGCCTGCTGGTTCTGGTACTGCAACACATTGTATTGACCCGCCTGCCAGCCCATGCCGGCGGCCACGGCGTCAATATAGTCATCCACCCGGGTGAAGTAGGAGTTGATGCTGACCTGCTGGTTGCCATTCACACTGCGCCAGCTCAGGTTTCCTGACAGGGTGCGGGCCTCTTCCGGATCAAGAGCCGGGTTGCCCACATAGCCGTTGCCGTCGCCCACCAGGTTGTTCATCGAGGCCGCCATCATCCAGGAAGACCAGGGATAGGCTTCGTACAGGTTGGCGGAACGGACCTTCTGCGCCAGTCCCAGCTCCAGATCGACCTGGTCACTGAGTTGATAACGGGTCAGCAGGGTCAGGTCGACGTTGGTGTCGCTATGCTTGCGATCCGCCTGATTGAAGGCATTGGCCTGCATCGCCTGCATGCCCGGTGCGGTCATGGCGGTGGAGTAGCCACGCACTTCATCCGCGTTGCGCGTGACCCGCTCCAGCCTGGCGCCGTACATCACCAACCAGTTATCGGTCAGGTCCAGTTCGTGTTCGGCAAAGAGGGCGCTTCGATCACGCTCCCCATTGTTGATGTTCTGGAACGTGCCCGGGCCCATACCGCTGCCCGAAGCGGTCCAGTAGTCATCCAGACGGAACTGCTGCAGATCCGCCCCAACGCGGACCATGCCTCTGGCGGGCAGGTCGATTTCCGCGGAAACGCTCAGACCGGTATTGCCGGACTCGGAGACCATCGGCATGCCCGACGCACAGGAGCCTTCCGGGTCGCCGACGAAGCGGATGGGATCGCAGGGCATGCCGCCCGAAGCATTGGAACCGTACCAGAACTGTCGGTCCGGACCGAAGTCCATGCCGTGATCGACCTGCTCGTGATAGATGCGGCTCTGTACCCGGCCCCAGTCGGTTGCGTGCTGCCAGCTCATGTTCAGTCGTACCTGCTGGTTGTCCAACAGGTCCATGCGCTGGTTGGGGTACAGCTGACTGGGCATGTTCTGGTAGCCGACCTGGACGTCAAACAGATCATCTTCGGTTCTGTACGCGATCCGGAGATTGTGATTCTGCGTTTCATAGGCCGTGGAGCCGACCTCATCCAGTGGCAGGGTATGGCCGGGGCGCCCGGTCTGCTCGGTCGTCTTGAAATCCTTCGCCGCGGTATAGTTGTCGCCTTTGCTGTAGTTGCCACTGTAACTGGCGGACAGGTTCTCGCTGGTCCGGCTGATCCGTACATTGGTGCCCATGGCATTGTTGTTACTACGGCTGAAACCGCCAACATCACCTTCCAGAGTGGGCGTGTCGGAGAATTGCGGTGCCCGGGTCTCACTGATGATCGTGCCACCGATACTGTCTCCGCCAACGCTCACTGGCGTGATGCCCGCAAAAACGGTCATCTGCCCCACATCGCTGGGCGCCATGTAGGACAATGGCGGATTCATGTGATTCGGGCAGGCGGCGATCATGTCCATGCCATCCACCTTGACGCGTAACCGATCATCGGTCAGGCCGCGGATGGTGGGCAGGCCGGAAACCGCGCCGGCCTGATTGACACTGACGCCCGCCAGCTGAGACAACAGACTGGCCGTGTCACTGGTGGAGGACGAGAGTTTCCTGATGTCCTCTTCACTCATGCTCTGCAGGTAGCTGCTGCGATGCCGCTGGCCTTCAATGAGGATCTCTTCGAGCTCGGCCGGCGGCTCGGCCGCGACGACGGCGCCGGCGGACAGGGACAGGGTGACGGCCAGCGTCATTCTGGAAAGGCGAAAATCATCAGTCATCAACTTTACACGCATAAGTGCTCCGGTCTATTCAGGACTTCACGAATATGGCGCCATACAGGGCGGGTACAACTTTCATGGAAGTATGTTGCGGCAAGACAGGGGAAAAACGAATGTGGCATATCGCCGCATTGCCGATCCGCCGGATGGTATACTGCGAACACTTCACCAGTCACTGTTTCACAATCAGGAGTCTACATGATGGTCATCCGCAATCTTTCCACCCCTGTTCGATATCTGTCCGCATTGCTTGCGCTGACGGTACTGTCCGCGTGCAGTAGCAGCGGCGGGGGAAGCCGCTTTCCCGGCATCGCCAATCCACCGGACTTCGATTATGCCGGTGGCGCGGAGCTGCGGTCGCAGATGCACCGGCTTGCCTTCGAACTGCAGCAGCTCGACCTGGCGCTGGTCGGGGAGGACTCGGGCAACGAGAGGGATCGCGGCCTGCAGGATGTGATCGTCAATCACCTCAGTGACATCGAGCGCATCGGCAGCGATCTGCGCGAAGGTGACCTGAGCTCCAGTCATACCTTCCTGCGCAACGATATGGACAACTTTCTGAGCACCGTCAGCCGTGCACGCAGGGCGGCGGAAGGCAACCCGCCGGCCTATTACATGGCGGGCCGGGTATCGGGTGCCTGCGTGAACTGTCACCAGACGCGGCAGTAGGTTCTGCTGCGTCAATGTGTCACTGTCACTGGCGGCTCCACTGCTGTATAAATCCGGGGTTTTCAGTCCGGTACAGGATTGCATCGATACAGTGTCTTCCGATGGTTGCAGAAGAGTGATGAGCCATGAGATTCAGTAGAACGTCTGTTTTCCTGGTGCTGTTGTCGGTCACTCTGACCACGGGTCATGCCCAGCAGGAGTCGCCCGGCATCGAGCAACTGCTCAACGAGCCTTTTCTCGATGACTACTACTCCAATGTGGTGTATGGCTACGAGATCATCACCGACACCCAGAACCACGCCAGCCGTTATGTGGGCAACAGTCTGGAGTGCAGCAACTGTCATCTCCAGGCGGGCACGCAGCAGGATGCCCTGCCGTTGAATGTGGCCGGAATGTATCCCAAGTGGCGTGGCAAGAACGGTAAACGCAATGGTATCGGGCTCCGGATCCGGGAGTGCTTCCTCTACAGTATGGATGGCATCATGCCGACCGAGGATGCGCCGGAAGTCCTGGCCGTGGCGGCCTACGTGACCTACCTGTCCCAGGGGCAGGTCATGGGCGCCGAACCCGAGGGCCGTGGCGTGCCGACGCTGCCCGACACGGGCTATGATCCCAATCCGGCCAACGGTCGCGCCGTGTACATGCAGCAGTGTGCCAGCTGCCACGGGGAGCGCGGTGAAGGCGTGGGACCGATGCCCGCTGTGTGGGGATCCGATTCCTACAACAAGGGGGCCGGCATGAACCGTATCCGGCTGGCGGCCGGTTTCATCTGGGCCAATATGCCGCTCGGCAACGGTAAATCACTGAGTCACCAGCAGGCACTGGATGTGTCCGCCTACCTCAACCTGCAGTATCGTCCGGCCGACCCCGGACAGAGCCGGTTTCTCAAGCTACTGGAACAGTTGATACCTTGATCGCCACACTGCTCAGAGAAGCGACGCCCTCATTCGCCTGGGCGGCCAGGAAGAATGATCTGCGCACCGAGGTCTTTGCGGGATTGGTCGGGGCCATACTGGTCATCCCCCAGGGCATCACCTATGCCTACCTGGCCGGCCTGCAGCCGGAGTATGGTCTCTACTGCGCGATTTTCGTGACGCTTTTCTGCAGTGTGCTGGGCACCTCCTCGATGATGAGCGGCCCCAACACCGCGGTCGCCATTCTGATCGGGACAGCGGTCATGCCCCTGGCCGGTCGTGGCAGCCCGGTGTACATCGACTATGTATTCCTGCTCTGCATGATGGTGGGGCTGATCCAGTTGCTGTTCTGGCTTCTACGCGGTGCGAGGATCTTCCAGTATCTGTCGCCGGCGGCCATCTCCGGCATCTCCGCGGGTGCCGGCTTCCTGATCATCATGGCCTCACTGGACAGTATCCTGGATCTGTCCACGTTCCAGACCACGTTCTTCTACGAAAAGCTCTATATCATCATCAGCGATGCCGCCAACCTGGTGAACCCCTACAGCCTGGCGATCGGACTGACCACCATTCTGGCCGGCTATGTGGGGCGACGTCATTCCCGGCGCTATTTCATCATCATTGCGGTCTGCGCCGGTTATCTCTGTGGTCTGTTGGTGGCTTTCATCTGGCCGCAGCCCGTCACGGAGCTGGAGTATCTGGGACGTATGCCGCTGCAATGGCTGCCTTTCAGCGTGCCTGTCGTCAACATGGAATACCTGATGACCAGTCTGAAGCTGATTCCCTATGCCATCGCCATTGCCTTCATCGGTCTGGCCCAGTCACTGGTCATTGTCAGAGAGCTCAAGATGGAGACGGATCAGCCGGTCGACCTGGACAAGGAGGTCTATGCCCAGGGGGTCTCCAACTTCCTCGCACCCTTCTTTTCGGGGTTTGCCGGATCCGGCAGTTTCAACCGGACCCGGGTGAACCAGAGTCTGGGCGCCAACACGCCGTTGTCGGGCATTGCCACGGCCGGCTTCGTGCTGGTACTGATCACGTTCCTGGGTCCCATTCTGACCTGGATGCCCATGGCCGCGATGGCCGGGACCCTGTTCATCGTCGGGGCGGACATGATCAAGTGGAGCGATGTCCGGCACTATGCCCGGGATCGCTCGGAGCTGGTCATCTATCTCGCCACCTTCGTCAGCATCATGTTTTTCGGGCTGGCTGTCGGTATTGAAATTGCGGTCCTGTTGTCTGTCAGTGTCTTCCTGGTCCGCATCAGTCAGCTGGACATGAAGCTGGACGACACCGATTCGGGTCCCGTACTGAAGGTGAAGGGCTCGCTGTTCTATGCCTCACTGGCGCATCTCACGGAAAGGTTTCAGCGGCTCTCGGGGCAGAATCTGACCGTGGACCTGCAATACACTACACACATCGACCAGTCCGCCGTGGATTTTTTCAACCGGGAGGCGGTCACCATGGCCGCCCGTGGAAGCAGGCTGACGCTGTTGATCAACGAGAAGCAACGGCGTCTGCTGGGCCGGCTGGGCGTGAGCGGAATGATCGAACTGGTACCGATATGAAAACCGGTTCGTGGACAGGCATCAGGCAAATCAATGACGGACGGAAAGGAGAATGCGATGAAAGACGGACAACAGGGCAGGATGGGGCGGCGGACCCTGCTGACGGGTATGGGTGTTTCCGCGGTGGCCGGCCTTGCGGCCAGCGGTGCTCCGGCACGGGCCCAGGGGCGGGCGGATGGATTCCAGCCGGCACGGCACGACAAGGATGCCTGGATGGGTGAGCTCGGTGGCAGTCATCGTGTCTTCGTGGATTCCGCCACCGCACCGGGCGGTGCCAATGCGATGCGCTATGCCAATAACATCATCACTTCGCATGTGGAGGAATACGAAGGACGGGCATCGGATTATGCGATGATCGTCTGTTTCCGCCACACGTCAACGCCGCTGGCCTTTGATGATGCCATCTGGGGGAAGTATGGCGCCTACTTTGATCGTGACGCTGATCCGGCACCCACCACCAACCCGATGAATACCGCCAGCGCCTCCAACGGGCGCACCACCATCGCCATGTTGGGCGAGATGGGCGTGCGGTTTGTCATCTGCAGTCGGGCCACCCGGGTCTATGCCGGCATGCTGGCATCGGCGACCGGTGCTTCTCCGGATGCGGTCTATGAGGAACTGGTGGCCGGAGCGATACCGGACAGTCGCTTCGTGCCGGCGGGCGTGCTGGCCGCCACCCGGGCCCAGGAATACGGCTACAGCCTGTTGTATGCCGAATGAGGCAGCAGGCCCCGATGGAGCTGGACGCCGGGTTTGTGGGCGCTGTACAGACGCATTTGAGTAGAAGCGGAAGGTGGTTTACCCTTCTCTTTCAATTGATCGTACTGAAAATGGAGAGTCTGCCACTCATGAGAATACAACAAAGAGCAGTCAAAACAGCGCTTTATACGCTTGCCGCGGCATTTGCCACGGTTCCCATGCTGGTGTCGGCGCAGCCGCGGACGGCCGGTGTGGACTTCAGTTCCGCGGAATATCCACCGACCAACGCCCTGCCCAACCCCTATCTGACCCATGAGGACTGGTTCCGGATGCCCGAAGACCGCGAATGGGGCTCCACCAGTGCCATCGACATTTCCCCCGATGGCCAGTACATCTGGGTGGGCGAGCGTTGCAGCGCCAACATTGCGGGCTGCACACAGAATCCCGAGCTCGACCCGGTCCTCAAATTCGACCGTCAGGGCAACCTGGTCGACAGCTTCGGCGCGGGCATGATTGCCTGGCCACATGGCATCGACGTTGATGATGAAGGCAATGTCTGGATCGCCGATGCCCGCGACAATCAGTACGGTGACAATCCGCCGGACGAAGTGATCGGACACCAGGTGCACAAGTTCAGTGCGGACGGCGAACACCTGATGGCGCTGGGCGTTCCCGGCTCCTCCGACGTGCCGGGCGAGCTGAGCGAGCCCAATGACGTCATTGTCGGCCCCGACGGCAACATCTATGTCGGCGAGGGGCATTCCAACTCCGAAGATACCCCCAGCCGTGTGGTCGTCTACAACAGCGACGGGGAGTACCTGCGACACTTTGGTGAGTACGGCAGTGAGCCCGGACAGTTCATTCAGCCCCATTCGCTGCAGTTCGACTCACAGGATCGGCTGTTCGTGGCTGATCGCAGCAATGCGCGCATCCAGATTTTCAACACGGACGGTGAGTTGCTGGATGTCTGGTATCAGTTCAGCCGGATCAGCGGTCTCTACATCGACGACAACGATACGTTGTACGCGGCGGATTCCGAGTCCGGTTCCGTGGCCCCGGACAATGTCGCCTGGATGCGCGGTATCCGCGTCGGCAGTGCACAGACGGGCGAAGTCCACTACCTGATTCCGGACCCGCGCCCCGACTGTTCGGGAACCTGCGCCGCGGAAGGTGTGGTCGCCGATCGTGAAGGCATCGTCTATGGCGCGGAAGTCGGGCCCGAGGGCGAGGTGCGGCGCTATACGCCACGTTTTCTCGACCTCCGTTAAAACTGATACACCGGTTCAGTGAGTCCTGTCGGGCTCTCTGAACGGAATCCGGTGTCATCCGGACCGCGTCATGTGGGTGGTGTGACCACCGCATGACGCGGTCTGCTTCCCTCCAACATCCTGCATGCGCTGCGGTCTCGAAGATGTCTGCAACAGGCGTGAGTACAGCTCTGGTGGCACTGGCGGCCCTGTGCTGGGGGCTGTCAGGCGGGATTGCCGGCATGCTGATGACCGACGGCTGGGATGCCTCCGTGGTGTCGTTCTATCGGGGGGCAATCGGCCTGTTGTTCGTGATCACCTGGCTGGCGCTGCGCCCGCGAGGCAGCGGACTGCACAGTCACCGATTGTGGTTCTGGTCGGTGATTGCCGGTGTCGGCGTGGCCGGCAACTTCGCGTTCTATTTCGTCAGTATCGACAACGGCGGCGTGGCCGTGGCGGCGACGCTGATGTACTGCGCGCCGGTGTTCGTCTATCTCGTGTCGTTCGCGCTCGGGCTGGAACGTCCGACGCCTCTGAAGTGGGCGGCGATCGCGGTGGTGATGCTCGGCATCCTGCTGCTGACCCGTATTCACGAAGTCGGGGCGGACAGCGTGACAGTGGTCAGCGTCGGTGCCGGACTGCTTTCCGGCCTGTCCTATGCGATATTCATTTTCGGATTCAAGTACGCGGCGCCGCACGGCAGTCCGCAGGCGATTCTGGTGATCGCTTTCGCGGTACTGGCCGCCATCCTCATCTGGCCGAGCGATGCCGATCAGACTCTTGTCGCGCTGAGTACATCCAGTTGGCCATTGTTCGTGGCATTGGGCGTGCTCGGGGCCGGACTCTCGTTCATTCTGTATATCCCCGGTCTCAACCATACCGCCCCGGCCGTAGCCTCGATCGTGGCGATGGTCGAGCCGGTGACCGCTTCGTTGTTCGGCGTCGTGCTGCTGGATGAACGGCTGGTTGGAATGCAGGTTGTCGGCATGGCATTGATACTGATCACAGTGACTGCACTGAGTGTGTATTCGGGTACCGGTCGGGTAACCCGCGATTCAGGCACTGAACGGTGAAATCCGGGCCGCTCGTGGAGAACTTGAAAAAAAGCCCCGGCCCAATATTCCATCGGTCACCGGGGCTCTTATCGGTCAACTGACTGTTGTCAGTCGCGATACTCGCTGGTGGGCGTCAGCTGGGATCCGCTCAGATCATCCGGAACACTCTCTTCCCGAACGACCCTGTGGGTCAGTGTGCCTATGCCCTCGATGCTGGCGCTGATGGTCTCGCCGTCGACCAGGTAGCCGGAGCCAGTGGCGCGCTCTACGCGGCCCGCACCGGTGCCACCCGAGGTGCCACTCTGCAGTACGTCGCCGGGGAAGATCGTGATCAGCGACGAGGCGTACTCGATCAGCTCGGGGATGTTGTGGATCATGTCCCCGGCACGGGCTTCCTGTACCGTCACGCCGTCCACGACGGTGGTCTGGTGCAGGCGCTCCATGGGGTCGCCGTAGAACTCCTTGGGCACGATCCAGGGGCCGTGCGGTGCGAAGGTGTCGTGGCCCTTGCCGACGAACCAGTCGGAACGCACGCCGTAGCCGCCCGGCGGTCGACCGCCGCGGTCAGAGACGTCCATCGCCACCATGTAACCAAACACGTGGTCATAGGCCCGGTTGGCGGAGACGTACTTGCCGGAGCGGCCGAAGACGATGGCCATCTCGACCTCGTATTCGATCTCGTCACGGCCGTACGGCATGATCACATCTTCGCCGTCACCGATGACCGCGCCGCGGGTGGGTTTGAGAAACAGGTAGGGCACGCCACGATTCTCCTGCCGCTCGCGGGTCCTCTCGGCCAGTTCCTCTTCCGTGCAGCCCTCGCAGGCGTGCGAGTAGAAGTTCACCGCCGCGTTCATGATCTTGCTCGGGTACTGGATCGGGGCGCGGATGTCGATGTCATCCACCGAATGGATGTAGCCCGGCCGGTCCATGCCGCTCAGCAGCTCTTCCTCGACCATCCAGTTCACGATCTCGTAGACCCGGTTCTTCATGCCGTACTCGTACTGTTCGATCAGGCCGAGCATATCGCCGGGCATGTCGACCGCGGGGTATTGCGGCATCAGCTCAAGGGCCTTGTTGGCCTCGACCAGATCCACAATCAGGGAATCATCCCGCATGACCAGTCCGACGAACTGCTCGTTTTCGACCGCGAAGGTGCCTACCTTGTAGGGTTCGGCCGGCTCGATCGAAACCTGGGCAACGGCGCCGCTCGGGGCGACGAAGACGACCAGGGTCGCGACCAGTGCCAGGGAAAGCAGGGATTTTCTTATCATTGTCTCACTCCCGTAATGAAGCACTTTTCTGGTGCATTGACTTGGACCCTCAACGGTACCGCTAATCCCGTCATCTGTCCAATAGCGCTTGTATTCCCCCTGGAATGGATGCACATTGCAGAGAACAGGGCCACGTATCATCGGCCTGAAACGTCAGGTCATTCGCTGAGGGGAGGCTCGAGATGGGCAGACATGTTCGGAGGTTTTCGCTGGTGTCCCTGATGTCGCTGATCATGTTGAGTCCGGGTGGCAGTCTGCTGGCCGCCGAAGACGGAGCCATCACGGCAGCACGTCAGGAAAGTCAGATCACGACCACCTATACCCTCAATGAGCATCTGGAAGGAGATCAGATCCAGGTGGCCGTTGACAATGGTGTCGTGGTCCTGACTGGCACCGTCAGCGATGCAGTCAGACGGGAACTGGCCGGGGAAATCGCCCGGGGCGTCGAGGGCATAGAGGATGTAGACAACCGGATCGAGGTCGATCCGGAACACATGGCCGACTCGGGAGCGGTCGCAGAGCGCGGCTATGGTGACGTGGTCCGCGATGCCACGATCACGGCAAGCGTCAAATCGAGATTGCTGTGGAGCCGTCATGCCGAGGGCCTGTCCACCAACGTCGAGGTCGAGTCGGGCCGGGTGACCCTGCTGGGTACGGCCACCAGTGAAGAGGCCAGGGAAGTGGCCGGTAGCCTGGCGAGCAGCACGGACGGAGTCGCATCCGTGGACAACCGGATTGTGGTGGATGAAACCGCAGAGACGATTGCCGAGACGGCCACCGGGGCCGCGGCCGATCTCAGGCAGAGTTTTTCTGATACCTGGATCACCACCAGGGTGAAATCCAGCCTGATGTATTCGCGCAGTATCCGCGGTTCGGCGATTTCCGTCAGCACCCAGGACGGTGTGGTCACCCTCAGTGGCAACGTGGAGAATGACGCGGAGCGCGCGCTGGCGATGGAAATTGCGGGCAATATACGGGGAGTCAATGGTGTGGAGGCAGAGGAGCTGGTCCATCCATAGTCCGGATGGTTATATCCTGTTGTCATGAGTACCGCCGTGGTGGGGCGTCGGCAGAACCGCCGGTCGCTGCCACGCCCACCTTGACGTTACTTCTCTGATCCGTTCAAAGGATCAGAATGACATTCTCACGCCCGCCATATAGCTGCGACCGAACCCTTCCACTTCATAGACGTATTTACGCTCCCCGTTATAGCGGCGACCGTACTCGTCCGACAGGTTGTTGGCGTCCAGGTAGAGCATCCAGTTGTCGTTGATCGAGTAGCGGAACGACAGATCCAGCGAGGGGCGATCATCCCAGAATCGATCCAGTCGCGGCTCGCCCAGGTCGATGGAGTTGAGCCATGTGGACCGGTACTGGTAGGACAGTCGGGTGGACACGCCGAACTTCTCGTAGAAGACCGATGCGTTGTAGGTGGTGGACGAGGCACCGGACAGCCCGGTCTCGCGGCTGGCTCCGTCGTTCTCGCCGGTCTCCGGATTGAACAGCGGCGGTGTGGTTGCTGAGTCGTCACTGTAGGTGTAATTCAACGAGACACCGATGCCATCCCAGTGCCCTGGAAGAAAGCCGAATTGCTGTGAATAGTTCAGCTCGACGCCCCGGATCTCACCATCTGAACCGTTCAGCGGGCCGGACAGCCGCACCTGGTTGTCCGGAAAGCCGAACGGAGCGCCGTCCACCGTCTGCGTGGCGCCGAAGATGGGATCGTCGATCCACTTGGCGAAGATCCCGGCACTGAGTATGCCCCGGTAGGGCAGGTACCATTCCGCATACGCATCGATATTGCGGGAGTGGTAGGGGTCGAGATCCGGGTTGCCGCCGGAGATGTTGATCAGGCCGCCCGGTGCGAGATCCGAGTCATCGCCCACTTCCTGGTTGGGAGCGAACTGTCCATAGCTGGGGCGCAGGATCGACTCGGTGTAGGCCAGCCGCAGTACCATATCCTCGTTCGGCCGGTAGTTGATGTGCAGGGCCGGGAAGATGTCCACATAGTCCTTCTTGGCGGAAAACCTTTCCAGTATCGGGTTGCCGTTGGCGTCACGCGCCGCGAACAGATCATCCAGCACGATTTCCCGCGAGCCTTCTTCCAGGATGTCATCGATGGCATCTTCGTTCGATGTCCGCAGCCCCACGCCGTTCATGCGGGTGTACTCCACGCGGGCACCGGCGATGATGTCGAACCGGTCGAAGTTGAAGGTGTTCATCGCATACAGGGCGTATACGTCTTCATCGACATTGTAGAAGTTGGACCACAGGTTCGATTGTGTCAGCAGGTGGCCATTGGCCCTGGCGGCGGCGAAGGCGGCCTCGCGCTGGGTCAGGGCCTTGCCCTTGCTGAACTCCATCATGCCGGGCTGCGGGAAACGTGCCCGTGAGGCGTGGTCGGACAGGATCGCGGCATAAGAGGTGTCGACGCCCAGGCCGTCGATCCTGGTGTCGACTTCCAGGTCGGTGTCCCGGAGCGTGGCTTCGCGACGGGAGGCCCGTCCCCCGAATTTCAGCTCGGAGGTGATGCCCATCGGAGACCACGGAAACTCGGCATCAGTCTGAAAGTAGAGATCGTCGACGCGTCCCAGGGTGTCGGAAGTTTCCACGTTCTCGAACTGGAAGTAATCGATCGGCGGCCCGTTGAGGCGATCGCCAAGTGCCAGTGAACCATCCGGATTGACCTTGGTATCGAATACCTCGACGATGGGCCAGTCGGGATCCGTATAGTCATAGGTGACGGAGATGCCCGGGTCACGCGGCGTCGGATCGGTGTCGCTGGTTGCCCGGTAGCGGGGGATTTCGTATTCCCAGTATGCGCTGTTCGGCTGACGCTCGGATTCAGAGCGATTGAGGCCGCCCACCCAGTCGACATAGAGCTCACCGACATTGAAGCTGCCACCAAACTGACTGGTCTGGATCGACTCCAGGTCGGTACGGGTGTTGAAATCGGCATCCAGGCCGACACCCAGTACGGTGCCCTTGACCGGGTCCGAAAGACCGGGGTCGAATCCGGCCCTGGAGCGGATGTGACCGAAGTGCGAATCGTCCAGGTCGTACACGTGTTTGTCACGCATTTCGAAGTCGCTGAATTCCGAGGCCACATAATTGATATAGAATTCCGACATCGCGGTCGGGCGCCAGTCCATCCGCACATTCAGGGATTCGTTCTCGCGGTTCAGGCGGTACAGTCGGTAGTCCGCCTCGCGGGTCCATACCTGATCATCGGATTCCACGCGGAAGTTGTTTTCTATGTTATCCGTGATTTTTTCATCAGAGAACAGGCTGCCGGATACCAGGATGCCCACGGTGTCATCGAAAAAGGTGTTGGAAAGGGTGAGCTGATAGTTTTCCAGGCGACCGCCGCCCAGCTCCTTGATGCCCTGGCCGATGGCGGCATCGATGTTGAAGCCGGGACGATCGAAGGCACCGTTGGTTTCCACATTGATATAGCCACCGATGGAATCGGCGGGAATGTCCGGCGTCACGGCCTTGACGATCTCGATGGATTTGATGACGTCATTGGAAATGGTGTCGAAGCGCGCCGACCGCCCACCGGTGGACGGGGTGGGTGCGGATACGCCGTTGAAGGCGATGCTGGAGAAGTCGGCGGGCGCGCCGCGAACGTTCACGTACCGGGCCTGCCCCTGGTCCCGTTCGATGGAGATGCCGGGCACGCGGCCCAGGGCGTCGGCGGCGTTCTGATCGGGGAAGCGGCCGATGGAGTCGGAGGCCAGGATGTTGGCGACGTTATTGCCAGCCAGCTGACGCTGCAGCGCGGCAGCTTCGGAGTCGGCGATCATGGTGCCAAATACCACAATTTCGTCGATATTGGAGGCCTCGGCGCGGCGCATGGCGATATTCAACGATTCGCCGGCTCCTTCACCGATGGTGATGGACCGGGTTTCCGTTTCCCGGTCCACATAACGGACCGTGACCTCATAGGTGCCGGGTGACAGACGCGGCAGGCGGAAGCGGCCTTCCGAATCCGTGGTGTCCGAGATGTTCAGTGATTCGATGCCGACCACGGCGCCCTGCAGCGGGTTGCCGGTCCGGTCGCTGGTAATGCGCCCGCTGATGGTGCCCGCCTGGCTGGAAGCCTGTGCGAGTTCCATCGAGCCTTGTTGATTGCCGCTCTGGGCCAGTGTGGTGGCCGGAAGGCCGGTAGCGATTGTGGCGATCGCCAGGGCTAGCAGGTTTTTTCGAAATTGCATGGTTCTACCCTCTGATTCGTAGTCTGCTTCAGCCATTGGAAGCGCCTGGAAGTTTATAGAGGGTGCGTGACGGATCGGTGACGGATCGGTGAACGTTTTATGGCAGTGTGGTCACAATGGGCCGGGAGGGAACGGGCATTGGATGGTAAAGTGGAAGGCCGGCCAGCGATGGTCCATTGAGCACGCTGTCCGGCCATGATTCATGCGAGTGTGATACCCGTCACTCGTCGAACTGTATGAAATCCGACCCGCTCCAACAACTTGAAGATCGAGAGGCATCCTCGTTGCCACAGAGGTTGGTTTCGCCATCAGGTAGCAGGTCCTCGATCCGCACCCCGGCATCCGTGCGGACGATGTCGAAGGCATCGTACAGCTGTCCGGTCACTGTCTGTGCTTCATAGGTGATGCGATCCTCGCCGAAGTGGATGACCTGGAACAGCTGGGTATCCTCGGCCAGTCGATCCATGCTTTCCATGGCCTCATCGCTGATGCGGTACATTTTCGGGCCCGCTACCGATACGACATACATCGGGCCTTGCTCTGTCATCTGTCCGGACGCACCCGTTGCCAGGTTCTGTCCCCTGCCATAGGTGTGGTCATGCCCCTGCAGGACCAGGTGAACGCCGTATTCTTCGTACACCGGCTTCCAGTGTTCGCGCAGAGGCGGGTTGTCGCGCCCCCGCGATACGGAAAACATGGGGTGGTGGTGAGTGACGACCGTCCAGCGGTTGGGGTTGTCTTCCAGCACGCCCCGCAGCCAGTCGGCCTGCAGGCGGGCGAGGTCTTCATTCTGCAGGGCTTCCATGGAGTCCAGCGCGATATAGCGCACGCCCTGGTAGTCCACATAGTAGACCGTGTCCTGCAGCGGAGCCGGACCGTTGGCAGGGACCCCGAGCTGCGCGGGAACATGACTCATCAACAGGCGGGGGCCATCGGGCTGAGAGACGTACTCATGGTTGCCGAAGGCGGGGATGCTGTTGACCATGCCATGCAGCCAGCCGCCCGCGTCGAACCACTCGCCCCATTCGTCATCATGATTGCCGTCACGCCCATTGACCATGTCGCCCGCATGGACCATGACCTGTGCTTCGGGCGCGGTGCCATGCGCCTGGCGGATCACGCGAGAGAAGTGTGACTTGACGGCATTCTGCGCATCGCCGAAGTACAGGGCCGTATGTGGCTCGAACCCGTCCGTCGCGGTGCGGAACTGGAACCATTCACTCCAGGTATTGTCGCCCCGGACCCGATAGGCATAGAGCGTGTCGGGTTGCAGTCCGGTGAAGGTGACACGATGATGGTGGGCCGTGCCGTTGTCGGTCCGCAGGGTCTGGAACTGCCCCCGCACCTGCCGCGAGGTCAGATGCAGCGCGGGTGTGTCCTTTGCCTCGCTGATTTCGGCAACCGCCTCGGTGACCGAGGTGCGCGTGCGCCAGTTCACTGTCTGGCTGACCGCCGGCGTTGCCGTGGGAGTGAGGATGATTCGGTCTGGAAACGCCGTGGCGGCATAACGTTCCTCGCCGGGCGGGACCAGGGTGTTCTGTGCCAGTGCGGTCGTACCGAGCAGGGTGGAAAGAAGCAGGACCAGTGGCAGCTTCCAGTATACAGGGTTCATAATTGACTCCGGGAGATATCCAGCTACATTGAGCAGGGAAGCCTACCGCAGTAAGGTGACAGTTATTCTACAGAGGTGCGCCAGTTTCAGACCATCATCCGATGAACCGTCGGTAAGGAGAGAACACCATGGAACTCAAGAAGAACATGGGAGCAGTGGACCGCGGTATCCGACTGGTGATCGCCGCGGTCATCACGATCCTGATTTTTACCGGCAATCTGTCCGGGCTGGCCGCCATCATTCTGGGCATTCTGGCGGCCGTTTTCGTGGTCACCAGTCTGGTGAGCACCTGCCCGCTCTATCTGCCTTTCGGGCTGTCCAGCCGCAAGCAATGAGGCTCAGTGCTGGTGACTGAAACCACCCGTCGCCATCATGAGGTGGTGCGGCTGGTGGTGGTCACCCAGCGCCATGAACCCGGCAAAACCCAGCCCGCGGATTCTGGCCACGTCGGAGTCCTCGTCAGTGATGACGGTCAATTCGACGCCATCCGGGCGCTCTTCGGTCGTTGCCATCCAGTCGGTATCCGTGCTGATCTGCCCGGCGTGAGCCCCCACCATGCGCTGGATCGCACCAATGGTCTCGCCCTCTCCGTACACCTGATAGCGTGCACCGCCGTCAATGGGCTCGGCATCGACCTTCGCGTACAGGGTCACCAGGTGCATGTCGATCAGGTGGTCACGCAGGGCATCGATGTCGACCCGTGACCAGTCCGTATCAGGGTCGGCTTCGAGTAGTCCGACGATCTCCTGAATGGCCGCGAACGCATCCTGTCCCGCCTCCGTGGGCTGCTGGGACGCCGTGCCGGTGCCGTGGTCCATGTTGTGTCCGGTATGTTGCTCGTGCTGGGCGACAGACAGCGCCGGCGTCATCAGTCCCGCCAGCAGCAGGGCGGTGATCGGCAGAGAATGTTTCAGCATTGTGCACCTCCATCAGTTCAAGTGGTTGCGATAACGTATGAGGCAGTCTATCCTGCCGTTTCTCTCACGGCCTATGATTTCGATCATATGTATACACCCTTGCAGCGATTTATCGACCTCCTGCCCGAAGGCACCGGAAAACCGCGGACATTGAGCCGTGACGAGTTCCTGTTCCGGCAGCAGGCGCCGGCGCGGGCCATCTATTCCGTGGTGTCGGGACGGGTGCGCCTGTTCCGTGACCTGCCCGATGGGTCTTCCGTGATACTGTATGTGGCCCGAAGCGGAGACACCTGTGCGGAGGCAGCGCTGTTCACGACGCAGTACCACTGTCATGCCCGGGCCGAGGTGGATACGCAAGTCATCGGCCTGGATACAGAAGTACTGATGCGTCATATCAGCGCGGATGCGGCGATGGGGGTGGAACTGAGCCGACTCTTCGCGGCGCAGGTGCGCGAACTGCGCGCCATGCTGACTCTGCGTGGTATACGCTCCGCGGATGAACGTCTGCTGGCCTGGCTGCGACTCAAGGCCAGTGGCGAGCGGATGGCGGTCGAGCTGGACCGTCCCTGGACCGGGATCTCGGAGGAACTGGGGCTTACCCGGGAGGCCGTCTATCGCAGTCTCGCCCGATTGCAGGAGAAGGGTCTGATTGACCGCCGGGGGCGAAATGAAAAGGGCGGCGGGGAGTTGATCTGCCTGCGCCGTAGGAGTTGAAGGCCATGAACAGGTTTTTCGTTACGTTGCTGCTATCCATGGTGCTGGCCAGTTGTGCCAGCGTCTCCACGCACTCACCCCCGGAGCTGGTGGGCCACACTGAGCGTGGCGAGGCTTCTTTTTATGCCATGAAGTATCAGTTCCGGCAGACTGCCAGCGGCGAGCGTCTGAATCAGCTGTCGAAAACGGCGGCTCACCGGACCCTGCCTTTCGGGACGCGGGTGAAAGTCACCAATCTGGACAATGACAGGAGCGTCGTCGTCAAGGTCAATGACCGTGGACCGTTTGTCGATGGGCGTGTCATCGACCTGACACGCTCTGCTTTCAGTCGTATCGGGAATACGGAGTCCGGGTTGATCGATGTCGAGATAGAAGTGGTGGAATAGCTCGACGTATCGACCGTGGACTGCCATTATATTGAATTATGAGTTAGTATTGTCTCCCTTGGCTCAATGCGTATGTGCCTTCCGGGAGTTGATGCGAATTGCCGTGTCCTGTTCCGCCAGGCTCGAGAAGTCTGAAATCCCACCTGTTGCGGAGTGTCCTTATCCTGAAAAGCCGATTGCTTCTTCTGCTCGTCCTGCTGCCGGTCGGTTCCGTATCGGCTGATTTCGCGGGCGGGGATGGCAGTGCAGGGAATCCCTGGCGTATTGCCTCCGCCGGGCAGCTCGATAAGGTCAGAAATGATCTCGATGACCACTATATTCTCGTTGCCGATATCGACCTGGCGAAAGCGACGGGCAGCCCCTCCGGCGATCTGTGGAATGGCGGGGCCGGCTGGGAACCGATCGGAAGAAGTCACGCCGACAGTTTCATCGGCAGTCTTGATGGCAATGGTTTCAAAATCACGGGGTTGTTCATCGACCGTGGTGAGGAAGATCAGGTCGGACTGTTCGGATGGGCCGGTTTCGGGGCGCAGCTGTCGGGACTGGCACTGGAAGAGGTGGATATCACCGGGGCTTCTCTCGTCAGCGCATTGGTGGTGACCAACTACGGCGGCACGGTGGATGGATGCTATGTCACGGGCACGCTGAGCGGTGACGAATTCGTGGGCGCACTGGTGGGACGCAACCTGAGCGGCACGGTGAGCAACAGCTACGCCACGGGGCATGTGAGCGGCACCGGTCAGATCGGAGGGCTGGTGGGGAGCAGCTGGAGCAGATTGTCCAACAGCCACGCCACGGGGCGTGTCACTGGCGAATCCGATGTGGGCGGTCTGGTCGGGAGAAGCATGCGGCGCATGGTGAGCAACAGCTACTGGAACATCGAGACCAGTGGCCAACCGGGTTCGTCGGGCGGAGGCACAGGCCTGACCAGCAACCAGATGCGCCAGCAGGAATCCTTCGCCGGCTTCGATTTCGATGTCATCTGGCAGTTGCGTAATTTGCCGTTCCCTGTCCTGTCGGCCAATCCCCAGGACACGCCTCCAGTGCCAGGAGGTAATGCACCGGCTTTCGTTCCTCCGGGCACCGATCTTACCGGAAAGCTGCCCGCCCACAGGTGGACGGTCGGCGATGGCCGCGTGGTACCGGATCTGTCGGCCGACATGGCCGCGGGACAGGGGCATGCCTCCATGAGCACGATCGCCGGGATCCGCTTGCCGGAGGCGTTCGGGGCCGGTGAGGTGTTACAGGATCGCGGCACTGGTGAGCTTGGTATACTCAGCAATGGTGTACGCGCCACTGTCCTGCCATACAGTGTGCGACAGGCCGCCTCTGGCCGGGACGAGGGGGTGTTCATCAATGAAGACGGTGACGTGGTCCTGGTCACGGCCAATGATCGCGAGGTGTTGGCTTATCCGGTGGTCGCGGACCCGGCGGTGCTTGACCGGGTTCTGGGAGATCTTGGCCTGAAGGTGCAATATGATGAGCGCGCCATGATGCGGCTGTCGCCGGTTGACGATGTATCCGACGACTCCGGTTATCAGACCGCGCGTGCGGACGTGCTGGCCGTTCCGGCATCCTCTGTGGACGAAGAAGGGCTGTACTTCCGGGATGTACCGGGCTTGCAGGGCGCATTTGTGGTGTTTCTGGCGTTCACGGATGAAAACGGAATCCTGATGCAGCAGGATCTGGTGCCGGTTCCGGCACACTGGTCGACGCTGAAGGAGGCGCTTGCCTCCACCCCCGGCATGGGGAGTGTGCGCCTGGGGGCCGAGGGCATCATTTCCGTGGCGGTCGGCGGTCAGACCGTCCGGGGCCGGATGGAGTACGAGGTAAGCCGCCGTATTACCGCGGTCGATAAGCCGGGAGCAGGAACCACGTTCTCGTCCATCGGTGATATCAACGGGGACGGCACGGAAGACTTCCGGGTCATGTATCCGGACGGAGACAGTCAGTTATTGCTGATTTTTCCCTGATTCACGGATTTTGTCCAAGTGGGTGCGTCAACGCACCGACTCCGGATCGGCTCTGGCTTATTGTATACAGGGAGCTGGAACCGATACTCGGCGATTTCGCGCGAGTGCGGAGTTCTCTGGAGAACATCATGAAAGATCAGAAAAGCGTCCCGACGGCAAGCACAGCCAACCCGGAGCACAACACGCCCACGCCAGCGGGTGCCGATTTCAGTGGACAGTATTTCACCAGAGTATCGGACAAATACACGTTCCGCGTCACGCAACCGAACCACTTCACCAGGAAGGGTATTCCGGCCAACGACCGCCTGAGCCCCAGGCCGGGTTGCTGACCGGCGCTGCCGGAAGATCTGGTGGGCCATGCGGGCCGTATTATCCGCATGGCCCACCAGGCACAGGCATCGAGATCGCTCCGGTGCAATACCACACCCTTCGACAGCGGCTCACCTGCGTAGCAGCATGAATGCGCCCGCGGCGAGCGAAATGGCTCCACCGATTATGTACCACATGGTACTGTCAGTGAAATTACCGGTAAGTGATTCCGTGACCTGCTCGGTCACCGATTGCGAGGCCTGCCAGCCAAAGTAGAGCAGTACCACGCCAAGCACCAGTAGAACGATACCCACCAGTCTGTTGCTGTCCATATGCGACTCCTTTGCGACGTCGTGGAAGTTGTCAGTGTCTTGCTTTGTGTGATGGAACACAAGACATCGCTACAGACGCCGCCCCTGTAATACCCTGAGCAGGACGATCACGATGGCCAGGACCAGCAGAATATGAATGAATCCGCCTACGGTGTAGGAAGACACCAGGCCCAGTAGCCACAGGACGATCAGTACAACTGCGATTGTTTCCAGCATGGAGTTCACCATTGAGAAAAGTTTCATTGTATGGACGTTCACTGTGCTGCAATGGCGAGTGAGGGTCTGTGCGCGAGCGCGCACAACTCCTGTGGCGCGGATGAACGTTACCGTATTATCCGCATGGCCCACTGGATCATCTGCCCGACCGGATCTCGGCCAGTGTCCGCCTGAACTCCTCCACATAGGGGCCGCCCAGGGCGATGGCCCGCTCGGCATGCTCGGCCGCTGCCGCGAGACGGCCTTGCTCCAGGTGTATCTGTGCGAGGTTGTTGTGGGCAGGCGCATAATCGGGATGTTGTTCGAGAAGGTTCTGGAAGTGTTTTTTCGCCTCTTCCAGCGCTCCGGAGGAGTAGAGCAGGTTGCCGTATCCCATCAGCAGTTGACGCTGACCGGGCCAGCGCTGCAGCCCGCCGAGATAGGCCGGGATCACCTGTTCCGGCGCGTTGGTCTGCTCGAGCGCGACCACGGCGTTGAAGTAGCGCACCGGGTCCGCGCTGACCGGAACCTGGCCCGGTTCCAGTACCACGATCGCCCAGTACTCCGAACGTGCCCAGGTCCGCTCGAACACCGCCAGTGACACTTCGTAGTTCTCGATCCGACCCGAGTTGAGCACCATTTTCCGGCGTTCGATGTCGAAGCCCTTGGCCACGGAGAAATGCCACTGGGGAAAGCGGTCCAGGCCCAGGTTCTGCAGGACCAGCACCGGGTGGCCGCTGTTGATTTCTGCGAACAGCGCCTCCAGCGTGGGTGGAATCTGGTAGGCCAGACGGCCGAAACTTCTGGCGGTGGCCACCATTTCCACCTGAAAGGATCCCTGGCGCTCCGGTACGTAGACCAGTGGCACCAGCGTCTCCGGGGTGACCTCCAGCTGGCTGGCACCCAGCACGGTGGCCAGGGCCGCGGGACCACATTGGTACTCATCCTGGGGGAAGAACGGTACCCCGGCCACCCGTCCCGGCTCCGAGAATCGGGCGGGCGTCTGTTGCACCAGAGAATGATACTGCAGTGACGAGGTGCAACCCGCCAGTAATGACAGGCACGCCAGCCAGACAAGCCATCGTTTCATGGCGGTGATGATCCCGATCAGATGCCCGGGAAGATGTCGGTTGCCCCGACCACATCCAGCAGGATGAGAATCAACAATACACCCAATACGGCGCCCACGGCTCCTTCTCCCGCTGGCAGGTTGCCCATGCCGTCGTGGATCCGACGCAGCTCGCCTGGCGTCATGTTGCCGATCCGCCGCTCTGCATCGGCGGCGGATACACCATAACCCAGCAAGGCGTGGCGCACGTCTTCGCGGTCCAGCAGGGTGCGTACGTCATCCCTTTGAATCTGAAGTCCGGACTGAGTGGACAGCTGCTGGTTGTCCACGGGGCCCGCGGCTGCCGGCATCTGCACGGTGGCCGTGGCGAATGCGGCAGTAAGGGCGAATAGGGGGATTCTGTTCATTGTGTTGACCTCTGGTGAGAAAAGGGTTCACACCACTGTGAGTCAACGGGCAGGTATTCTCTGTACGCTACCACACATTGAGCGGATATCCACTGCCACTGCCGGTTTCCGGCGCATCGGACAGCATCAGTACGGACCGGGTCCGAGCAGGCGATCCGATTCCCGCTTGACCACGCCATAGCATTCGCAGCTCATCTGTTCGAGTCTGGCTCGATCCAGTACCTCGATGTGGCCGCGGCGGTACGTGATGACGCCGAGTTTCTGCAATTTACCCGCCGCCTCCGTCACGCCTTCGCGGCGCACGCCGAGCATGTTGGCGATGAGCTCCTGGGTCATGACCAGGTGGTTTGAGGGCAGTCGGTCCAGAGACAGCAGCAGCCAGCGGCACAGCTGCTGGTCGACGGAGTGGTGGCGATTACAGACCGCGGTCTGGGCCATCTGGGTGATCAGTGCCTGGGTGTAGCGCAACACCAGCGACATCAAATCGCCGTGGCGACTGAACTCGTCCACGAGCCGCTGTCCCAGCAACCGGTACCCGCTGCCGCCGCTCTGGACCAGCGCGCGGCTGGAGGTGCTTTCGCCGCCCATGAACAGTGAAATGCCCACCAGGCCTTCCTTGCCCACGACGGAAATCTCCGCCGATGAACCGCTTTCCATCACATAGAGCAGGGACACGATACTGTCCACGGGGAAATACACATGGCGCATCTTCTGGCCGGGTTCGTAGAGCACCTGGCCCAGGGGCATGGATACGGCTTCCAGATAGGGGAAGAGCCGTTTTTTGATGTCGGCGGGTAGCTGGGCCAGTATATGGTTCTGCTCCGGCTGCAGATCCAGGGACATGTTGGTGGCGTCCTTCAGCGGCTTTTTCAATTGGGGCATTGTAATCCATCGTCATCATCAATGTACGTTGCAGTACATGTCAATTGCCGGGCATTTTGCAATGAAGACCGTAACCGCGGTCGCCAGATGGTTCCGTGCGCTACCGCACATTGAAGGGCGCGACGTGTCCGCTGCGCGTCGTTGGGGCGATCAGGGAAGGATGTTGGCGTGATTCTCAACGCTCGCGCCATAGCATTCGCAGGACCTTGCCTTCAGTTCCTCGCGATCCAGGATGGTGATTCTGCCACGGCTGTAGCGGATGATGCCTTCCCGTTGCAGCTTGATGGCAGCGATGGTGACTGCGCCACGTTGCACGCCGAGCATGTCGGCAAGGAGCTGGTGAGTCATGGGCAGATCGTCGGTCCGGGTCCGGTCCTGCGCCAGTAACAGGCCGCGGGCCAGACGCTGCCCCACATCATGAAACCGGATGCATCCGGTGGACTGCGACAGATCGTCGACCGCGACATAGAGATAGCGTTGCAGGATGCGGGACAGTTCCGCATGGTCATGCAGTGCCGCCTGCAATGCATGGGCTTCCATTCTCCATGTCACGCAAGGGGTCTGGACAATCCCGCGTTGAGGAGCGCGATTGACATCCAGGATCAGGGCGGCACCGAGCATGCCTTCGCGGCCTATGTTTTCCGTTTCAAATGGCTCGCGTCCGGGCAGGTCCCTGACCACGGATATGGTGCCGGTCAGGGGGAAGTACACCTGTGTGAAGGGTTCGCCTGCCTCGCAGAGAACGGTTCCGGCCTCCAGTGTCACGCGCTCACACTGCGCCAGAATGTCGTCCCTTTGCGTTTGCGGCAGGCTGTCCAGCAGGTAGTTGCCGCCTTGCAGCGTATCGAAGGGATCACCTTTTCCGTGTTCCATCGGGGTCTCCAGTGGCGTGAATCAGTCGGACACTGCACCGGCGGTGCCATGACGGGGCCAGAACGGAATATGGACGAGAAGCCGGCGCCCCTCTGTGCGGTATCCTACGGAGAAGGAAATTTCCGGGCAGAAAATCTGCGTGTGTCAACGAACAGACCCCGGACCCCGTTGTCGGGCACGATGCACTATCACGCCAATGACAGGCATTGGTGCCAAAGGAGAATACCGATGAATCAGGATATTTTTGCAGGTAACTGGAAACAGATGCAGGGCAAGGTGAAGCAGCATTGGGGCAAGTTGACCGATGATCGACTGGATGTGATTGCCGGTAAGCGTGACCAGCTTGCCGGAGAGATCCAGGAGGCGTACGGCGTGTCAAAGGACGAGGCTGAGAAGCAGGTAAAGGATTTTGAAAAGGCCAATAAAGGCTGATCCCGGGCAACTCCCGTTGTCCCGAATCACACCTCACCAGAGGGAATGGCAGCATGAATCAATCAACACGAAAAACGCTCGGCGGTCGCTCGCGCAGGACCCTGGGTATGGCAATGGCAATCGGTCTGCTTGGTGCATGCGCCGCGGCTGTGCCGCCTGCCCCCGTGGCGTCCATGACGGCCGCCAGAGAGGCGATTGCCGTTGCCGAACAGGATGGGGCGAGACAGCATGCGGGGGCCGAGCTGGATGAAGCGCAGGAGAAACTGATGCTGGCGGAACGCTCCATAGGCGATGAACGGATGATCGAGGCAGAGCGTTTTGCCCGGGAGTCGATGATCGTGGCAGAGCTGGCGTCGGCACGAACCGGTTCCGCGAAGGCGGCTGAAATCAACCGGGAAATGCGTCGCGGCTCCGAGGCGCTGGTCGAAGAGATGCGACGCACAGGAGATCAACAATGAATATCCCGACAACCCGATATGTAAAGCGCGGAACGGCTCTGGCCGGGCTGCTGTTTGCCACACTGGTGATGGCCGCCTGCGCCTCGGCGCCGGAGAGTCCCCGGGGTGCCGCGGACGTGCGTGACAGACTGACCGCGCTGCAGAATGACCCGAACGTTGCCGATCATGCCCGGGTCGAACTCAGGGAAGCGGAGGCTGCGGTGGTCATTGCCGAGCAATCCTTGCCTGATGCCGACATGGAACTGGGCGAGCACCGTGTCTATATGGCGGACCAGGCCGTGTCGATAGCCGAGGCGATGGCCGCCACCCGTTATGCGGAGGTGCAGCGCGTACGGCTCGGCGAGGAGCGTGAGGCATTGCGGTTGCAGGCACGTACCCGGGAAGCTGACAGGGCCCGCGGCGATGCGTCCCGGGCGCGTAGTGATGCGTCTCGGGCACGTGATGCGGCTTCCCGGGCCCGGGATGCTGCCACTCGGGCGCGTACGGAAACCGAGCAGGCACGCCGCGACGCCATTCAGGCCCGTGACGAAGCGGTCCGGGCGCGTGGAGAAGCGGATGCGGCGCAGAGTTCGGCCGCGGAAATGACGGCCGCGGCGGCACGCGAGGCGGCGGACTATCAGCGCAGGATCGATGAGCTGCAGGCCGAGGTCACGGACCGTGGTCTGGTCCTTACACTGGGCGATGTGCTCTTCGAGACCGGCAGCGCGGAGCTGCAGGGAGGTGTCAACACGAACCTGGACAATCTGGTGGGTTTCCTGAACCAGTATCCCGAACGGCGTGTACAGATCGAGGGCCACACCGACAACGTGGGTGACGTCCAGTACAATCAGGGGCTGTCCCGACAGCGTGCCGATTCAGTTGGCGCCTACCTGATGCTGCAAGGGATCACCTCGCAACGCCTTTCGACCTCGGGTATCGGTATGGATCGGCCAGTGGCCACCAATGGCACCGCAACGGGACGTCAGCAGAACCGACGGGTCGAGATCATCATCGAGAATCCGTCTTGAGCGTTTGAGCTCAGTCCGGACGCCCGGATCCCGGGCGTCCTTGCGGCTGCGTGGATCAATAGTGGTATCGGAGCTGGGCAATCAGCAGTGAATCTTCCGTGACCCTGTAGACCATGCGATCTTCTTCCGTTATCCGGCGCGACCAGTATCCTGCCAGGCCATGCCTCAGTGGTTCCGGTTTGCCAATACCCTCAAACGGCGCCCTGCCGGTTTCGCGGATCAGCCTGTTGATACGCTTGAGCACCTTTCTGTCGGTGTGCAGCCAGTACTGGTAATCTTCCCAGGCATGCTCGGAGAAGATGACTTTCATTCAGACAATTTCCTTTCCTGGCCTCCGCCCTGTTCCAGCTCGGCTACCGACTCCAGCAGACGGCGGGCATTGCCGGGCGCACGGAGGAGGTAGGCGGTTTCCTGGAGCGCCTCGTAGTCCTCGAGAGAGAGCATGACCACTGACCGTGCCTTGCTCCGGGTGATGATGACCGGAGAGTGATCTTCACAGACACGCTCCATGGTTTTTGCCAGATTGCTTCTGGCTGCAGTATAGCTGATGGCATCCATGTTGGCTCTCTGTACAGAATATGGTGCTGTACAGGATACAGTACAATAAATTCCGGCTCAATGATTCACTTGTCTGTTAAAAAATTAACACAAAAGCTTGACAGTGCTCCTGGTAGTGTTAAATTATTAACACTATGTTAAAAAAGTAACACACTTTCAGGTAGCGAAAATCATGTCACAACACAGTCCGTTAAGCCGCCGCGAACGGCAGATCATGGATATTCTCTATCGTCTGGAGCAGGCCAGCGCCAAGGAGGTGATGGAGAGCATGGACGATGCCCCCGGCTATTCTTCCGTGCGCACCCTGCTCGGCAAGCTGGTGGAGAAAGGGCACGTCGCCTTCCGTGAAAGCGGCGCCCGGTACATCTATCACCCCGTGGTGGCTCGTGAGAAAGCGTCCCGCCATGCGCTCGGTAATCTGGTCTGGACCTTCTTTGATGACTCGCCGCTGATGGCGGTCAACTCCCTGCTGGATATGTCCATGGAGGATCTGTCCGACAGCGAGCTCGAAGAGCTGAACCGGATGATCCAGGCGAAAAAGCAGGCGAGAACGGAAGAACAGGATGGGGAGAAGGGCGATGAGTGATGTCCTCCCCGGCCTGTCTCAGGCCATCACTTCCTCCCCGATACTGAGCCATCTGCTGACCGTCGGGGGACAGTCCCTGTTTTTGCTGGCCGCGTTTCTGGGGGCTGACGTGCTGAGCAGGAAGTACTGGCCGCACGTCCACAAGGCGACATCGCACACACTGTGGCAATTCGCCTTCCTGATGCTGGCATTGATGCCTGTTCTGCCATTTCTTTCCGCGGGACTGCATCGGGCCCTGCCGGAGTCAAGGCTGGTCAGCCCGGTTTTTGAAGTCCTGGTACGGTCCACGGAGGCGGCGGCCCGGTCGAACGGACCCGGCCTGGCGGAAGTGGTGGTTACGCTCTATGTCATGGTGGCGCTGGCGCTGTTGCTCCGGCTGGGACTGGCCTGTATTCGACTGCGGCGGATGAGGCGGACGGCCACGCCTGTGGAAAAGGTGGAGTTACATCGGGAGCTGGCAACGGTGAAAGCGCGCCTGGGTATGGACCGCGACGTGGTCCTGGCCACCAGTGCCGATATCGACTCGCCGGTCTCGTTCGGATGCCGGCCGGCCCATGTCTTGCTGCCGCCCCGGTCCGATGAATGGTCCCCGGACGTGCTGACCGATGTGCTGCTGCATGAGTTGTGTCACATCCGTCGCCATGACTGGTTGATGCTGATGGCCAGTCATGTGTTGTGCGCCCTGTACTGGTTCAATCCCCTGGTCTGGCTGGCAAGGCGGCACCTGCTGGCCCGGACCGAGAATCGCTGTGATCGCGATGTGCTGTTCTCCGGCCGTGATCATGTGACGTACGCGGAGAGTCTGTTGAGCGTTGCGCGGAGTTGCCACGCCAGGCAGCGGGTGGCCGCGCCCGACATTCCGGCACAACCGATGTTTGAACGCAAGACCCTGAAAACCCGATTGAGCCATGTGCTCGAGGAGACAACAATGAAGAACAGGAATATCGCAGGGCAGATGAGAAAAGGCATGGCAGGGATGGCGGCGTTCACGCTGCTGGTCATGGCCGCGCTGGTGTTCAACCCCATTCTGTTGGCGCAGGACAGCCAGAATCAGCCGGATCCCGATGACCGTCAGGTGGATCAGGAGCTCATGCCATTGCATACGGAAGAACCGGTCTATCCCGAGGAGGCCTCCGCCAACGATGTCGGGGGCTGGGTGCAGGTGCGATTCACCATCTCTGACGAGGGCACGGTGGTGGCAGACTCTGTCAGCGTTGTGGATGCGGAGCCCGCCGGGGTCTTCGAGGAAAGCGCCATGGCCGCCACAAAGCAGTTCCGGTTCCGCCCGCGAATAGTGGATGGCGTGGCCCAGACGATTCCCGGTGTGCAGTATGTGTTCCGGTTCGATCCGGACGAGTGAGGTGTGATTGATGATGCTGTCGCTGGTTGCCGGGCCCCGGGCGGCCAGCGCGGCGTCCGGTTTGTCCCGGCCCGCGTATTGCGCTATCGTGACTGTCGGATACTGACTCCAACAACAATGACAATCCGGTCGGCGAAAAGGACCTCCCGATCACCCAGGAGGCACCACCATGTCCCGATGCAGCGCCATCTCCCGCACCGCGCTGGCTTCCGCCATCGCTCTGAGCCTGGCCGCCTGCGGCAGCGAATCCTCTGATCCCGCCGCTTCCCCGGGGCAGACAGCCGACACTTCCTCGAACGAAGCCATGGCCGCTGTGACGCTCGGAGAGAGTGACATCGGCGGCGTGGTCAACGGCCCGGACGGCCCCGAAGCTGGCGTATGGGTCATCGCGGAAACCGACGACCTGCCGACGCGCTTCGCGCGCATCGTGGTGACCGACGAGCAGGGCCGCTACCTGATTCCTGACCTGCCGGATGCCGACTACCGGGTCTGGGTCCGTGGTTATGGACTGGTGGATTCCGAACACCTGTCCGCGGAACCCGGACAGAACCTGGATCATGCCGCCGTTCCCGCGCCCGATGCCGCTGCCGCCGCCGAGTACTACCCGGCTGGCTACTGGTATTCGCTACTGGAGATTCCGGAAGCCGACGAGTTTCCCGGCACCGGGCCGGACGGCAACGGCATCGCCGAGGATATGCGCCACCAGGCCGACTTCATCCGCAGTGTGACCAATGGCGGCTGTGTGGTCTGTCACCAGATGGGCAACGAGGCGACCCGCGAGATCCCGGACATGTTCAGCGGCTTCGACTCCACGGAGGAGGCCTGGCACCGGCGCGTGCGCTCCGGGCAGGCTGGCGGCTTCATGATGCGTATCCTGGCCGGCATGGGCGAGGACCGCACCATGGAGATGTACGCGGACTGGACCGACCGCATCGCGGATGGCGCCTTGCCGCCGGTACCGGAACGCCCACAGGGCACCGAGCGCAATGTGGTCATCACCCAGTGGGACTGGGCCGACCCGACCGCCTACCTGCACGACCTGGTGTCCACCGACCGGCGCGACCCGACCATCAATGCCTATGGCAAGATCTACGGCGCACTGGAGAACAGCGCCGATTACCTGCCCGTACTGGACCCGATGGAACACAGCACGGAAGAAGTCCCCGTGTTCCCGCTGGACCCGGAGTATGATCCGGAACCTTCGCCGCCGATGGAGCCGTCCCCCTACTGGGGCGACGAGCCGATCTGGGACAGTGCCACCACGGTGCACAACCCGATGATGGACGAAGACGGCCGGGTCTGGATCACCGCCCGCGTACGCGCGCCAGGCGACAATCCCGACTACTGCCGCGAAGGTTCCGACCATCCCTCGGCGCAGGTGTTCCCCCTGACCCGTTCGGGCCGGCACCTGGGCGTCTACGATCCGGAGGCGGACGAATACACGCCCATCGATACCTGTTTCGGCACCCATCACCTGATGTTCGCCGAGGACGAGAACAACACGCTGTGGACCAGCGGCGGCGGGCAGGTGCTCGGCTGGCTGGATGCCGAGCAGTTCCTGGCGACGGGCGATGCCGAGGCCTCGCAGGGCTGGACGCCGTTCATTCTGGACACCAACGGCAACGGCCAGCGTGACGACGATTGGGTCGGGCCAGATGACCCCGTCGACCCGGAGCGCGACAAGCGCATCAATTCCGGTTTCTACGCGGTGGCGCCCGCGCCTGACGGTTCAATCTGGGGTTCGAACCTGGGCTATCCGGGTGCTGTCGTCAGGGTAGTGCCGGGTGACAACCCGTCGGAGACCGCGGTCACCGAATACTATGAACTGCCGGTGGACGACAACGGCGATCCGATCGAGGGGTTCTCCCCGCGCGGCATGGACATCGACCGCAATGGCGTGGCCTGGGCGGCGCTGGCCAGCGGCCACATGGCCAGCTTTGACCGTCGTCTCTGCGAAGGGCCGCTGAATGGCCCCGAGGCCACCGGCCAGCATTGTCCGGAAGGCTGGCGTTTCCACACCGAGCCGCTGCCGCAGTTCAGTAATCTGGACCTGCCCGGCAGCTCGGAGGGTAGCTATTACACCTGGGTCGATCAGTTCAATACGCTGGGCCTGGGCGAGAACACGCCCATCAACACCGGCAATCAGTCCGGCGCGCTGCTGGCCCTGGACGACGGTGGCGAGTGGGTCCGCATGACGGTGCCGTACCCGCTGGGTTTCTACACCAAGTGGATGGACGGGCGCATCGACGACCCGGATGCGGGATGGAAGGGACGTGGCATCTGGGCGACCATCAGCAGCCGGGCTCCGTTCCATATGGAGGGTGAGGGCGCCGGTACGACCAGCAAGGTGTATCACTTCCAATTGCGGCCGGATCCACTGGCACAATAAAGGTATTGGCGGGCAGACAAAGGATTGAAGAGCCAGCATAGTGAAAACGACCAGGTACTTTGAAACGACGCGCTCCCGACTGGATCGTGCCGATATCAAGGATGAGTGGATAATACGGGCCGTGGATCATCCGGCGTTCGAGTGCGTACAGTACGATGGTCGAATCAGGCGGTGGGCGCGAATTCGGGAGGCGGGAGATCGCTATCTCCGTGTCGTTTTGCTACCGGACCGGGAAACGATCCATAATGCTTTCTTTGATCGAGGTTTCAGGCCATGAAAGTGCAGTATTTTGACGATACGGACACCCTGTATATCGAGTTTCAGGATCGGGAAATTGTCGAGACCCGTGATCTCGATGAGAATACGCTGATGGATCTGGATGAGGCAGGCAACGTGTGTGCAATCACTTTCGAACACGCCAGTAAGCGAACTGACATCAGTCACGTGCACATTGAGGGGATAGCTGCGTAGTAATTCATTCAGGTTCGCGGGGGGTAATTTAACGTCAGTGACGGCGATTTGTTCGTGAAGTGCCGTGAATAACAAAAACGAGGTCGATCATGAAAAGAATGACGATTCTGCTGGTCCTGCTGTTGCCCCTGGTGACTGTCGCACAGAACCAGCCCGAAGACTTCCCCGACGCCCGGGTAGTCAACATCCTGCAGGAGCCACGCCACCGTGTGGTGCATCAGGACGACGACGTCTGGCTGCTGGACGTGCAGATCAACCCCGGTGACACGACCCTGCCACACACGCACGACGCGGCGATCATGTACACCTTCATCAGCAATGGTGAAGAGGCCCTGCACGGCCGTGTGTCCAGTAACACCGATTATGTGGAGGCGTCGTATACGCACCGTGTGCACAATGAAGGCCCCGGTCTGTTCCGCATCATCGCCCTGACTAACTACGGCCCGCCCCGTGACGGTGCCATGGACCGCCCCGACGGGCTGACTGTCGATGCCTCGCTGGAGAATCCCTGGTTCCGTTCCTACCGCAGGGAGCTGGCACCCGGCGAGTCGACCCCCGAGTTGACCCACCAGAACCCGGCCGTGATCGTGCAGGTCACCGAAGGACGGGTGCACGTCAGCCGTGAGGACGGTATAACGGCCGAACTCGATGCCATGGGAGACTGGGCCTGGCGGGAGACGGGTTCCCCGTACCGGGTGAGCAATGTCAGCGCAGGCCCTGTGACTGTCGTCATCAATGAGGCGCGCCGGCGGGGAGAGTGACATGCGCCATTTCCTACTGATTTTGTGCACCGTGGTTGCGTTTCCGGTGCTGGGCCAGCTGGCTGATCCGGACGAGGCCGGTATCCGCTACGGACATGTCCATCTGAATGTGTCTGACGTGGAGCGTCACAAGGCTTTGTGGATGGACCATTTCAACGCCACGGAAGCGGACCGGGGCGCACTGGCCGCGGTGGCCATGCCCAACACGCTGATTCTGTTCTCGCAGACCGTGCCCGAGGGGGGATCGCGTGATTCAGTGTTGCATCATTATGGCGTCAAGGTCCGTGATATCGAGCGCTTTCTGCGCGACTGGCGGGCCGATGGCCTGGAAGTGGGACCCGAGTTCGTCGGTGCCGAGGGCCAACGTAATGCCTACGTGATGATGCCTGACGGCGTTTACGTGGAGTTGCAGGAAGACCAGGCGTTGTCCACGGAGATCAGCGGGTATCACGTGCACTTCTTTACGCCACGTTTCCGGGAGCAGATGGCCTGGTATGCGGAGATGTTCGGCCTGGAGGTACGCCCACGCGGCAGCATCGGGACCACCACCAATGTTCCGGGCATGAACATCAGTTTTGGTGATGCGGATGAAGAGCGCGCGCCCAGTCGTGGCCAGGCCATCGACCACATCGGCTTTGAAATAGAGAACCTGGAGGCTTTCTGCGAGCAGTTGGCCGCGAAAGGCGTTGAGTTCTCGACACCGTATCGTGAGATTGACAGCCTGGGGCTGGCGGTCGCGTTCGTGAATGACCCGGCGGGTGGCACCATCGAGCTTACCGAGGGGCTGGACACGTTCTAGTGGGCCATCTGGCTGGTCAGCACCCGGTCGCCCGCAAGACGCACTGGCTGCCTGTTATACACCAGGGCCCGCGATCGGGTGCCAGTTTGCCACCAGGTGTGCGGCCGTGCGCCAGGCCAGTGCCTGCACGGTCAGCGTGGGATTGCGTGCGCCGCTGGTGCCCATCAGCGAGGCGCCCAGTATGCCGAAGTTGGGCGCCTCGTGCGCAAAGCCCCAGCGATCCACGACATTGCTTCGCGGGTCATCCCCCATGCGGGTGCCGCCAAAGGCGTGAGTGGATGCGTACATGGTATGCCCGAGTCCGCTGCGGACCACGCGGATGGCACCGGCGGCGCGATACCATTGCTCCATGCGGTCCTGTGCGAACGCAGCGATGCGCTTCTCGTTGTCGCCGTAATGGCCGGTGATACGGATCACGGGGTCGCCCTGCGCATCGGTGGTGGTCGGGTCGAGATCCAGGTAGTTGTGTGCATAGGGCAGTGTGGTTTTCTGTGCGTAGGAGGTGTTGCTACGGTCAGCGTTCTCCATCACGAAGGCCTTCCACTGACTGCCCCAGCGCGGCGCCAGGCCGAAGGTGTTCATGTCGGCGGCGTTGATCGGGCGACGGTCCGTGTGAACCCACAGGTTGGCCCCGCCAATGAAATTCCGGTCTGAGTGATCGAAATTGTCGTCGGCCCAGTCATCTATCGCCACACCCTGGGCCGGCAACCCGTACCAGTTGTGGAGGTCATGCGGGAACAAGGCCGAAACCGGCGCGCCCTGGTGGTGACTGAAATAATGCCGCCCTACCTGGCCGTTATTGTTGGCCAGGCCTTCCGGAAAGGCGGAGGAACGGGATAACAGCAGCAGGCGCACGTTTTCGTAGGTATAGCTGCCCAGCAGCACCACGGCAGCGGGCTGGAACAGGGTCTCCCCACCCTTGGTGTATCGCACTCCGGTGACCCTTCCGGAGGTGTCGCTGAGGATGCGCGTGACCCGGGCGTGAGTGACCAAGTCGAGGCGGCCGGTCTGCAGCGCGCGGGGAATGGTGGTCACTGCCGTCGAATTCTTGGCCTCCACGTGGCAGCCCCCGCGGTTGCAGAAACCGTGGTAGAGGCAGCCGGGGCGGCCGTCATTCGGTTGACTGTTGATCGAGGCTGGCGCCTGGAACGGGTGCCAGTCCAGAGAGCGGGCCGCGTCGCTCATCATTTCCGTGAACGGCGAGGGTCGCAGCGGCGGCATGGGAAACTCCCTGCCACGAGGTCCTTCGAAAATATTGCCGGCCGGATCGATGCGCCCGTCCAGATTGCCAGCCTTGCCGGCCACGCCGATGGCGCGCTCGACGGTATCGTACCAGGGCTCGAGTTCGTCATAGTCCAGCGGCCAGTCCTCCACGGTGCTGTCCGCGGGGATGCGCGAGGCGCCGTAACGCTGTGCCGTTTCGGTGGCCACCCGGAAGTCCCACGGACTCAACCGCCAGCTTTGTGCCCAATAGTGCATGGTCGTGCCACCGACGGCGTTCATCATCGGGTGTCCGCCACCCTGGATGGCGGTCTGTGATTCGTCGGCACGTACCGTGGGCACCTCGCCATTGGCCTTCTGCACGGACTGCGGCCAGTCGCGGATATTGTTGCGCACTTCATCCGGCGCGAAGTCACGGCCGGTCAGCCAGCCACCGGCCTCGAGCGCCGTGACCCGCAGGCCGGCCTTGACCAGTGGCAGTACCGCCACACCGCCGGCCGCGCCCATACCGATCACCACCACATCCGTTGCCGGCAGTTTTCTTTCCATTGCGCTAACGCCCCCTGTTGTCGCCTTTGGTGAAGACCGCGTTGTCGAAGGCCGAGCGGTGGTTGGGCGGAAGGGCTCTGCCCCGGTCCACCTCCTGTGGAGAGGCGCCGAGCCTGATGCCGGGATAGCCGAGCAAATCCCAGCCGATGAAATCGCGATTGCCGCCGTAGTAGGGGTCGCTGAACGTACCCTCGATAGTGTGGTCGCGGATCAGCTCGAAAAACGTCGCGGAATCCGGAGCGAAGCCGTCCAGTTCGCCGGCCTCCATTGCGGCCAGCAGGGCGTCCTGTTCTGCCCCGGTCAGGGCAGCGAACGCACGGCCATGACGTTGCAGGGCCTGCTCGTGCAGGGCGTTCAGGCCGGTGGCATAGGCACTGCTGCTGTCGCGCAGGTGAGAGCCGAGGCAGCGGTCTATGTAGTGTACCGCCCGTGCCTCCAGGGCGCCGGGGCCGTTTCCGTCCGACGGCAGGATGCGCATGGTGGCCGCTTCCAGGGTTTCGGCCTCCAGCGCGGTCAGGTTCTCCAGTGCCTCGCGTACGGATATGGCGTCATCGGCGGGGGGCTGCGCGGCAACAGGGGCAGCGACTGAACTGCCGGCCACCGCCGCGCCGAACAGGCCGGCACCACGCAACAGTGAGCGGCGCGAGGGATCCGTCACGCCTGCACGGCCGCGGCGGCTCACAGCTGGCCTCCCAGCCGGGCGCATGGTGTGCGCTGGATGCTGCGGTCAGGTGACATCATCAAGGACCTCATTGTTTTTATTGTGGTCAGTAGCATTCTGACCACAATTCCGGAATCAGGCAATCTCTTCCTTTTTCTTCGCCCTGAAACAGTGCGGCATGCACCAGATGTTACCGCTACCGGGGCGCCGGAAAAGTGTTACCACTATTCCCACTGCCTGAAGCGATGAAATGATGCGATTGTAAGTAGTTGTTATATATAGATAATAAATTTTCCTGGCCTTGCAGAAAAAGTTGGCATCGAGATTGCATTAGGTAACACTGAGTGATCCCGATGGAGTCGTCAGCAACACGGCGACCCCGGTTAGCGACGAGAAGTCCCGTCGGGATCTGTTAACCGTTCATCCAAAAGGTGACATCCAAGGAGACCATCATGAAGATCAAGACAGCCATCACTACAACAGCCGCAACCCTTCTGCTGACTGCCATGGGCGCCCAGGCCGAGGAAACCCGCCTGGTCGGTGCCAGCGATTCCCCCGCGGCGGCTGTCTGCATCGCCGCCGTCGAGTCGGACATGGCCGCACGCAAGGCCGCCAGGGAGCTTGGCGTTTTCAACTTCGACATGACCGGTCTGGTCTGTAACGGTCTGCCTGTTTCCGAGTTTGTGGCGCAGTACCGTGCCACGGATATTGTGCAGTCATCGAGTGACATGACGTCACCTGAAATCGTCGCGTTCAGCGCCAACGATCAGTCGCCCGTGACCCAGCTTTGCATCGCCGCCGTCACTTCGCCGGCGCGGTTCGAGGAAGTCAGGCAGCAGCACTTCAGCAGGATCCGTTCCGCGGAACTGGAGCAGATGGTCCGGTGCAACAGCAAGCCGTTGTCCACCTTTGTCAGCGAGTACCGCAATCAGGAACTGACCGCTTCGCTGTGATGGTCGTGATTGCCCACCTTTACGCAACCCGGTGATCCCGGGGGACCGGGCCGGCAGGGATGCCGGCCCAGGCCTCTTCACCTTTGGTCTCTAGTGCCGGATCAGGTGATCAAAAGCACTCAACGCGGCCTTCGACCCTTCGCCCATGGCAATGACGATCTGTTTGTACGGCACCGTGGTCGCATCGCCGGCGGCGAACACACCCGGGATGCTGGTCTCGCCCCGGTTGTCGACAATGATTTCCCCGAACTTCGATAGTTCCACCGTACCTTTCAGGAACTCGGTGTTGGGCAGCAGTCCGATCTGCACGAACACGCCATCCAGTTCCAGAGAGTGCACTTCCTCCGTGCCCCGATCCTTGTAGACGAGGCCGGTCACTTTCTTGCCGTCGCCGGTGACCTCGGTGGTCTGGGCGCTGGTCAGGATGGTGACGTTGTCCAGGCTGCGCAGCTTGCGCTGCAGGACCTCGTCGGCCTTCAGGTCGTCGGCGAACTCCAGCAGTGTCACGTGGGACACCAGACCCGCCAGGTCAATGGCCGCCTCCACGCCGGAGTTACCGCCGCCGATCACCGCCACCGGCTTGCCCTTGAACAGGGGACCGTCGCAGTGCGGACAGAAGGCCACGCCCCTGTTGCGGTACTCGTCCTCGCCCGGTACCTTCATTTCCCGCCAGCGGGCACCGGTGGCCAGGATCAGGGTTTTCGATTTCAACCTGGCGCCGTTCTCGAACTCCACTTCATGCAGGCCGCCGCCGTTGGCCGGTTTCAGTGCCGCGGCGCGCTGCCCGTTCATGATGTCGACCTCGTAGTCCTTGACGTGTTCTTCCAGATGACGTGCCAGTACCGGACCTTCCGTATGCGACACCGAGATGAAGTTCTCGATGCCGGCCGTGTCCAGTACCTGGCCGCCGAAACGCTCGGCCGCCACGCCGGTGCGGATGCCCTTGCGCGCCGCATAGATGGCGCCGGAGGCACCGGCCGGACCGCCGCCGATCACCAGTACGTCGAAGGCTTCTTTCTCCTTCATCTTCTCCGCATCGCGGGCCGAGGCACCGGTGTCGACCTTGCCCAGGATTTCCTCGACAGTCATGCGGCCCTGACCGAAGTGTTCACCATTCAGGAACACGGTGGGCACGGACATGACCTCGCGCTCGTCCACCTCGTCCTGGAACAGGGCGCCGTCCATGGCGACGTGGCTGACATTGGGGTTCAGCACGGCCATCAGGTTCAGCGCCTGCACCACGTCCGGACAGTTCTGGCAGGACAGCGAGAAGTAGGTCTCGAAGTGCAGCGGACCCTCCAGGTCACGGATCTGCTGCTGGACCTCCTCGCTGGCCCTGGGCGGATGACCGCCCACCTGCAACAGGGCCAGGATCAGGGATGTGAACTCGTGACCGCCGGGGATACCGGCAAAGTACAGGTTGGTCTCCTGCTCGGCGTGCTGCAGGGAGAAGCCGGGCTTGCGCGGATTGTCGCCGTCCTCGCGGTACGTGATCTTGTCGGACAATGCCGCGATGTCCTGAAGCATGCCCCGCAGTTCCTGCGATTTCGCCCCGTCATCCAGCGAAGCCACGATCTCGAAGGGCCGGGTGACTTTCTCCAGGTAGGCCTTCAACTGGGTTTTCATGTTGTCATCAAGCATGTGATTTCCTTCCTCGCGAATTCACGGGTGTATGGCATACAGGCACGAATTTCAGGCAAAAAAATGCCCGGACGGTGATCGCCCGGGCATTCGGGCATCATCTTCAGGAGGCCGGCCCGTAAGAGCCGGCGGGTTTCCTTGTGAAGAAGTGCTATGAAGTCGGGACCGCAACCCCTTGCCGACTCCTCAGATCTTTCCTACCAGATCCAGGGACGGAGCCAGGGTCTCGGAGCCTTCTTCCCACTTCGCCGGGCAGACCTCGCCCGGATGCGCGGCAATGTACTGTGCGGCCTTGACCTTGCGTACCAGCTCGGCCGCGTTACGGCCCACGCCCTCGGTCGTGGTCTCCATGACCTTGATACGACCTTCCGGGTCGATCACGAATGTGCCGCGATGCGCCAGGCCGTTCTCTTCGATGTACACACCGAAGTTGCGCGCGATGGTGCCGGTCGGGTCGCCCACCATCGGGTAGGTGATCTTGCCGATGGTCTCGGAGCTGTCGTGCCAGGCCTTGTGCGTGAAATGGGTGTCGGTGGAGACGCTGTAGACTTCCACGCCCATCTTCTTCAGCTCATCGTAGTAGTCGGCCAGGTCACCCAGCTCGGTGGGGCAGACGAAGGTGAAGTCGGCCGGATAGAAGAATACGATGGACCACTTGTTGCGCAGGTCGGCATCGCTGACCTCGACGAATTCACCATTGTGGAATGCGGTTGCCTTGAACGGTTTTACTTCGGTATCAATCAAGCTCACTGTCTTGCTCCTTTCGATTGCAGAGTCGGACGATATGTTCAGTACAGGGATAGGATAGGGCGGCCACTTCATTAGGTAAAATGAATTGTAACTCATACGACGATAGATAAAATGTATGTACCGGTCGCAGTGGCGATCCCTGTCACCCAGTGTGATGGGGGCAGGGGTGGAGCATTTCAAGTCCGACCGGCGGCAGAGTGATCGTGCGACCACTCTGCCCGGTGGTCGGGGTACTTACTGATAGGCTTCCATGGGCGGGCAGCTGCAGTACAGGTTGCGGTCGCCGTGGACGTTGTCGATCCGGTTCACCGAGGGCCAGAACTTGTTCTCCCGCACGGCCTCGACGGGCCAGGCCGCCTCCTGCTTGCTGTACGGGCGGTCCCAGTGCTCATCCATGATGTCGGCCAGTGTGTGTGGTGCCAGCTTGAGCGGGTTGGTATCGGCGTCGATCTCGCCGGACTCGATACGGGCGATCTCCCGACGGATGCTGATCATGGCCTCGATGAAGCGGTCCAGTTCCGGCTTCGACTCGCTTTCCGTGGGTTCGATCATCAGCGTGCCCGGCACCGGGAACGACATGGTGGGAGCGTGAAAGCCGTAGTCCATCAATCGCTTGGCCACATCCTCGTCGGTGATGCCGGCGCTCTGTTTCAGGGGGCGCAGGTCGATGATGCACTCGTGGGCCACCATGCCGTTGCGGCCGGTGTACAGCACGGGATAATGCCCTTCCAGCCGGCGGGCGATATAGTTGGCGTTGAGGATGGCCACCTGCGTGGCTTCCAGCAGGCCACGAGCACCCATCATCTTCATGTACATCCAGGAGATGGGCAGAATGGAGGCGCTGCCCCAGGGCGCGGCCGAGACGGCGGTATTGTCGGCATCCGGTCCATCCAGCTTCACCAGCGGATGGTTGGCCACGAATGGCGCCAGATGGGCCTTGTGGCCGATCGGCCCCATGCCGGGACCGCCGCCGCCGTGCGGGATGCAGAAGGTCTTGTGCAGGTTCACGTGAGAGACGTCCGCGCCGATGTCGCCGGGGCGGCTGACGCCGACCTGGGCGTTGAGGTTGGCGCCATCCATGTAGACCTGCCCGCCATGGTCGTGCACCACCTGGCAGATGTCGCGCACGGCCTCCTCGTAGACGCCGTGCGTGGACGGATAGGTGATCATCAGCGCGGCCAGGGTATCGGCATACTGTTCCGATTTGGCTTTCAGGTCGTCGACGTCGATGTTGCCCTGTTCATCGCAGGCCACCACAACCACCTTCATGCTCAGCATCTGGGCGCTGGCCGGGTTGGTGCCATGAGCCGAGCTGGGGATCAGGCAGACGTTGCGCTGCGACTGACCCTGGCTGTCCAGGTACTTGCGGATGGCCAGCAGACCGGCATACTCGCCCTGGGCGCCGGAGTTGGGCTGCATGCTGACGCCGTCAAAACCGGTGATCTCCGCCAGCATCTCTTCCAGCTCGCGGATCATGCGGGCGTAGCCGGGCATCTGCTCCTTCGGGACGAAGGGGTGCGGCTTGCTGAACTGCGGCCAGGTGATCGGCAGCATTTCCGCGGTGGCGTTGAGTTTCATCGTGCAGGAGCCCAGCGGGATCATCGAGTGCGTCAGGGACAGGTCCCGATTCTCCAGACGCTTGAGGTAGCGCAGCATTTCCGTTTCGCTGTGGAAGCGGTTGAACAGCGGGTGTTCCAGGATCGGTGACCGGCGCTGCAGTGCCCCGGGAATCGCCGTCGGCTCCTCGCCACCGGCAATGCGTGCGTCCAGTGCCTCCACGGACAGGGCGCCGGCGGTTTCCGGGCCCAGGAGAACCTGCCAGAGCCGTTCCACGTCGTCTGCCGTGGTGCATTCGTCCAGGCTGATGCCGACCAATGCCGGGTCGTCGTTGCGCAGATTGATGCCCGCGTCTCGGGCGCGCTGCAGTGCGGCGTCGCGAGCGGCCGGTTCCAGCTCGATACCGAGCGTGTCGAAGAACGTGTCATTGCAGGCCAGCCCGCCGGAACGCAGCCCGGTGGCCAGAATGTGCGTCAACCGGTGGATGCGTCGGGCGATGGTGCGGATGCCTTCCGGGCCATGGTACATGGCATACAGCGCGGCGATGTTGGCCAGCAGTACCTGCGCCGTGCAGATGTTGCTGTTGGCTTTCTCGCGGCGGATGTGTTGCTCGCGGGTCTGCAGCGACATGCGGTAGGCCTGTCGGCCACGGCTGTCCACGGAGACCCCGATGATGCGCCCCGGTACGGCGCGTTTGTACTTGTCGCGGGTGGCAAAAAAGGCAGCGTGCGGACCACCGTAGCCCATCGGCACACCGAAGCGCTGGCTGCTGCCCAGCACCACGTCGGCGCCGGCCTCGCCAGGCGGCTTCAGCAGCGCCAGGCTCATCAGGTCGGCGGCCACGGCGACGATGGCTTTCTGTTCGTGCAGGCGTTCGCACAAGGGGGCCAGGTCGCGCAGGTTGCCCCGGCAGTCCGGGTACTGGAACAGGGCGCCGAACACTTCTTCATGACCCGCGTTTTCCGGGTCATCGATGATCAGTTCGAAACCGAAACTGGCGGCGCGGGTTTTCAGTACGTCGATGGTCTGGGGCAGGCAGTTCCGGTCCACGAAGAACCGGTTGCTCTTGCTGCGACTGGCGCGTTTCGCCAGGGCCATGGCCTCGGCCGCGGCGGTGGCTTCATCCAGCAGCGAGGCGTTGGCCAGTTCCATGCCGGTCAGGTCCAACGTCATCTGCTGGAAGGCCAGCAGGGTTTCCAGCCGGCCCTGCGAAATCTCCGGCTGATAGGGCGTGTACGCCGTGTACCAGCCCGGATTCTCCAGCACGTTGCGGAGGATGACATTGGGCGTGATGGTGTCGTGGTAGCCCAGGCCGATGAAGGAGCGGTTCAGCCGGTTTTCGTCGGCCATGGCCCGCAATGCCGCCAACGCATCGGATTCGCTTTCCGGCGGGGCCAGGTCCAGGGGTTGCCTGTGCCGGATGCTCTCCGGCACGGTGGAATCGATCAGCGCCTCCAGCGATGCCTGTCCCAGCGTATCCAGCATGCTGGTCACCTGATCCGGGGCGGGACCGATATGGCGTCGGATGAAATCGGCGGACTGTTGCAGTTCGCCCAGTCTGGGTTCGGTCATGGGACAGGTTCCGGAGTCGGTTCAGTCGATCTGGGCAGCGTAGGCGCCGGCATCCATCAGCTCGGCCAGTTCGCTGCTGTCACTGGGCAGGATCCGGCAGATCCAGCCGTCTTCGTAGGGCGAGCTGTTGACCGCCTCGGGTGAGTCGGCCAGATCCTCGTTGACCGCGACGATCTCGCCGGAGACCGGTGCATAGATGTCGGAAGCCGCTTTCACCGACTCCACCACGCTCATCTCGTCACGGGCACTGACCGTGCTGCCTTCCTCGGGCAGTTCAATGAAGACGATGTCGCCCAGCAGTTCCTGGGCATGGTCGGAAATGCCGACGGTGACCGTGCCGTCTTCCTCCACCCGCACCCATTCGTGGGTGGCCGCGTATTTCAGTTCTTGTGGAAAATCGCTCACAGGTCAGTCCTCTCGTGTCGGTGTGCGTGTGATTCAGTCAAACTGCTTCTTGCCCTGGCGTACAAATCCGGGCCCGACGAGCCGCACGGCGACCGGTCGACCACGCATTTCCACCTCACAGTGCCGCGCATTGGCCGGGATTCTAGCCAATGCAATGGAATGCTTCAATGTGGGCGAGAATGTCCCGCTGGTCACGATGCCGTCACCACAGGGTTCGTCATCGGCGTCCCGGCAGATCACTCGCTGACCGGCGCGCATGACGCCGCGACTTTCGAGGACCAGACCGGTCTGTACCGGCAGTTCACCGGCATCGAAGCGCTGCAGGTCCCGTTCCACGGCGGCGCGGCCGATGAAGTCACGATCCGCCGGATCCATGATCAGGGTGCGCCGCAGGTTGGCGGACAGTGGCGAGGTGTCGTCATCCATGTCCTGGCCATACAGGTTCATGCCGGCTTCCAGGCGCAGGGTGTCCCGGGCGCCCAGTCCCACCGGTTGAACCCCGGCGCCCTCCAGGGCCTGCCACAGGGCGGTGGCGTCGGCGGCGGGCAGAATCAGCTCCAGTCCCTGCTCTCCGGTATAGCCGGTGCGGGCGATCAGCCAGTCTTCCTGCTCGGTGGCGCGGAAATTCTTCAGGGCCCGGGTGGCCTCCACCACCGGTTCGGGAAGATGCGGGCAGACAGCGTCGATGGAATGCGGGCCATGCACCGCAATGATGGCCAGGTCGTCCCTTTCCCGCGGGGAGACATCGAAGCCGTCCCGCCAGCGCCGCAGCCAGGCCAGATCCTTGTCCCGCGTGGCGCAGTTGACCACCAGTCGGTAGGCGTCGTGCAATCGGTAGACGATCAGGTCGTCCACCACGCCGCCCTGCTCATTGAGCATGACACTGTACAGCGCCTGACCGGTTTCCAGCCGGACCACGTCGTTGGCCAGCACGTGGCGCAGATAGGCCAGCGCGTCGGCGCCGGACACGTCCACCACGGTCATGTGAGAGACGTCGAACATGCCACATTGCTGTCGCACGGCATGATGTTCGTTGATCACCGAGCCATAGTGCAGTGGCATGTCCCAGCCGGAGAAGTCGACCATGCGGGCCCCGGCATCGAGGTGTTGCTGGTACAGAGGTGTCTGGTGTGTCACGAGGGTTCCGGATCTGTGGTGGATGAAGGATCAGCGCATGATTCTAGCAGACATGAGGTCGGCGGCGCGATCGATCACTGCAGGGCGTGGAGGAAGCGGCCGGTGCGGGGGAGGAAATTCTTGTCCGGGTCCAGCGAGAATACCACTGAACTGGAGCGGCCCACGATCTCGTCGCGGCCGATGAAGCTGTAGAGACGGCTGTCGGCACTGTTGCCGCGATTGTCGCCCAGTACGAAGTAGTGCTCCGGCGGGACCTCGAACGGACCGTGGGTATTGATCCCGCGTCGATGGACCTCTCTGGTGATCAGTGCCTGATAATCCTGGGATGGCAGTTGCTCGGAGACGACGCGCTCGCCTTCATTCGCCGCTTCTTCAGTGGGCGTGTCAACCGGGTCGTACAGGGCCACTTCCTCATTGATCATCAACAGGCCGTTGCGCATGTAGAGGGTGTCACCCGGAATCCCGATCACGCGCTTGACCAGCCGTTTACCGGCGGCCACCGAGTCGATGATGACGATGTCGCCGCGCGCCGGGTCATCCACGGACAGCAGGGCCGCGTCCAGAAACGGCAGCCGGATGTCATAGGCCACCTTGTTGACCCAGACCTTGTCGCCGTCCAGCAGGTTGGGCTGCATGGAATGTCCGGAGATGGAGTTCAGGTCCGCAACGGCGCTCTTGAAGCCGACAATACAGGCCAGGATCAGGACAAACTTGCGATTGTCCCGCCAGAGCTGCGCGGCATGCTGTTTGATCGTCAATAACATCCGGTTATTATACGGGCAGAAAGTGGCCGGGAGAAACGTTTTTGATCGATGCCATCAGACTGTTGAACGCATTCCACCCGGCCAGTCGGGCCTGGTTCGAGGAGCGCTTCGGCGCGCCCACCGGGCCGCAGGCCGATGCCTGGCCCGCCATCCGTGGCGGGCGGCATACGCTGATTGCCGCACCCACCGGCAGCGGCAAGACCCTGGCGGCCTTCTTCTGCGCCATCGACCAGCTGGTGCAGGAGTCGCGTGAAGGGCCGTTGCCGGCGCAGACCCGCGTGCTCTACATTTCCCCGCTCAAGGCGTTGGGCAACGATATCCAGCGCAACCTGCAGGACCCGCTCAACGGCATTGCCGATGAGCTGCTGCAGCAGGGCAGTGCCCCGGCCGACATTACCGTGGCCGTGCGCACCGGTGACACCCCGCAGCCAGAGCGCCAGAAGATGCTGCGCAATCCGCCCCATATCCTGGTCACCACACCCGAGTCCCTGTACCTGTTGCTGACCAGCGCCAGGGGCCGCGAGCTGTTGCGCAGCATCCGCAGCGTGATCGTCGACGAGATCCATGCCCTGCTGGGCGACAAGCGCGGCTCGCACCTGGCACTGTCCCTACAGCGGCTGGAGGCCCTGGTGGAGGGGCCGCTGCAGCGCATCGGCCTGTCCGCCACCCAGAAGCCGATCGAACTGGTGGCGCGCTACCTGACCGGCGCGGGGGAGCGCGACTGCGTCATCATCGACGCCGGCCACCGCCGCCGCATGGACCTGCGCATCGAGGTGCCCTCGTCACCGCTGACCGCACTGATGAGTGGCGAGGTCTGGGAGGAGCTCTACGAACGCCTGGTGGCGTTGATCGAGGCGCACGAGACCACACTGGTGTTCGTCAACACCCGGCGCCTGTCCGAGCGCCTGGCGCTGGCGCTGAACGAGCGCCTGGGCGAGAACGCGGTCAGCTCCCACCATGGCAGCATGAGCAAGGACCACCGCCATGCCGCCGAGCAGAACCTGAAGCAGGGGCGATTGAAGGTGCTGGTCGCCACGGCCTCCATGGAACTGGGCATCGACATCGGTTCGGTGGACCTGGTCGTGCAGTTCGCCTCGCCCAAGCGTATCGCCACCTTCCTGCAGCGCGTGGGCCGCAGCGGCCATGCGGTCGGCGCGTTGCCCAAAGGCATTCTCTTTCCGCTGACTCGGGACGACCTGATCGAATGCGCCGCCTTGCTGGACAGTATCCACCGGGGCGAGCTGGACCGTATCCTGATGCCGGACCACCCGCTGGATATCCTGTCCCAGCAGCTGGTGGCTGAAGCGGCGGCCCGTCACGACGAGACCGGTGAGCCACTCGCGCTGGACGGGCTGTATGAACTGTTCACGGGTGCCTGGCCGTACCGGGAGCTGCCGCGTGAACGTTTCGATGCTCTGGTGCGGATGCTGGCCGAGGGCTACAGCTCACGGCTCGGCCGCCGCGGCGCCTGGCTGCATCACGACCGTATCAATGACCGCGTCAGCCCCCGGCGCGGTGCCCGGCTCACCGCCCTGATGAACGGCGGCGCCATTCCGGACATGTTCGACTACCAGGTGGTGCTGGACCCGGAGGATACCGTGGTCGGCACGCTCAACGAGGACTTTGCCCTGGAGACCCTGCCCGGGGACGTGTTCACGCTGGGCAGTCACAGCTGGCA
>JBNJGU010000001.1:0-51456 GCA_051747985.1 Pseudomonadota bacterium | reverse complement strand
ACTGTGATGTCGGTTGCAGACAGCAGTCTGTGCCATCTGGGTGATCAACGCCTGGGTGTAATGCAACATCAATTCCATCAGTTCACCGTGGCGGTTGAACTCGGTCTTGAGTATCTGGCGCGGCAGGCTGTACGCCTCTCCCGCGCTTTGCACCACGGCCCGGCTTGGCGTGCTTTCGCCCCCCATGAACACGGACACTCCTAGCACGCCCTCATTACCGACCACGGAAATCTCGGCGGACGCGCCGTCGTGCATGACGTACAGCAACGAAATGATGGAATCGGTCGGGAAATACACATGTTGCATTTTCACGCCCGGCTCGTAGATCACTTTTCCCAACGGCAGATGGATGAGCTTCAGATGACCACGCAGGCGGGCCATGCTCTCCGCACCCAATGAGCCCAACAGGTGGTTCTGTTCCGGCTGCTGAACCGTATCGGGACAGGAAGCCTGTATTGTTTTCATGGTGCCGGAATCCTCAATTGCGCATCTGCATGCAGACAGTCTACGCGCGGATGGGCTCTCCGCGTGTGCGCCATCGCACATACAGACATATAAAAAACCCTGGAGCGCTACCCGTGAGAACTGGCGAAACAGGCGTCACAATGAGAGAATCGCGGGACATCCAACCACCAGAGACCCGCTGTTCATGAAAGTGCCCAAACGCCTGCAACCCCTCATTGATGATGGTCTGATCGACGAGGTCATCGGTCACCTGATGAGCGGCAAGGAGGCCCAGGTCTATATCGTGCGCTGCGGCGATGAGCGGCGCTGCGCCAAGGTCTTCAAGGAGAGCTCGCAGCGCAGTTTCAAGCAGGCCGTGCAATACCAGGAAGGCCGTGGCGGTCGCAACACCCGTCGCAACCGGGCCATGAACCGCAAGACCCGCTATGGGCAGAAGGAACAGGAGCAGGCCTGGCTCAACGCTGAAGTCGAGGCACTGCGCCTGCTCGCCGCGGCCGGAGTACGGGTGCCCGAGCCGCTGTCTTTCGTGGACGGCGTTCTGCTGATGGAACTGATCACTGATGAGCAGGGTGATGTGGCGCCGCAATTGGGACAGATCGCGCTGGACCCCGAGCGCGCCCGGGACTATCACGGACGCATCATCACCGAGATCGTGCGCATGCTGTGCGCGGGGCTGGTCCACGGCGACCTGTCACCGTTCAATGTACTGGTGGATCCTGAAGGACCGGTCATCATCGACCTGCCGCAGGCGGTCAATGCGGCCGGCAACAACAGCGCCGGAAGGATGCTGGAGCGGGATGTCGACAACATGCGTCGCTGGTTTGCCCGCTTCGACCCGAAACTGCTGGAGACCGATTACGCCAGGGAAATCTGGTCGTTGTACGAGAGCGGCGAACTGCAACCGGACAGCACCCTGACCGGGCGCTACGAACATCCCACCGCCAGTGCCGATCTTGTGGACCTGATGGCGGTCATCGAGGCCGCGAAGGAGGAAGAGGCAGAACGTATTGCGGCCCGACTGGAATCAGAGAACCCGGACTGAAGGTCCGCGGACTCCGTTGAACTCACTCCGGATCAAACGGCTGCCGGAACGCCGCCCAGCAGGTGTCGTTCTCCCACAGTTTCACGGTCAGCGCGCCGCTGCCGGGTGGCGTGATGCCCGCCAGCAGTTTCTCGCTCAGAATGCGGCTGAAATGCTCCAGGCTCGGATTGAGTCCGGCGAATTCAGGCTTGTCATTGAGCATGCTGTCGCGGAAATATCCGGTGACCTCATTCAGCGCCGCCTCGATCTCCACAATATCGACCAGGTAACCGTGTTCGTTCAGCGTATCGCTCTCGATACGCACTTCGGCGACGTAATGATGGGCATGGGGGTGGTTCTCGTCTCCCCAGTCCCCTCCGATCAGGTAATGGTTGGCAATGAAGTCACGGGTGACGGCAACGGTATACATAGGCTTCCTGTCAATCGGGGTAATGGAATAAAGGCTGCACGATGCCGGACCGCGCTTCATGCAGTTGCTGGTACAACTTTCCGGCCTCCCGCAGCGGCAGAGTGTGCGTGATCAGTGGTGTCGGGTCGAGCTGGCGAAGCAGGTCCCAGACCAGTTCGAAACGGCGTTGCTTGTCCCAGCGACCTCCCAGCTCGGGCGCCACGCTGCTGACCTGACTGGTGATCAGCTGCAGTCGATTGCGATGCGCCGATCCACCCAGTTCGATCGGCACGGACTTGCTGCCATACCAGCTACCGATGACGATACGACTGGCGTAGCCACTCAGTCCGATCGCCAGGTTGAGTGCCTCCGGCTGACCACTGACTTCGTAGAGCAGGTCGGCGTCGGCGGCAACCGACTGCCCGACCGCCTCCTCCGGACTGAGCACGGTGTCGGCGCCCAGGCGGAGCGCCAGCTCCTGCCTCTCCGGCCGGCCCTCGATGGCCACCAGTGAATGGAGCGGGTGGCGCGCCAGCAGCGCGGTCAACAACAGCCCGACGATGCCCTGGCCCAGCACCACGACCCGCTCACCGGCCAGCGGGCGGCCGTCGTGCACCAGGTTTACCGCGGTTTCCATATTGGGCAGGAACACGGCGACCCGAGCAGGCAGGTCGTCGGGCACGGGTTTCAGCTCTTCGGGACGGGCCAGAAAATGACTGGCATGGGGCTGAAAGGAAAACACCTGACGCCCTTTCCAGGCCGGGTCGACTGCGCTGCCACTCTGCCGCACTTCACCGACACAGGCATAGCCGTATTGCAGGGGATAGTCGGAAGACTCTCCCAGTGAATCCAGCGCGCTGTCCAGTGCCATGGATGGGGGCAGTTGTCCCCGGTATGCCAGCAATTCGGTGCCGGCGCTCACCGCCGAATATCGCGTCCTGACCAGGACCTGATCCGGCGCCGGTGCGGGCAGCGTTGCCTCCCGCACCTCGACATGCAGCGGCTCGGTGAACCACAGCTGTGAGGCGCTGGTGCTTCCGGTATCGTCGCTCACCCGCTCTCGCCTCTGTAGTGGAGTGTTCCCCATACGATCAGTTCATTCTCCAGTTGCTGACTGTGCAGTGGCGCAATATGCGGAAAGGAGGCCCTGTCCTGATCGCCCAGTCTGCCGATGGCATTGTAGCCCCCGATCAATACCGGTGCCACGGTGAGCACGGTGGCATCGGCCAGACGGGCCCGCAGGAACGCCGTGATCACGGCGGCGCCGCCTTCCACCATCAGGCTGCGGATACCGCGTTCATACAGGATCTCCAGCGCCGATTGCAGGTCCACATGGCCGGCGGCGTTGCCGGGTACCGTAATCAGCTCACAGTCATCACGTTCGGTGGCCGCTTCGGGTGTGGTCAGCACCCAGCAGCGCCGCTCGCCATTCCGGCAGAGGTAACAGGACGGAGGCATGCGCAACTGACTGTCCACAACGATCGGCTGCGGATCATTACCGGTCCATTCGCGCACGGTCAGACGGGGGTCATCGGCCAGCACCGTCCCGATGCCGACCAGGATGCCATCATGCAGGCTGCGCAGCTGATGCGTCATCCGCATGCCCGCATCGCTGCTGAGCGCCAGTGTCACGCCGGGGTCCGTGGTGATACTGCCATCCCAGCTCTGCGCGTAGCAGAGCGTTACATGAGGGCGACGATCGCCGTTCGTGCCAGCAGCCTGCTCATGAAAATCCCGTTGCGCGCCGACCAGCCATTGCTCGATGCGTTGATTGAGATTCATGGCATCACTGGGTGCTGGCGGGTTTGCATTGCAACAGATGATCCATACGCTGTGCCTTGGTCATCAGGTAATCGGCATTGTCCGTATTGGCCGCCACTTCCAGTGACACCCGCTCCGAGACATCGATACCGGCCGCGACCAGAGCGCTGATCTTGGCGGGGTTGTTGGTGATGAGGCGGACCGAGTCGACCCCCAGGTCGCGCAGCATCAGGGCTGCCAGCGAATAGTCCCGCCCGTCCGCCTCGTGCCCCAGCATCAGGTTGGCATCCACCGTGTCGAACCCCTGGTCCTGCAGATTGTACGCCCGCAGTTTCTCCAGCAGCCCGATGCCGCGACCTTCCTGGCGCATGTACAGGATGACGCCGGTCCCGGCCCTGGCCACCATGGCCATGGACTGGTCCAGCTGCTCCCCGCAGTCGCAGCGGCGCGAGCCCAGCACGTCTCCGGTGAAGCATTCGGAATGGACCCGCACCAACGCCGAATCAGCGCTGGCCGGATCACCCATATACAGGGCCAGGTGCTCCTTGCTGTCCAGCGTATTGGTGTAGTAACACAGCTGAAAGTCGCCGCAGGCGGTGGGTATTCGGGCACAGGCCTTTCTGGTCACTGAAAGTTTGGACATCACACGCTCGACATGCTGGTATAACGGATTCATGGTATGCCGGGCCTGTCACTGAAGCAAGCACGACACTCCGCGATGGTTTACGATGCCATTGAATACGGCAGCCTCTCCGGAACGGATCAGATCACCTGTGAACGCTACAACCCTGTATTTCGCCTATCCCGGCCGCCTCGACACGCCAACCGGCGGCTATCACTACGATCGCCGCCTGATCGATGGAATGCGTGAAGTGGGTCTGGACGTGCAGCCCACTGCGCTACCCGAAGGCTTTCCTTTTCCCGATGAATCCGCCCGGCGGGGCGCCCGGAAAACCCTGGCGACGCTGCCGGACGACGCCATCGTGATGATCGACGGCCTCGCGCTCGGTGTGCTGGATGACGTGGCAGAAGCCGAGGCACGACGCCTTCGGCTGATCGCTCTGTGCCACCATCCGCTGGCACTGGAATCGGGACTGGACGCTTCGCAACAGCGGGCGTTTCGGGCCTCGGAGCAACGCGCACTGCAATTTACCCGGGCCGTGGTGGTCACCAGCGACCACACCGCGCGGATCCTGACCGCGGAATACGGTGTGCCCATGGACTGTATCGTGGTGGCCAGACCCGGCACTGAACGGGTTCCCTTCTCTCCCTGTGACGGTGCCCCGCCACAACTGCTGACTGTGGCTTCCCTGACCCGGCGCAAGGCCCACGATGTACTGATTGATGCACTTGCCCTGGTGCCCCACCTGCCCTGGCAGGCACGATTCGTGGGCGGAACCGGTTTCGACCCGGCCTGGGCCGCTGCATTACAGGACCGGGTGAACCGTGCCCGGTTGCAGGACCGTATACGCTTGGTCGGAGCCGTGGATGACCTGCAGACCGAATACCGACAGGCCGACCTGTTTGTGCTCCCATCACGATTCGAGGGCTATGGCATGGTGTTCGCCGAAGCCCTGGCTGCCGGGCTGCCGGTGATCGCGGCCCGCGCCGGTGCCGTGCCGGACGTGGTGCCGGACACCGCCGGTCTGCTGGTGCCGCCGGATGATCCGAAGGCATTGGGCGAGGCTATCCGCAGTCTTCTGACGAGGGAATCACTGCGCCGGGAGTTGCAGGCCGGGGCCCGCCGCGCGGCAGCCACTCTGCCCACCTGGAGCGACAGCGCCCGTCGGGTTGCGCAGCTTATTGACGAGGTACGACAGACATGAGTGGATTCAGTATCGACTGGCTGGACCTGCGCGAGGACGCTGACCGACGTGCCCGGGACGGTGCCCTGCTGGAACAGGCACGGCAATGGCTGGCCGGTCCGGGTACCGGAGCCATTGTGGTCGATCTGGGCGCCGGCACCGGCTCCACATTGCGCGCATTGACCGCGGACCATAGCCACGCGACACCTTTGAGCTGGCGCCTGGTGGATCACGACCGGGAACTGCTGGCCGAGGCACAACGCCGTCACGGCCAGCGGCATCGGATCGAGGCCTGTCCGACGGATCTGGCACGGGTCACCGACCTGCCACTGGCGGGCGCCCGACTGGTGACCGCCTCGGCGCTGTTTGACCTGGTGTCCGCCAACTTCCTCGAAACCCTGGCCAGCACACTGAAAGCCGGTGACTCCCGATCATCCACCGGCGTGTACGCCGCGCTCAACTACGACGGCATGACCCGATGGAGCCCCGCCCATCCACTGGATGACCTGGTTCTCGACGCCTTCAACAAGGACCAACGCCGGGACAAGGGATTCGGCCCGGCACTGGGCCCGGATGCCGGAGCCCGCATGGAGCAGATCTTCACCCACGCCGGATTCACGGTTCGTACCGCCAGCAGTCCCTGGAATCTGGACGGAACCGATCAGGCCATGGTGGATGCACTGATAGAGGGAATCGCCGGTGCCGTGGAGCCGGATTCACGTCTCGATGCGAGCTCTCTGAAGGACTGGGTCCGATTCCGTCAATCGAATGCGGCAACCGGTACCTGCATTGTGGGACACACGGATATTCTCGCGCTGCCGGAACCAGACACAAAAGCTCACTGACCCGGCATCCTGGTCAGAAAGGCAGGCAATCCGCGCCATCCAGTGCCATGTGGATCACCAGCCCGACACCGATCCAGTGCAATACCCGCCACCCGGTTCGATCGCTCCCGACCAGCAGGGGAACCACGAGCAACCCCACGTAAAGAGCCATGGCCGGCGCCGTGTGCAGCGGATGAAAACCGATGGAGCACCGCTCGGGGTCATAGACCGGATCCGCCAACAGATGATCCACGTCCACCACCATGGTGGCCACCATGACACCGGCGGCCTGATGCCAGCGCCCACGATAGAACGCCAGGGCGGTCAGCATCGGAACGATGAAGTGAAGGGCGATATGTATCATGCGTTCCTGGCCATGGCTGAAGGGGTCAGCTCACACGCCGGGCATAGACATCACCACTGCCCTGCGTGATCCGTTGCAGCGCTTCCATCATCTGCTCCGGCGATCGCCAGCGCGACGACTGCAGACGATGCGTCTCTCCAGGTGCCAGGTTGTATTCATAACCGCCCAGCTCTTCCAGCCGCCGGATACAGTCCACCGCGAACCCCATGGTCGCTGGAATGTACTCGAAGGACAGCGCCGCCAGTGGACGCGACAGTCCCCGCAGCACGTCCAGTTCGAACCCTTCGACATCGATCTTGCAGAAACGCGGCTCGCCACAACGCTCGATCAACTCATCCAGCGTGGTCACCGGAACCGTCACCTCCCGGTCCCACTGCACGCCCCGGAAGGAAGGATCCTGCTGTACACGGGAAATCCACTCGCGCGACATCGTGGTGACGGTGGGCGTGCGGGTGCTGATATGTAACGTGGCCTCGCCAGGCCCGGCACCGATGGCCTCCTCCACCAGCGTGATGCCCGGATCGTTGCCATAGCGTCGCCTCAGTGTCTCCATCAGCAGTGGCTGCGGTTCCACGGCCACCGAGCGGGCTCCCAGCGCCCGCCAGACCGACAGCCGGTTGCCGACATGCGCGCCGATGTCGAAACACAGGTCGCCGGGCCGGATGAACTGCCCGTAGAAGCGGCGCATCCGGGCCTGACGGCCGGGGATGCCGTAATACATCAATAACGACCGCCATAGCCCCCATCGCTCCCTCCAGCCAGTGCGCGGCATCATTCGCTCCCCCTCTGCTCCCCGGAAAATGCTTCCACAAAACGGTCACGCAGGCGGTCCATGCGCCACACCGGGGCATCGGCGTCGGGCAACAGCCCCGGCTGCCAGCCCCAGTCGGCCACGGCATCCATGACAGCGGGATCGCGCGCGATCAGGTGTACCGGCACGTCCCTGCCATCCGTGTCACCCGACACCAACGGCGCCGGCGGATGATCGCCCAGCAGCAGAATGACCGTGTCCTCGTCACCGTATTCCTGCACGTAGGACACCATGGTACGGAGCATATACTCGATGGACTGGCGATAGTGGGAGCGGATCGACTCCACCTCCTGCCAGACCTCTTCGGGAGCCGGACCGGACCGTGCCTGTTCGTTGAAAATACGTCCGTCACCCACCTGCTCCCAGGGCACCAGCTCGGCGATCGGGGTCCAGGGGGCATGGGAGGAAATCAGGGCGATCTCGGCCATCAGCGGCGGGCGGTCGGTGCGGCTGCGCTCCCGCTCCTCCAGGGCGGACAACACATACTGATCCGGCATGGTCACCCAGTTGAAAGGCAGGCCCTCGTAGCCGAAATTGTGGGCATCATAGATGTGATCATAGCCATAGTACTGCCCCTCGGGCCAGGCCATGCTGATCGCCGGCATGGCGGCCACGGTGCGCCACCCGGCATCACGGAACAGGCGGTTCAGCGTGACACGCTCGCTGATGATCAGGCTCTCGTAGCGGGTCTCGCTGTCAATCCAGGCACCGGACAGGGCCGAGGCATGAGCCAGCCAGCTCAGCCCACCGACCGTCGGCGCGGTGAGGAAGGCACTGCGCATGTGCACGCCATCCGCCTCGAGCTGCTGCTGCGCCCGTGTCAGTGTCGCCGTCACCGACTCGGCAAACGGCTCACGCTCCAGGAGAACCCGTCCGTAGGATTCGGCGAAGATGACGAATACATCCTTACCCCGCAACCGGTCGAAAAGCCCTTCACCAGAGCGGCCGGCCCATACATCCTCATTGACCGTCTCGGCAAAGCTCCTGATATCGCGGATACTGTGGAGTGTATCCTGGCCGTGCAGTACGAGCTGGTCCCAGGCGTAGGTATCGGCCCTCGACCAGCCAGCGGTCTTCAGTCCCACCCAGGCCAACAGCAACACCACCATGGCCATGGCTGACAGACGCGACGTCGCCCGCAGGACCACCTGAATACGACCCAACATGGCGAAGGCCAGCCAGCCCAGCAGACCCGCGGCCACCGCCAGCAAAAGTGCAACACCGAAAGCGGCGAGACCGCCCAGCACGCCGGTCAACAGACGACTGCCATCAGCCAGCAGATGGCTGTCGAAGATCACGTTGAAGGGTCGTGCGAAAATCTCATGCGTCACCAGGTCTGCGCCACGCAGTAGCAGTCCAAGCCCGAGCAACAGGGCCAGAAAGATACGGAGAGCGTCACCAATACGCCCGGGCGCCAATAGCAGAAGCCCGATGACCATGAGTTCCAGTGGAAAGAAAATGAAGGCTGGCGGCGTGATCCAGGCAAGGCGATTGGGCAGGGTCAGCGCCAGAAACAGGCCGACAAAGGCCGCCAGGGTCAGGAGTAGCCGGATATCGGGTCGGTAGCGCAAGTTGGTATCCGTCATCGCGTGTCTGGAAAACTGGATACGCAGTGTACCGCAGGCTGGACCAGGATACAGCGATGGCCTTGGTCGATGCTGTGCGTTTCGCGGTTACTGCTCGACGGCCTCCAGCACCGCCTCGGTCAACGTCCAAACCGGCCGGGGCCCGCGGGTGGTCAGGCCCATGCGAAGTACGATCAGATCCTGATCCGGCAGTACCACGATGTTCTGCCCTTCGAAACCGGACAGGTAGTACGCATTGGCTGGCAGTCCGGGAAACGACCGGTCCATCGGATCGTCCGGCGCGCCCGCATTGAGCCAGATCTGGTAGCCATACTGGCCGTTTTCGGCCGAGTCCGCCGGTGTCACGCTGGTCTCGACCCAGCCTTCCGGCAGGATGCGTTCACCATTCCACACGCCATCCCGAAGGTACAACAGGCCGATCTTCGCCCAGTCACGCGGGGTGGCGTACATGTAGGACGAGCCCACAAAGGTGCCAGTGGCATCGGGCTCCAGCACCGCCGAATTCATGCCCAACGGCCCGAACAGCCGCTCCCGCGGGAAGTGGAAATAGCGCTGCCGGTCCCCCAGCTCGTCATGCAGGATCCGGGAAATGACATTGGTCGTGCCACTGGAGTAATAGAAAGTGCTGCCCGGCGGGTGTGCCAACGGCTTTTCCGCCGTGAAGCCGGCCGTGTCGTCGGTGGTGTAGAGCATCAGGATGACATCGGACATCGAACCGGCCGTGTACTCTTCTGAATATTCCAGGCCGCTGGACATCTGCAACAGATTCTCCAGCGTGATACCGCCGCGCTCATCGTCCGGGCTCTGCCATTCCGGTACCGGCGCCGGCGCATCCACCTGCAGCCGACCCTCGCCGACCAGCATGCCGGTCAACGCGGCGGTAACCGTCTTGGTCATCGACCAGCCCAGTTGTGGCATATCGGCATGGAAGGGTTCGGCATACTGCTCGGCGATGATCCGTCCCTCGTGAATCACCAGCACGGCCCGCGTATCGATGTCCTGATCCGGCTCGATATCGTCGAAAGCGCCGTCCACGGCACGGTTGATCGCTTCCAGGTCGACGCCCGACACTTCAGAGGGCAGGGTCACACGGTCACCCAGCGGCCACTCGGCGTCGGAGGGATCGGGAAAAGCCGGAAACGCGCCCGGATCGTACTGCGCCTGCAATGCATCGACGGTAGTACCCTTCACCAACGTGCAGCCCAGGTGGTCACGGTACAGCGCACGAACCGTCTGGCCCATGCCCTCGCCGGTAACCAGATTGTCTTCAATCCGGAAATCGACACTTTCCAGCGCCGGGTTGGCCAGCTCTTCCGCCATGACATGATCGATATGGCGACCGCTGACCAGCACGGAAGAACACAGCCGTTTCACCGCGCTACCCAGCGTGATTTCGGCATTCAGGTCGTCAGTGTCGGTTCGCGGCGCACCGTCGGCGGACTCCTGACCCTGCGCCGAAGTAGCGGATTCAGCCAGTCCGTCGGCCGCAGATTCTGTGTCCGGGGCGGGATCAGAACAGGCAAACAGACCGGCAGAGACGAACAAAAGGAAGAGTTGACGAAGCGACAGGCTCATAAAGGCCACCCTCTGGTAACGGATATCCGTTTACCGTAGCGTGCCCGCTTCCGCACGGCAAGCGAGAGTCACACTTCGCCCGCCAGCCTACTGCACAGAAACAGGGGGAAGCGGAGACAACTCCCCGAACATGTCCATGGTCGGCAGATCCGGCTTGAAGGCGATGTCGCAGGCCTCGCAGGCCTCCACCAGCTCGTCTCCGGCCCGGCGGATCAGCGTCTGGTCCTGTGAGCGCGCTGAATTGACAGCATGCCGGCCGGCTTCGCTCAACTGCTGCGCGTAACGGTTCCAGGCCGGATCGGCCACCCATTCGTCATCCATGGGACCGGTGCCTGGAAACTGGATCAGCGTACCGCCCACCTGGACCTGATAGGCCAGACGTTCGACCTCCCGCCATTCGGCATCGGTTTCCGGCTGATCCCAGTCCGCACGCCAGATCGGGTCCGCCGCATGATTCACCAGGGCCACCATGACCTCGTTGATGCTGATCGGCAATCGGACCGCCTCCCCGGCGGATTCGGGTTCTCCGGAACATGCGGTCAGCGTCACGGCCGCTGTCAGCGCGAGCACTTTCCCCTTGATCGGCTTCATGTGTCAGCTCCTCCCTCACCCAATACGATGATGCGCCATTACTGTACTGAACAGTATGTTCCTTTACCTCGTGTTGGCAATGGGAAAAAGGCAGAACCATGACGAGGATCAATGATTCCGACGAGATACCTGTGGGACGCTCCAGCCTCGTACGATATCTCGTATACGCGAATCAGGCCGTCACCATGGACCAACCACAAGCGCTGGCTTCATAACAACTCCAATACCATCCCCGCGGTCAGCGCCACTGCTATGCAGGACACACCCACCCATTGCTGCCATGGCTGAGGCCTAAGCGAGCTACCGACAGCGTCGGCAGCCATCCAGCTGACCGTGGCCCGCGTGGGCAGCAACAGAACCAGCCCACCGGCCGCGAACAGCGCATCCAGCCAGTTCGCCTCCAGAACATGCCGTACCATTGCCACTACCGCCACCAGGCATAGCAGGGAAAGAATGGCCAACACCGAGGACATACGCTTTCCAGTTGTGTGATTCATGATCCTGTCCCCCGGAAATGGTGGGCAGAGCTACCGGCGCACCGGTGCCCTGCCCGGTACATCAGCTACCGTGCGTGAAATCGTACAATGCATTGCCGATGGCGCTACCCAGCTGGTCCGCGCCAAACCAGGTGGCGGTCTCGTAGGCCGTCTTGTACGTCACCGCAATCGCACCGGCCTGCGGCAGATACCCGGCACCGCTCACCATATCCATCTCTCGAGCCGTAAGCTCTCTCATCGTATTTCCTCCTGTCCCTGGTGGTTTTCATCAATCACAGGACACTGTCCTGTACTCAGGTTATAGAACCGAATTCCCTGTTTCGCCAGTCTCGAAGACTGAAAAGCGGGATAAGGTATGCAGGCCTGTGTCGCCGGCCGACTTTCATAATTGCGTAAATCTGGTATCTTTGGCGGCTGGCACGCCGCGTATGGCCCACGGCGCCCGGAAACGCATCCGAGTCATCCATGAAGCTGATCATCCAGATTCCCTGCCTCAACGAAGCCGAGACGCTGCCGGAGACGCTGGCCGCCATCCCGCGCCAGGTGCCCGGCTTTGATACCGTGGAAGTGCTGGTGATCGATGATGGCTCCAGTGACGACACGGTACGCACGGCCAAAGCGGCCGGAGCGGACCATGTGCTGGTACTGGGTTGCAACATGGGGCTGGCACGTGCATTCATGGCCGGGTTGGAAAAGGCCCTTGCCCTGGGCGCCGACGTCGTGGTGAATACGGACGCCGACAATCAGTACAATGGCGCCGACATCCCGGCACTGGTGGCACCGATTCTTGCCGGAGACGCCATGATCGTGGTGGGCGAAAGGCCAATCTCGGAGATCGAAAGCTTCTCTTTCACCAAGAAGCTACTGCAACGCCTGGGTAGCTGGGTGGTACGAAAGGCATCCGGCACCCGGATACCGGATGCTCCCAGTGGCTTCCGTGCCTATCACCGCGACGCGGCGGCGCGGCTCTATGTCATCAACTCCTACAGCTACACACTGGAAACCATCATCCAGGCCGGGCGGCGCAATATCCCCATGGCCTCGGTGCCCGTCCGGGTGAACCCGGTGACACGTCCGTCCCGGCTGTTCCGCTCCATGCGCCAGTATGTATTCCGTTCAGCCGGCACCATACTGCGCATGTTCGTGATCTATCGCCCGCTGGCGTTTTTCAGTTGGGTGTCCTTGGTGATCGGAACCCCTGGCGTATTGGGCATCGCCCGTTTCCTGTGGTTCTACTCTCAGGGTGAGGGAAGCGGCCATGTGCAGTCACTGGTCCTGTCCGGCGCCCTGCTGGCCATCGCGGTGATTCTGTTCGCTTCCGGCCTGCTGGCCGACCTGGTCTCCGCCAATCGCGACATACTGCAGGACATCCGCGCACGGCAATTGCGACAGCAGCGCATCAGCCGGGACCGGAAGCATAGCGCATGAACGGGGCATGGCGAGTTGACGGCCTGCGACGGCCGGACCTGGCAGCCCTGTCCGTCGGATTCATTTTGCTGCTGGGGTTGCAAATCGTCTTTATTCTGCACCACAACATCAACTGGGATGAATTCTATTTCCTGTCCCTGATCCATGACGCGCAGAGGGGGACACTGGACAGCCCGCTGAGGACAATTCATGTTCACCTGTTTGGTTGGGTGACCCGGATTCCCGGTAATGAAATACAACAGGTGATCGCCGGACGCTGGGGCATGTTTGTGGCCCAGTTGCTGACCCTGGTGAGCCTGGTGGTGGCTTCCCGTCGCTTTGTCCCCACGCCCGTCGCGTTGTTCGCGGCGCTGGCATGGTTGGCGACCGGTTTTACACTCACACAGGGATTCAGTTTCCGCACTGACCCACTCGCCACCTCATTACTGATGGGGGCGATCGCACTGACCCTGACTCCTTCGATGACAACAAAACGGGCGGCGATCGCTGGCGGTCTGGTGGGTCTGGCCGGATTGGTCACGATCAAGGCCGTGTTGTATCTTCCAGCCTTTCTCGGGGTGCTTCTGTGGCACACGCGCCAGCACGGGCAGCCCCGACTGGTGGTACACGTGCTGAGCGGCACACTCTCCGCTGCGGTCTGTTTCGTAGCGCTGTATCTGCTGCATGGATTTTCTCTGGGAATTGATCCTGCCGACGCGGCATCCGGTAATACCGCTTTCGCCGGGCGCGCGGGACGCTCCATGTTACTCGAGGCCGGCCTGCTGCCGCAGGCGATCACGTTCCTGATCTGGCTGGTGCTGAGCTTCAGCGCTGTGGTGTTGCTGATTGTGGGCAGTACGAGGGGAACCGTTGCACTGCTTTTCGCCGCTCCCCTGCTCTCGGTACTTTTTTATCGCAATTCCTTTGCCTATTTCTATCCGTTCATCACCGCACCAGCGATGATCACTCTGGCCATCGGGGCCCATACCCTGTACCGCTGGTCACGACCGGTTTTCCTTGTGATCTGCGTGCTGATGCTGACCAGCGCCGTGATGCAGACCACCCGCGGACTTCCCAAGGGCCAGGTCACACAGCGGCAGACCCTGGCTGCCGTGCATGACATTTTCAACGAACCGGTTGCTTATATTGACCGCAACAGTATGGTCAGCTCCTTTCCCAAGCAGGGTTTTTTCATGACCGGCTGGGGACTGAGTCAATACCTGGATCGGGGCGAACCGGTAATGGATGACCTGTTGGCATCACAGAGACCACCACTGCTGCTGGCCAACGGGCCGGCCCTCCAGGCGGTATTCACAGATAACCAACAACAATGGTTACTGGACGAGGACGTCGAGGTGCTGCGCCAGGCCTATGTTCCATACTGGGGAGCCATTCACATCGCCGGTTTCCAGATCACTTTCCCACCATCCTCACCGTCCGACGGGCAACGCCATCCGGTGCGGATCGCGGGAGATTACCGGATTGAGACAGATAACCCGGTGCAGATCAACGGCATTCTCCATGAAAGTGGCGAGACGATCATGTTGCAGCGGGGCGGGAACCGGTTTGTTGGAGAGCCGGGGACGACAACCCGCTTGATATGGAACGCGGCCGGTGTCGCGCCTGATCACCCGCCCCCGGAACAACCCCTCTATCACGGATTCTGATGCGCGTACTCTTCGATATCGTACACCCGGCCCATGCCCAGTTCTTTCTGAACCCCATCCGCATACTGCAGCAGCGGGGAGCAGAGGTGCTGATCCTGTCGCGCCACAAGGACATCGTCTGTGAACTGCTCAATGAGTTCGGGCTGCCCCACCGCCCGGTCTCCCGTGCCGGGGCCGGTCTGGGGCCACTGGCCACGGAACTGTTGCTGCGCGACATGCGGGTATTCCACGAGTGTCGTCGCTTTCGACCGGATGTGATGGTGGGGTACGGGGGCGTGGCCATCTCACATGTCGGTCGCCTGCTGGGTGTCCCCAGCGTCAGCTTCTACGATCATGAAACAGCCACACTGCAGATCCGGCTGACCTGGCCATTCATCAATCACCTCTACGTCCCGGAGAGTTACAACGCCCCTGTACCGGCCGGCAAGACAATGCGGTTTCCCGGAACAAAACACCTGTCCTACCTGCATCCGGATACGTTCAAGCCATCACGTGAAACGGCGCTTGCTGCCGGACTGGATCCTGCGCACGAGAACTTTCTTGTCCGGGTGGTATCGTGGAATGCCAATCATGATGTGGGCAAATCCGGCCTGTCGGATGAACAACTCCACCGGCTTGTAAATCGCCTGTCCCGGAGGGGACATGTCATCATCAGCAGTGAGCGTGAGTTGCCGGAGGACCTTCGCCCCATGCAGTATCAGGGGCGGCTCGCGGACATGCACCACCTGATGGCGCATTGCGACCTCGTCATCGGAGACAGCCCGACCATGGCCGCCGAGTCGGCCATACTGGGCGTGCCGGGTGTCTGTGCTGGCCTGGACCGACTGGGCTATGTGACAGAGTTGCAGAACGCGGGTCTGCTGCACTGGGTCGATGCCAGTCAACCGGGTGCCGTCGACGCTGTCATCTACGGCTTCGAGCTGTACATGGGACGCGAGGCGCACCGAAAGCGACTGGACCAGTATCTTTCGGACAAGCGGGACCTATCCGGTTTCGTGGTGTCAGCCATCGAGAAACATGCCCGCGGCTGACCCGACCTCCGACCCGCACCGACACACTGCTGCGACAATCCGCCCCATCCGTAATTCAGCCGGGCCATCTATACTGTCAATATCATCCTTTCAGAGACAGGCTTGCAGACCATGAAAAGATCGATGCCGAAGAACACGTTGTGGCTGTCCTTGTTGAGCACCCTGGTTCCCTTGATGAGCCACGCACAACTGGAAAGCGGGCCATCAACGCCCGTCGCACAGATACCGTCGGCGGACTGGGTCATGCCCAGAACCGGATACGGTCAGCCCGACCTGCAGGGCACCTGGTTTTTCGGTTCACGCACGCCACTGCAGCGACCGGCCAACCTGGGACTGAAGAAAACCTATACAACGGACGAGGTGGCGGCCGTCGAGAACCGGATGCTGGAGCGCAACCGGATGCTGGATGCCCCCCGTGATCCAGACCGGGGTCCACCAGAGCGGGGAGCACGCATCGGAATGGAAGCCGACGACGAGTTTCTGGCGCACTGGCAGGACGCGAAACTGCCGAAAGTGGGCGGTGAATACAGGACGTCGATCATCATCGACCCGCCGGATGGACGGGTACCGGTGCGGGCGAATTTCCAGGACCACAATGCCCGGCAACGGGCCGCCGGCCTCGGCACTACCGACGGCCCGGAAGGTCAGCCACTGAGTGGTCGCTGCCTGGCATTTGGTTCCGCGATACCGTCAATGACACCGATCATGATGAACGCCAACATGCAGATCGTCCAGAATCACGATCATGTCATGATCATGACCGAGATGGCGCATGACGCGCGCATAATCCGTCTTGATGATGAGCACCGCAACAACGGCATCCCCGAATGGATGGGGGACTCCGTCGGCTACTGGGAAGGTGACACCCTGGTCGTGCATACTCGCGATTTCCGCCCGGAACAGACCTTTACCCGGGGTGTCGGTATTTCGGAACAGTTCGAGGTGGTGGAGCGTTTCACGCTCGTCGATGACAATGCCATCCATTACGTATTCACCGCCACGGATCCCGTGGCCTTCACGGCTCCCGTGGTGGGCGAACGCATGCTGATACGCAACAGCCCGGAAGACCGGATCTTCGAATTCGCCTGTCATGAGGGTAACCGCTCGTTGCCGAGCATCCTGCTGGGAGCGCGGGTGCAGGAGTCCCGCCGCTGATCACGGCGGAACTCCTGGCAATCATTATGGTGCCACCCGGCGCCTCTCAACGTTGATCGAGTCGCGCACGCGCTCCGCCTCACCACTCACCGCACCACCATCCACGGGACGGGGGGCCGGGGCGGGGCGCGAAATGGCTCTTTCAACGCGTTCCACCGAAGGTCGGACCGGAGTGCCACCGGAATTATCAGTGCCCGGAGGATTCAGGTCACTCAGATCATGCACTTCACCGTCCGCGGTCGTGTACGTACCGCCGCCCCCGGTGGTCCAGCTGCCGCCGCTGCCATCACCACTGATACCGCTGCTGCCACTGAAACAGGGTATGGGACAGGTCAGCGGTAATGCGTCTCCCTGGTCCCGGGTACTGTTGTACTGACCCGCCAGCCAGGTCAACGTCGCCACTTCAGCATTGCTGTCGAAAAATACCGAGCTGTTGCCGTTGTAGTCGTCATAATGTGCCAGCCTGACCGAGTAGACTGTCTCATGCGTCGGGATCAGGTGGCCCGTGCGGGCACAGAATCGCCTGCCGTCCGAGCCCGGATTGCTCGGTAAGTCATAGTATTCCAGTTCGTCCGGCGGGTAATTCTCTATGAGATTGCTGACTTCATTCCATGTGGCGTGGAACGATTTGTGGTTGTAATCCACTTGAATCTGTCGCGCGTTGGAGTTTTCGTTATAGTTTCCCGGCCGTATTACCCGGAGCGTATACCCATGTGTGGGGCAGGAATAGGTGGATAGTACTTCACCGCTGGAAGTAGGTGCCGCGCGCCCCCCTTGCGCTGACGCCATGCCTGCGCCAGTTGCCATGGCCATTGCCAGTGTCAATGCCGAAATTCGATAATGATTCATGGTCGTTCCCTCTTGTTGTTACTTTTCGGAGTCCTCAATCACCCTATTACATGCAGGATGAACAGAAAATGAACTGCGATGTTCCGGCACACCGACTACCGACGGCTCCAGCCAGGCGTTTCTCCACAGGGCCGGGTCTTTATTTACCACGAACCCACTGACTGCATCATAGCCCGAAGCCAATGACAGGTAAACTGGATCGCCTCGTACACAATTGCCGCATGGCCCACTGGCATTCCAGTTGCCGGACTTCCGGGTGCCCCTGTAGTATCAAAGCACATCAACCATGAGAGGCCCCACACAAACGCACACTGATGCCCGGGCGACCGCGGGAAGATCCGTTGAACACACTACACAAAAACAACAGGGAGACGCCGGAATCGGAGAACCAGACCGGACCGCGCATCCTCTGGCATCGCGTACTGAATCTGCTCATCGCCCTGGGGATGGGCATGCTGATCGGCGCGGCGGCCGTCGCGGTATTCTCCACCCACAGCCGCATCGCGGCCATATGGCGGCAAACCCTGCCCACCGACGGCATTTCCCTGGCAGCGGATTACCGGCTCAGTGTCGGCCTCATCCTGTTGGGCGCGGCCCTGCTGTCAGGTCAGGTGTTGCGGGTTCTGCACCGGGCCATGCCCCGGGGGCCGGCCGACCTGGTCCATGCGGTGCAGACCGGACGCAGTCCGCGCCTGCGTGATGGCATCCTCTCGTCCCTGCAGGGTCTGCTCAACACCGCCGGGGGCGCGTCCGCCGGGATTTTCGGACCTTTCGTACACTTTGGCGGCTGCATGGGCGCATTGCTGCAGCGCGTCAGAGCCACGCTTCCGGATGACATCGCCATGGGAGCGGGTGCCTCGGCGGCACTGGCGGCCGTATTCGAGGCACCGATCGGCGCGGCCCTGTTCGCCCATGAGGCCATTCTCAGAAAATTCGGGGTGTCGGGCAGCGGGCCGGTCCTCACCAGCGCTTTTGGCGCCTACTGGGTGTCGGAGCAGCTGATGGGACCGCATCAACTGTTCAGCATTGGCGGCAATACCGTGCTGAATGTCCAGACACTGGTGGCGGCCATCGGCGTCGGCATCGCCAGTGGCCTGGTCGTGGCCCTGTACATCATCAGTGTCACTGCCGCCCCGCTGCGCAATGCGGCCAATGTCCTGCCGCTGGCGCTACGCCCCCTGGTACCGGCCGCCATACTGTTCGGCCTGTCTCCTTTTCTGCCACACCTGCTCGGCTCGGGCATCAACACCGTGGACCTGGCCATGGCTGGCACGTTCAGCATCGGGCTGATCATGGCACTGCTGATCGGAAAGATCCTGGTGACCAGTCTCTGCCTGGGTTTCGGCTTTTTTGGCGGGGTCTTCGCGCCGGCCCTTTTCATCGGCGCGCTGACCGGTGGCCTGTTCGATATCCTGATGATCCCGGACACCGGGGAGATCACCTCCTATGCGGTATTGGGCGCAGCCAGCTGCATCGCGGCCGTCATCGGCGCACCGCTGGCTTCCGTGGTGATTGTCTTCGAGCTCACCGGCAGCTACGAATGGGCGGTGCTGTCCATGATCAGCGTGGTGACCACCACACAGATTTCGCGTTCCTTTGCCGGTCGCTCACTGCTGGACCGGGAACTGGAGCAGCGACGGCTGCTGGAGCCGCCTTCGTAGCCCGCACCGGAAATCACTGAGCGCAGCGAACGGCTCGCGCCCGCCGGCACCGACAAGCTCACTCCCGCTTGCCGTGTCGCTTCCAGAAACTGGACAATTCCCGACATGGGAGATACCTTCTGGAGTGTTCACAAACCCAGGAGATGCCTCATGCGACTCATGCCCCTCCGGTTCGTCGTGACAGCGCTGCTGGGTCTCGCGCTTGCGTCCTCGACGCTTGCCGAGACCCGCGCCTTCGTCGGCGCCCGTATTCTTCCCATCGCCACCGATCCGATCGAAGATGGCGTGCTCGTGATCGAGGACAGCCGCATTGCCGCGGTGGGTTCGCGCGGTGACGTGCGCATTCCACAGGGAGCCGAACTCGTCGAGCTCGACGCGGACAGCGTCATCATGCCCGGCATCGTCGACACCCACAGCCACATCGGCGAAGTGTCCGGAGCCGACCGCTCGGGACCGATCCAGCCCGAAAACCGCGCGCTCGATTCCGTGAACCTGCGCTCCTCCGGTCTGACGCGTGCGCTCGCCGGCGGCATCACCAGCGTCCACGTGATGTCCGGCTCGGGCCATCTGATCAGCGGCCAGACGCTCTACCTCAAACTGCGCGACGGCAACCGCATCGAGGAGCTCGCCTACCGCTTCGAGGACGGCGCGATCGCCGGTGGCCTGAAGATGGCGAACGGCACCAACCCCATGGGCGATGCCCCCTTCCCCGGCACCCGTGCCAAATCCGCCGCCCTGCTGCGCCAGGCCTACCTCGACGCGCAGGACTACCGGGACAGGCGAGGCCGCGACGAATTGGAGGAACGCCCCCCACGTGATCTCGGCAAGGACGCGCTCGTCGAGGTGCTGGAAGGCCGACGCATCGCTCACCAGCACACGCACCGCCACGATGACGTGATCACGGCACTGCGTCTGCAGGAGGAGTTCGGCTACCGCCTCGTGCTGCACCACGTCAGCGAGGCCTGGAAAGTCGCCGACGAGATTGCCGCCGCGGATGTGCCGGTCTCCCTCATTGCCCTGGACAGCCCCGGCGGCAAGCTTGAGGCCATTGATGTGTCCCTGGATTCCGGCGGCGTCCTCGAGGAGGCCGGTGCCACCGTCGCCTTCCATACCGACGACTGGATCACGGACTCACGCTACTTCCTGCGCATGGCCGCCATGAGCGTGCGCGGCGGCATGAGCCGCGAGGCGGCTTTGCGCGCCATGACCATCGAAGGCGCACGCATGCTCGACCTGGACGACCGCGTCGGCTCACTCGAGTCCGGCAAGGACGCTGATTTCGTGATCCTTTCCGGTGACCCGCTGTCTTCCCGCACCCGCGTACTCGAGACCTGGGTAGAGGGCACACGGCGCTTCGACCTCGACGACCCGGAGGACCGACTTGTCGCGGAGGGCGGGCCCGGGGCCCTGACCGCCGATGACGGCGCCGGGCACATTCATGGCATAGATGGCTCGACGGGAGGTGGCCAATGAATCGGCTTCGAATGCTCACACGCGCCCTGCTGGCGTTCCTCATGGCCGCACCCGCGTTCGCCCTCGCCGCTGGCGACCTGGTCATACGTGCCGACCAGCTGATGACCGGCACCGGCGAAACTCTGGTCGACGGCGTCGTCGTGATCGAGGACGGCCGCATCAGCGCCGTCGGTCCCGCCGGAAGCGTACGCATACCGGACGGCATCCCCGTGCGCCACGCCGCCGTGGCAACCCCGGGCCTGGTCGACGGCCGCAGTGTTGTCGGCCTCGCCGGCGCCCTCAATCAGACCAACGACCAGGACCAGCTGGAGCGCTCCGCGGCCATTCAGCCGGAGCTGCGCGCCATCGACGCCTATAACCCGCGCGAGACGCTCGTCGAATGGCTGCGCCAGCATGGCGTCACCACCGTGCACACCGGTCACGGACCGGGTGAGGTGATCTCCGGACAGACGCTGATCGCCAAGACCCGTGGCGAGACGGTCGACAACGCCGTCTTCGTTCCCTTCGCCGCCGTGGCGGCAACGCTGGGTGATGGCGCGCTTGTCGACGGCGAACCCCGCAATTCCCCCGGAACGCGTGCCAAGGCGGTGGCCATGCTGCGGGCAAAACTGATCGAGGCACAGGAGTACCTCGCCAAACAGGACGCCGAAGAGCCGCCGGCTCGCAACCTGGCACTGGAATCCCTCGCCGCCGTACTCCGTGGCGAAGTGCCGCTGATGGTCGAGGCCAACCGGCATCAGGACATCATCACGGCCCTGCGCCTGGCAGAGGAGTTCGGCTTCCGGCTGCTGCTCTCGGGCGCCGCGGACGCGACGCTTGTGCTTGACGAGATCGTCGCGGCAGACGTGCCGGTGATCATCCACCCGTTCATGGTCCGTGGCAGCGTCCACGGGGAACGTCAGAATGTATCCTTCACGACGCCGGTGGAGCTGCTTGAAGCCGGTGTGCCAACCTCGCTGCAATCCGGCTATGAGGGCTATGTACCGAAGACCCGGGTGGTGTTGTTCGAAGCGGCGCTCGGCCTCGGCTATGGCCTGTCACCGGAGCAGGCGCTGGAGCTCGTCACCATGGGTCCGGCGCGCATCCTCGGCATCGATGAACGCGTCGGCTCTCTGGAAGTCGGCAAGGACGGCGACGTCGCCCTGTTCGACGGCGATCCTTTCGAGTACACAAGCCACGTGGTCGGCGTGGTCATCGAAGGCGAGGTGGTCAGCGAGACCGTGCGCTGACCACGGCGCCCGGATGCTGGTATTCTTGAACCGATTCTCCAAACAGGAGTACTGCAACCATGGAAATGAACAGGAAGAAGATCGGCAAATGGGGCGGCATCATTGTCGCCGTGTTACTGGTTCTGTATGTGGGCCGGGTCGCGCTTTTCGAGATACGACTTGGCATGAACCAGCCGGAAAACCAGTCCACCATCGTCATTGCCACCTTCGATGACGAGGGCAGTCGCCATGAACGGGTCGTGCGACTGGAGGAAATCGACGGCAACGCTTATGTGGCCGCCAACCACTGGCCCCGCGCCTGGTATCGTGAGGCGCTGGAGAATCCGCGGGTGGAGGTGAACATGGGGGATGAATTCGAGCCCTATGTTGCCGTACCGCTGGAAGGCGAGGAAGAAGAAATGCTGCGCGAGGAGTATGACGTGAGCCTCGGGTTCCGCTTCCGCACCGGCTTTCCGCCCCGCCGGTTCCTGCGCCTTGACCCGGCCACTGATTCCCGGGAGAGCTGAGACGACGCCCGGGGGTGACCACTGGTTGTGGTGGGGCCATGCGGATCAGCCCGGGTGGCTACTCCCCGGGCACGATCTGACGCCCCTGGCTGATTACGCGTGTAATACGCTTTGTGTTACTGATATCCGCCAGAGGATCCGCGTCGAGCAGGACCATGTCCGCCTTCATGCCGACCCCGATCGAACCCATTTCATTTTCCAGCGAGAAATAGCGCGCCGGCTCCAGGGTGGCCGCCTCGATGGCTTCCAGCGGCGACAGTCCGGCGCGGACCAGCATCTGCAGCTCCGAGTGCAGGCTGTAGCCGGGAATGGACAGCGAAATCGGCGTGTCCGTCCCCGCGCCTACTGCAACACCCGCCTGATGCATGCGGTCGGTAAGAAACACACTCCACTCCGCAAACCGGGTATCACCGCCCGACTGCGATGCACGGCTGGCACTCTGCTCTCGCCAGTCCGCCGCGACGTCGGCCGGCAGCCGAGACAACGCCTCCTCCCAGTCTGCACGCCCATACGGCGGAGCCAGGGCGAACGAATTCAGTCGCAGGGTGGGGACCATGACCGTGGACTCCATGGCCGCGATGACCCGGTCGCATTCGGCCTGATCATAATTCTCGATGGCGGGAATGCGTTGCAGCGAGTGAAGTGAAGCCCGCAGTTCGGCGCCGGATAGGCTCTCCGGATTCTGCAGACGGCGCAGGCGTGTCTGATGTAACGCCGCGGCATCGGCAGCGCAGTCGAGTTCAATATTGCGCAGATGCTCGATGGAATCCACCAGCGGTCCGGCATTGCGTGCGCGCAGCGCCAGCGGTACGTGAGAGTCGATCGGCAGTCCACGCTGTTCCGCGGCGGCCACCAGCGCCTCGAAGACCTCCGGGCTGACCATTTCGTAGATCTTGATGAAGTCCGCGCCGGCGGCATGCAGCTCGTTCACCGTGCGCTCGGCGGCTTCCGGCGTGGGCACCGACACCCCGATTTCCGGACGCCCCTCTCCGTCGTAAACGACAAACTCCCCGTCGAGCAGGGGTCCGGCAAAAAAGACGCGCGGCGCCACCGATCCGGGGGCTTCCATCTCTTCCACCACGGGCAGCACCCGGTCCAATAGTCCTCCAGTATCACGTACACTGGTGATGCCCCAGGACAGGAACAACTCCGGCATGGCCGCGGTGAGACGGTCGTCGTAACTCAGGTGGACATGAAAATCCCAGAGACCGGGAATCAGGTATCTGCCGGTACCGTCAATGGTCTCAGCGGCGCTGACTTCCTCACCCGCCGGCTGCACGGCGAGAATTTCATCCCCGTCAAAAACCACGGTCCGGTTTTCGCGAATCCTGTTCACGGCATCGATGACCGTGACGTTCTCGATGGCGGTACCGGTGGCGGGCGGCGGTTCCGAACAGGATACGAGCAGGGCGATGCCCATAAGGGACAGCAGGCGCAAGGCGGCCTGTAGCCGGGCCGGCTGTCGAACTGAACATTCTTCATCACTCATGAGTATTCCCCCGGTGGCTTGCGGTACAATCTGGACAGGCTGTACCAGTATGCCACAGCTCCATGGGCCGTCATCACTGATACAGCCGTATCATCCTGTCCATCGAAAGGTGAATGACCATGAACCTCCCGCATACCGCGCACACTGGCCGCCAATTCCGGGCACTCTGGCTTCTGCTACTGATGAGCTGCACAGGCGCTGCGCTGGCAGACCGCCAGCCCAGTGATGACGAAAGCCTGATCGACGATCCCCGGGTGCAGCACCGCAGCTACACGTTCCCTGCCACGGGGGAACGGATTCCCTACGCCCTGTTTGTCCCGGAGAGCTACGACCCCGAAGCGCCGGCGCCGCTGATCGTCTCCCTGCATGGCCTGGGCCGGACCTACGACTGGCTGATGGGTTATGAAGGCTTTCTCGATCAGGCGGAGGCTGGCGGTCATATCGTCGTGACACCGCTGGGCTACATCCGTCGCGGCTGGTACGGCTCGCGCACAACGGAGGCTCCCGCCGACGGCGAACGCAGCGAAGAGGACGTGATGAACGTGCTGAGCCGGGTCCGCGATGAATACAATGTCGACCCCGGACGGATCTACCTGTGGGGTCATTCCATGGGCGGTGCCGGCACCTATCATATCGCCACCCGCAATCCCGATCTGTTTGCCGGACTGGCGGTGGCCGCGCCGGCCCCGCGGGCCGATCTCGATCCGGGCATGCTGGAAGCGATCCGCCAGGTGCCCATCCTGGTGATTCACGGGGATGAGGACGAGGTGGTCCCGGTGGAACGGACGCGGCGCTGGGTTGAGGAGATGCAGGCGCTGGGGATGGCACATCTGTACATCGAAGTGGCCGGCGGGGACCATTCCCTGGTGGTCTCACAGACACCAGAGAACATGCGCCGCATCGTCGATTTTTTCAACATCGTGGCGAAGTCGTACCCCGCCGACTGAAACGGTCTTCGGACCGCCTCAGTTGACGGCCCCGTCGTCGATGGTGTGGCCAAAGAACACGGCATTCATGAACAGCCGTGTGGTGCCATACCAGAATGCCCGGAAATTCGGGTTGTCGGTCATGGCGATCACCCGTCCGTCGCCCTGACCGCCGACCACGATGGCGGCGGTACCGGCGAGTTTCTCCAGGTTCTCGTCGGAGACATAACCGCTGGCCAGTGGAGCGTCGGTGTAGTTCAGCGGCGTGGCATACTGGTTCTCTGCCCGCGCCATGAAACGCGTGCTGTCACGGAACACCGGCAGCACCGGTCTATTGTAGCCGTAGCCAAGGGGATGGCTGAGGTCGAGGTTGGCGAGGAAGATGCTGCCGCCAATCAGCTGTTCTCCCCGGTCGCGGGTCAAGTCCGCATAGGTTTTCGGGTCGTCGCCGGCTTCCTCCTTCTGTTCCTCGCGCTCTTCGCCACTCTCTTCATCACCCTCGCCATCTCCGTCTTCGGTGATCAGCTCGATGTTGGCGATTTCCTCGGCCTCCACCCAGTCCAGTGCTGATTTGTAGGCGATCAGCGTGCCTCCCTGCTCGACCCAGGTGCGGATACGGTCCGCGTCCACCGGCCCATAGTCACCGCTGGCCATGACCAGCACATTGTATTCGTCCAGATCCACCCCGTTGAGACGGTCACGCTCGATCAGCGTCACCGGCATGGCGAATTTCTGATCGAAGGTATGCCAGATTTCCCCGGTTTCATAGGCGCTGGTGCCACTCCCGGTCACCACCGCCACACGGGGTGTGCGCAATTCGGCAAATTGCCGGCTGCCGAGGTCGATACCCTCCGGTGTCAGACCGGTTTCCACGGAGTAGACGGTCAGCGCGTCCTCCTCCGCCGCCTGCCGGATCAGCTGGTGGATGGTCTGCGCGTCGGTGTCCTGCGGCCCCATGGCCACCAGCACCGTGCCGTAGTCGAACTCACGGGGCCCGTCCCCGGTCATGGCCGTGAACGGCTCGGTGGCAACCGTGGCGCGTACCCCGGCATCGAGCAGCCTGTACAGGGCGCGAGGTGCATGGAACTCGTCCCACTCGAACAGATAGGCGTAGCCGCTGTCGCCGCCCACCACGGAACCGGCCGGGAAATCATCGAGGCCCACCGGCGGGCCCAGCAGATCGTCACTGAACCGCCGGCTGCCCAGTTCCGCGAACGGCGTATCAAAAGCCAATGGCAGGGTCCAGGTGGAGATGTCATAGAACAGCGTATCGGGGAATTCGGTGCGGCGTTCGAACACCGCCTCGATCAGCCGGAACTGGTCCTGGTCCGCGGGCACCACATAGGCGCGCCCCGCCTCGAAGGCATGGCCATCGGCCTCGAGATTTCTGGCCAGTTCGTGCACCTCGATGCGGTGTCGTCTCAATATCTCGGCCAGGCGGAAAGCACTGCCACGGTCGGCATCCGATCCGAACACCCAGCCGCGGATTGCTGATTCGCGGGCCATATCCCGGGCTTCACGATAGAAATCACGCTGGTGTTCCAGCAGCTCGACGCGGTGCGCCAATGCACCCTCCAGCGTCGACAGCGAGGCCAGGAACTGATTCTTGATGGTGAACGGGAAGCGCAGTTCTCCGTGCATGGTCTCCCGGGCATGGCCACGCGAGCTGGCCTGCTCGAACAGGATGCCGATACTGCCGTTGATGTCGGGATAGGTCGACCCCTTGCCGTAGTAGAAGTCGTCGAAGCTCTCCCGGCTGTAATACAGGCGCTGGTCCTCGTCCAGCAGGCGGGCATGGAACTGCGCCAGGTCGTCGGTCAGCGCTTGGTTGCTCCGTGGAGTCAGCGGATGTGTGCGCTCGGGGATACCGGGCTGGAAAAAGAACGTGGCATCCGAACCCATCTCATGGTGGTCGGTCAGCACATTGGGTTTCCATAGATGGAAGTTGTCCAGCCGAGCCTGACTTTCCGGATGCTGCGCCGGCAACCAGTCACGGTTCAGGTCGAACCAGTAGTGGTTGGTGCGACCACCGGGCCAGGCCTCGTTCTGCTCCATGTTGGCCGGATCACTGGAAAGATGCTCGGCGCGACGCGTGGTCACCCAGTGCGCGAAGCGATTCAGGCCGTCCGGATTGAAACTGGGATCCACATGGATGATGGCGTTGTCCAGTGCCGCCTCAATCTCCGTACCCCGGGCCGCGGCCAGGTGGTAGACATAGAGCAGCGAGGCATTGGCGCCGCTGGGTTCATTGCCGTGGATGCTGTAGCCCTGGTAGAGCACCACCGGCATGTCCGCCGGGTTCAGGTCGCCGGAACGGGCCGGATCGCTCAGGGCCACATGCTGCTGGCGCAGCGTCTCCAGGTTCCGGTGGTTGTCCGGCGAGGTGATGGTGAGTCGCAGCAGTGGGCGCTGCTCATGCGTGTAACCGAAGGTCTCGATACTGATGCGATCCGACGCTTCGGCCATGGTCCGCATGTAATGCACCAGCTGGTCGTGGCGCACATGCCAGTCGCCCGGCACACGGCCCAGAATCTCTTCCGGCGTGGGGATCGACGGGTCGTAGTCGACATCGGCCGGCAGATAGTAATCCATGGTGGCCCGGGCGTCGCCGGGGTTCTGGGCCAGTGTGTTGGATGAAAGGCTCCATGTCAGTAACAGGACAAGACAGGACAGCAGACGGATCATGACACGCACCTCTCTGGAACTTCAGGTTGGTATGGAACACTATCAGATTCATTAGACTAAAGTGCACCGGAAAGGAAGTCCAATATTCCGGAGGCGGTAGCGCTCGGCCCCGGCTGCCTCCATGGCCTGCGTCAAGACGGAATGTTGGTTTGCTCGGTATCGCACATACATCTTCCGGGTATCGCCTTATGATCTCCTGTCCTGACGATCAATTTCCCAACTGTGCAGCAGGTTGGTACTTGCGCACAGTGTGGAGGAGGCGCGCACAATGAACAACGAACGCGCTATACCTGGACTGCCTGTCTCACTGTGGCAGGGAACACACCCTCTGGGCTGGTACCGGGCCACCACCATTGACGTGGAAGGCATGGTGATCACCGGCCCGATCGACAGGCTTCCTGTCCACGGCGTGGTCACCGCGTCGGTGGAATTCATCGCACACGACACGTTTTCCAACCAGCAACTGACGGCGATGGTGGTCCATAAAAACGATGACAGCGTCGAGCTGGTCTGGATCAATCAGGCGGAAAAGCTGCGCATGGATGCCGTGTCAGGATGAGTTCCGCCATCGGTACCGCCAGTCACTGAAACTTGGCCACGTACTCCGACGGTGTCAGCTGGAAATTCGTTTGCAGCTCGCCCTGTAACGCAAACAACCGCGGATCAGCACGAAAGCTGAAGAGCCTATACAGATAGTACCGTCTAGCGTGACGCTCTGAAAATCGCAGCTCATTCGGCGTGACGAAAAATGGTGTATGCTTTCCGTACTTGGTTGTCTTGGCTTCAATGAAACGATCAGAGCCATCCTCCTCGAAGGACCGGATATCAAACCCGGCCGCAGGTCCCTCTGTCACGGAAACCTGTTCGATGCGGTCAGCCAGAGCATCCTGTCCTGCATGGATCAATCTGGCGCGCTCGAAATTGATGATGAAGCATTCTCCCGCATCACCTAACCACTGATTTCGCGCCTCGATTTCCAGGTAATCCTTGCCACCTGGTACGTAGACGGCAGCGGGCTCTGCAATGGAGAGTGGCGCTTGGGGTTCGGTTCGCGGCGGCTCCACCATTGCTGCCAGGAAGTCCTCAACGGTTGGCACGGGAGGCACTGAATCAGCATCTGCGCGGAACAGATCACGAAGCTCCGGGTGGGCCGCAATATAATCGGCCACCACTTCCAACAGCAGGTGTTGGTAGTTGAACCGCGGCTTGTACCCTTGAACGTAAGGTATGCCGAGCTTGATCAGCACAGCGCTGATATTCTGGTGTTTCAACTCAACCGATCCATCCGATCGCTGGTTCAACCTGGCTCGTAATGCGCGGCGGTGTTTGGTTTTATTGCAAGGACGCCTTGTCAGCTCCAGGCGGAGCATGTCGAAGTAATCTTCGACAGTCGCCTCGACCTCCAGCCTGCTCCAATTGTTAGCCACTACTCCACCGTCCAAATGGAGCGATTCAGGTAAAACGCAAACATACTGATCTCACTTTGATTCCACGTAGTCCCCGGGTATTACAGTGTCTATTCGCGGGGTAAGATCGATATTGTGTGCCACCAGGTGCGGCAGACTGTCCAGAGAGCCATTTTTCAGCCTGCCTGGCACTCCGCTTGCCAGTTGCCCCACTTCAATATCCATCCACCCGCTTCAATGCAAACACCTCGCTCTTCCTCTCCCGCGTCAGCGTGAGATCAATGAACAACGTGCGGTTCGGCACGAACATCGCCTTGAGCTCCTTCGGGCCCAGGCGCAGGCAGTCGATGTCCTCATCCTCGAAGCTTCGGTAGCCCACCATGTTCTTCTCGTCATTGAAGTCCGGCAGGGCCGAGAGGCTGATGCGCAGTGCATGGCCCTCCTCGGTCAGCAGACGATGGAGTTCGGTGCAGTTGATCAGAAAACTGCGGATGGCATTGTTATCCTTGTAGGCGTGGACCTTGGTCAGCACACGGCGGTTGAACTCGGTGGCGAAACGGTCGCGGTCACCCGAGGCGGCATCGCGATAGAACTCCACGACATAGTCCGTCACATCGAAACCCGCGTGGTCGCGCACGCGAATCACGGTATTCTGGTAACCGTGCCTGTAGGTGTCACGGTCCTTGTTGTGTTTCTGCATCACCTTTGCGGTTGCACGGCGGCAGTCCTCCACCCAGCGCCGGTACTCCTTCGCGTTGGGGATTTCGAGGGCGCGGTTGATCTGCTGGAGCAGGGCATCGTTGCCCGAGTGTCCGGAATCTTTCAGGGCGACGGTGGAGTGGTTGTGGCCATCAGCCACCAGAAAAGCGGTCTCACCCTTTGCCGAATGGACGGCACTGGCACGCGGTTTCTCCGGCAGGGACGGGAAGTCCACGCTCAACCAGGCGCAGTCCAGGTGGGCAGTACAGACATAGACGGTACCGTCCGAGCCGTCCTCGTTGGCCAGGGAACTGATGCCGGTGTACCCGGTGTTGCCCACGATCACGGTGGCGCGAACGCCGCCTGGGCGGAACGGGCTGGTGCCGAAACGATCACGCCGCGCCAGTTCATGACTGTAGGGACTGGCCATCTCCAGTGCCCTGAGGATCCGCGCCCCGGTCTGGAAGCGTTTGCGGGAAGTGAAACCTTTCAGGACCCGGCCGTAGAAGGCGCGGCCCTTGTGCGCCAGCGGCGAGCCCTGGTTGGCGGGGGCCAGCATGACCAGGTTGCGTACCGGTGGCTTCCTGCCCTGTTCGGTGAACTCGGTGGCCATCCAGTCACGGATCACCAGTCCGCCGGTGGAGTGGACGATGACGTCGGTGGCACCGGGCCTGTCCGGCAGGCCGGCATCCTTCCAGGCCCGGGTCATGCCGTGCACCAGGTCGCTCATCTGCACATCATCGTCCAGGGACACATAGTTACCGAGCCACAGGTGCTCGGCCGCGCGGCCGGTGCTGCGCTCGATGGCATTGGCCAGGGGCAGGAACGAGACGTCCTCGTCGCTCCAGCCGTGCAGGATGATCAGTGATCGCATGGCAGACTCCCGTTCGGTCCGTGTCGGGGCAGGAACCACCGGTACCGCGGGAGGCTCCCCGACCCTTTTTACCCCGATTCAGACTCATACGTCAAAGCAGCGGGCGATGGCCCGTTCCGTAGTGCCTCCATGACGGTGTAGTATCACGTGTCCATGACAGTCCGGAGGTTTCCGGCACCAGGAATGAGTATGCGCGAGGAGCAGGACACGATGCCCGGACCCGAGGCAGTGGCACCGGTAAGCTGGAAGATCAAGGTCCCGGGGTTCGTGGCGGTGGTGGCCTTGATCCTGTTGCTCTGGTGGCTGCTGCAGGAAGAGGGCATGCCGGCGACGCTGTCCGCTTCCGCGGTCGCCGACTGGCTGAACGGCCTCGGCTATCGCGGCCCGCTGCTACTGGCGGCGATGATGGTCATTGCGGTGGTGGTGGGCCCGATCCCCACCCTGCCGATCAGTGCTGCGTCAGGCCTGGCATTCGGCATGTTCGCGGGCACACTGGTGGCCGCCACCGGTGCCCTGGTGGGCGCGATGATCGCTTTCCATACCGCACGCCTGCTGGGCCGCGACGTGATCTGTCGCTACGTGCCCGGCAACCCGATTTTTACCACGCCGCAATCACAATCGGTTCTGTTCTGGGCGGTATTTGCCACCCGCCTGATACCGGTATTTTCCTTTGCCCTGGTGAGCTATGCCGCCGGAGTGACCACCATCCGGTCCTGGCAGTTCGCGCTGGCCAGCTTCCTGGGCATGCTGCCCATGACCGTGGTTTTCGCCGGACTCGGCCACACCCTGGAGGTGCACCCGGCACTGACCATCTCCGCGGCCATTGCATTGTTGCTGGCGATGTCCATTCTCCCCTACTATCTGAGGCATCGCCTGACATGACCAGCATGGACGCCGGTCGCATATTTTCTGGCGGACCACTCTTCAACTCCGACGGTTTGGGCAGTACAATCACGTCTCCCGCAGCCGCCCGTAGCTCAGCTGGATAGAGCGCTGCCCTCCGGAGGCAGAGGTCTCAGGTTCAAATCCTGACGGGCGGGCCATTTGCCGCCGAATGATCCGTCACTCCCCGATCCGGGCTGCCTGATGGATCACGTTGCCCTGGGTCAGGGCATAGACCGGCGTTATCGCCAACCCGGTGGCCCGCAGCCCACGGGCCACCCACAGATTGGAGGTGAACGGGACGATATAGGGGCCATGGGCGTCGACGAACACACTGGCGCCGTAGAGGCCTTCGCCCAGATATACCGCCCACCCGTCCTCATCCGGTCTGATGGTGTCGGCCAGGTACTCGCCCAGGGCTTCCATTCCGGCCTCGGAAATCTGCAACCGCACGACCCGGCTCCGGGGAAAACGCTGTTCGACCGGTCTGTCGAAACCGGCTATATGCATGATCGCCGGGGTCGGCAGTAATGCTGCCGCCAGCGCTTCCCCCAGACCCGGATCGGGATGGGGGTAATACCCCGCATCGCCCCAGCCGAACTCCAGGTAACGGGTGCGCGGCATTTCCTCGAGCGGGGGCAGGTAAGGGGCGACCTGCTCCCTCTCGACAACCAGTCCCACATGCCATCCGTGACCGGTCACATGGATGGTGACGGGACGCAGCGCTTCATCCGCCGGATACAGCCCGGCCACCGGACCAAGGCAGCCGGAGGCGGCCAGCGAAAGCAGCAACGGCAACAAGCCGCGCCGTGTAGTGCGCTGCCTCACAGGCCGAAACCGGGACGCCACTCCAATGAAGCCCAGAACTGGCGACCCCACGGGCTGTGCAGGCGGCTCTCGAAGCCACCCAGCACCGGCAGGCGCTGTGGCAACTCGTCAAAGAGATTGTTCACGCCCACGCTGACCGTGATGTCACTGTCCAGGAACTGGTCCATCTGGTAGGAATAGGTGCCGTTGACGATGGCCTGCGAACGGACCTTGCCACTGGCCGGCGCCGGCACGTTGGTCAACGTATTGCGCACGCTGTCGTCAAAATTGACGTGGTGCTGGTAGTTGACCGTGGCCGATGCGCTGTGGCGATCCAGGAACCAGCCCAGTCGCACTTGACCCTTCAGCTCCGGAATCGGAGGCACGATACCGGTGCGGGCATTCTGGTTGCCCAGGGCCTCGATGATATTGTCATCGTTGCCCTGGTAGTCGTACTTGGTGTAGTACGTGGCGCTGAGCGTGGTTGTGAACGTGCCCAGATCCTCGGTCAGAAGAGTATGGGTAGCACGAGCGTCCAGCAGGTCGACCCAGACCGAACTGATGTTCTGGGCCTGACGCACGATCCGCTCGACACGGAAGTTGTCCTCCGGATCGCGGGTCACGCGCGGGTCGCCCCCCTGACGCAGCCATTCCTCGGCCGCCTCGCGCGTCTCCGAGCCTGGCGTCGGGTCGTAGGACTCGGGTGTGGCACCGATGGCCTCCAGCATGGACTCGAACTCGATCGCATGCATGTCCAGGTGATTCATTGTGCGGATCCGGTCCGTGTACTCGATGGACTGATAGTCCAGACTCAGGCTCAGATCATCGTTCGGCTCCCAGGTGAAGCCGATGTTCCAGATGTCGGAAGTCTCCGGCTTCAGGTCCGGGTTACCCGAGGAACAGGTCGTGCCCCCGTTCAGGATGCCGCCGGTGATCATGTCGCCGCCAAAGAAGATTTCGCCGCAGTTCTCGTTGGGGTCGAACGGGCGGGCATCGGCCGGCGTCGGCGCCAGGAAGCTTTCACCGATCGAACCACGGATCGCAAGCTCCGGCGTGGCCTCCCAGCGCAACGCGACTTTTGGCGTGGTGGTATCCAGTCCGAAGGTGGTGAAGTTCTCGTGCCGCACGGCGAGCTGGGCATCCAGCGTGGCCAGGATCGGCACCTCGAACTCCATGTAGGCCGCATGCACCTTGCTGCCGTAGTTCTTGTCGGTGGGCGGCGTGTCGGTGATGCTGGTGTTATAGTCCAGTCCGGTCTTGGACAGCGGGTTGGCATAGTCCCACTCGTTGATATCACGCATCTGGTAACCCAACGCCATGCGCGCGGCACCCGCCGGAAGCTGGTACAGGTCACCGGTGGCATTGGCCTCGAACATGGACAGTTCGCGCTCCGAAGTGATGAAGCGTGGCGAGGGAGACATCCAGTCGATCAGTTCCTGGCTGTTGGAGGTCACGCCTTCCTCGTAGAACGGCGAGCGCGGATCGGCCGAGCCCAGCGGGTTGTACCACTGGTCGCCGTTCGGTCCACCCATACCGGCCATGGCGGCGGACATGCGCTCCACATTGACCATGTGTGCCTGATAGTCCCGGAACGTGCGTTGATACGAGTAGTAGGTATTGGACGTCCAGGTGTCGGTCAGATCCATCCTCGCACCCAGCTTGTAGCGTGTGATGGTGTCATCGTAGCTCTGCTTGCGGGCGCCGGTGGCCGGGTCCGCATAGGACGGCAGCGTGCCGGCTGCGGCAAACGGACGCCACAGGTGCGGCCCCACGTCATGGTCCCAGGGGTTGGCCGGGTGGTCCTCGGGCATGACCATCACCCGCCGGTTATTGGCCGCGAGCTGGTAACTCAGTGTGTTGTGGTTCTCCTGCTCGCGATTGGCGTGGGTGAGCTGGGCCTCAAGCTGCAGCTCCTGACTGACGTCATATTGCAGGTTGGTGTAGAAATTGTACTCCTGCTGGCCTTCCTGCAGGGGCCACTGCTGGGAATAGGGGAAGAAGCAGTTGCCGCCCGGCTGCGGAACACCGCTGACGTTGTTGAACTTCTGGCCGAGGTCGGTGACATCATTGAAGGCGCCGCAGCTCGGATCCCGCAGGTTGTCGCCGACCTGTTCACCGCCGTGGACCTCGCCGGGATTCGGCGTAGCGCCATCGACTTCACGCCAGACACCCGGGTTGCCGGAGTTGGCCCAGCCGTAGTCGGAGCGCAGCGTGCGCGGGCGCTCGAAGGTCATCAGCGGCGTGGTGCGCGAGTAGTCGCCGGCCATGACCCAGTTGAGATCATTGTCGAACTGGCGACCCCAGAGCAGGCCCACCTTGTTGGTCTCGAAGTCACCACGCTCGTCGCCCTGGTGGTACAGTCTGGTACGCAGGCCATCAAACTCCTTGATCGGAAGCATGTTGACGACCCCGGCCACGGCGTCGGAGCCATACAGGGCCGAGCCACCATCCAGCACCACTTCCAGGCGGTCTATGGCGATGTCGGGCAGCAGTGTGCTGGTGCCATTGTCCACCGAGCGCACGCCATCCATCAGAGTCAGGGTACTGTTCTCGCCCAGACCACGGAGGTTGAAGGTCGCGCCGAAACTGCTCTGTGGGCCGCTGTTGCTGGCGTTGACGTTGGCCACCGTATTGGTGTTCTGCGTGTAGGGCAGATCGCGAATATAGTTCGAGATGTTCGGTGCGCCGGAGGTCTCGATATCCTCGGCGGTCACCGAGTCCACGGGGTTGTTCTGTGCGAATGCGCTGTTGCGGATGAAGGAACCGGTGACGACGACTTCCTCGACTTCCGGTTCGTCCTGTGCGGTGACAGGAGCGGCATTCAGCGCGGACGCCGCCATGACGGATAGTGTAAGGTAGAATTTTCTGTTATGTCGGAAGATGTCTGTGGGTCTCATTGTTCTGATCTCCTGTGACAGTAATGAAATCCGCTGTAACAGATGACCATGCAGCAGCAACTGCACTTACCGGGATACCGGCACCCTGATTTTCCTTTGCCCCCCCTATAGCATCTTGATATGCAAGAATAAAAAATGCAACTCCCTGCCTTCAGGGCACCTCCCGTATTTTGGATAACCGGGAGATGTGCCGTAGTCTTTCAGGATGGTCTGTAAATGGCCGTTTTTTACAGATACGCTTTGACCACCTCATGCACACGATCCAGCGCCCCGCGGTTCTGTCGGATCACCCGCATACCGGCCTCGCCCATCACATGGCGACGCCGCTGATCCCGGAACAGTGCCATCACCGCGTCCGCCAGGGCCTTTTCATGGGGCACCTGCTGCAGGGCGCCACCATCCTGAAGCTGGTCGCAGATGGTCTGGAAGTTGTACTGGGACGGACCGGTGATAATGGGCAGGCCCAGAGCTGCTGGCTCCAGCACATTCTGACACCCGGTATCCACCAGACTGCCGCCGACGAAGGCGATGTCCGCCATGCCATAGTAGGCGATCATCTCGCCCATGCTGTCACCGAGAAACACCGAAGTGACGGCATCGATCAGCTGATTGCTGCTGCGCCGCACCGTCCGGAAACGGCTCTTCTGACAGAGCCGGGCCACACTGTCGAAGCGTTCAGGATGGCGGGGCACCAGTACCAGCAGCACATCGGGGATCTCCCGCTGCACCAGGCGCAGGGCATCCAGCACCTTCTCCTCCTCGCCATCACGGGTACTGGCCGCAATCCAGGTGGGACGCCTGCCCTCCACCATCCTCTGGAACCGGGCGGCACGACGTCGCAGGTCCTCTTCCGCCGGCAGGCTGACTTCCACCTTGAGGCTACCGGTGACATGCAGGCGCGAGGGGTCCACGCCCAGGCGACGGAAACGCGCGGCATCGCTGTCCGCCTGTGCGATGATGCAGTCGATCTGCTGCAGCATGGGCTTTCCCAGCCTGGCGAACTTGTCGTAGCCACGGGCCGAGCGCTCTGACAGACGTGCATTGGCCACGATGATCTCAGCACCGCTGCGCTTGGTGTAGTAGACCAGGTTGGGCCACAGTTCGGTTTCCATCAGGATCACCAGTCGCGGCCTGACCCGGTTCAGGAAGCGCCTGACGGCGCCACTGTAGTCATAGGGGGCGTAGACGTGACAGACTTCCTCGCCGAACAGTTCACGCACCCGCTCGGACCCGGTGGGCGTCATGGTGGTGACCAGAATACCGTATTCGGGATGACGGGCCCGCAGACGGCGGATCAGCGGTTCGGCGGCCATGGTCTCGCCCACCGAGACGGCATGCACCCAGATCCATTGCTGTTCGCTGCGCGCGGCCAGTGTGCGACTGACAAAACCGAAGCGTTCGGTCCAGCGTCGCGCGTAGGCCGGCTGCTGTACGGACATCCACAGCAGCCGCAGCAGGATCAGCGGCATGATCAGATAGAAGGCGATATTGTAGAAGCGTCGGTTCACTGCGAATCATCCCTGGTGGCGCGGACGGCCACGGCGGGGCGGGTCTCCTGACTGCCGGGTCGACATGCTACCATGCGGTGCCCACGAATCAGAACAGGAACCCGGCTTGAGCGCACTGCATCGTGACATCGTGATCATTGGCGGCGGCATTGCCGGCCTGTGGCTGCTGAACCGCCTTCGTGATGCCGGTCACGACGCGGTACTGCTGGAACGGGATACATTGGGCGGTGGCCAGACCCTGGCCTCGCAAGGCATCATCCATGGCGGCCTGAAGTATGCACTGAACGGAGCGTTGACGCCCGCCAGCAGCACCATTGCCGCCATGCCGGCCCGCTGGGCGGCCTGCCTGGAAGGACGGGGCGAGCTGGACCTGCGCCGCTGCCGTGTGTTGTCACCACATTACTGGATGTGGTCCGGGGGCAGCATCCGGTCACGCTTCAAGACCTTCCTCGGCAGCCGGGCCCTGCGTGGCCGCATCGATCACCTGAAACCCGCCGACCATCCCGATGTGCTGCGTGATACGGCGGCCGGTGGCAGTGTCTACCGCCTGTCGGATTTCGTCATCGACACCCCTTCACTGCTGACGACACTGACAGAAGCCGCGTCGGGGCATATCGGCCATGCCGGCGACATCCGACTGGCAGACGACCGGCCCCACCACATTGAGAGGATCGAGACCACAGGCAGTGACGGCCGGCCGGTCTCCCTTCGCGCCAGGTACTACATCCTGGCCGCCGGTGCCGGCAACGAGGCGCTGCTGCGACAGATCGGCACCGCCCGGCCCGCCATGCAACGGCGGCCCCTGCACATGGTCACCGTGCGCTGCGACCGGCCGGCCTGGTTGCACGTGATCGGCAGTGATTTCGGCATGACACCGCGCCTGACGGTCACTTCCCACCCGACGCCGGACGGGCAATGGACCTGGTACCTGGGCGGCGGACTGGCCGAAAACGGCGTCGAACGCTCCGGGGCCGAACAGATCAGGGCCGCCCGGCATCTGCTGGACGAACTGTTCACCGCGGTCCGCTTTGACGAGGACAGCTGGCTCAGTTTCCGGGTCGACCGGGCGGAACCGGCCCACCCCGGACGGGAACGCCCCGATGATGCCTTTGTCCAGGTGAATGGCAATGTGGTGACGGTGTGGCCCACCAAACTGACCCTGACCCCCAACCTGGGCGACGCGGTGCTGAGCCGGATTACACCGGGCGTGCCACGCTCCGCCGCCGAACGTGCCGCCGAACAGGACCATGCCGGGGCTGCGCTGTCACACTACTTCGACGCACCCGGGATCGGGCGCCATCCGTGGGAGAACCCGGCATGAGCCGACTGCCACTTACGCCACTGGGCCGTACCGGTCTGCGGATATCCCGCCTGGGCCTGGGCACCGTGAAAATCGGTCGCAACACCGGCGTCAGGTATCCCTCGGCGTTCGATCTGCCGGATGACCGCTCGGTGCTGCACCTGCTGGATACGGCACGGGAACTGGGTATCAATCTATTGGACACGGCGCCGGCCTATGGCAGCAGCGAAGAGCGACTGGGGCGCCTGTTGTCAGATCGTCACGACTGGGTACTGTGCGGCAAGGCGGGGGAGACATTCCACGACGGGCAATCCCGCTTCGACTTTCGCGGCACGGCCATCCGCCGCAGCCTCGAACGCAGCCTGCGGCGGCTTCGCACCGATCACCTGGACATCCTGCTGTTGCACTCCGACGGCAATGACCTGGCCATCCTGGAGCAGACGGATGCGTTCGAGACCCTGGAGCGCCTGCGGAAGGAAGGCCTGGTCCGTGCCATCGGCCTGTCCGGAAAAACCGTCGAAGGCGGCCTGCTGGCGCTGGCGCGCGGCGCCGACTGCGTGATGGTAACCTTCAATCCGGAGGCCTACAGTGAGCGGCCGGTCATCCGGGAAGCACAACGCCTGCAACGCGGTGTGCTGATCAAGAAAGCACTCAACAGCGGGCACCGCGCCAACACACTCCAGGACAACATGGACTTCGTGTTCGGCGAACCCGGGGTCAGCGCGGCCATCATCGGCACATTGAACCCGGATCATCTGCGCGCTGATGCCGAGGCCTGCCTGCGGGCGCTCAGCGCGAAGGCGACAGACTGACGCACAGCTCACACAACAGCCACGATTGCGGCATGGAGGAGCCGGAACCGGATCGCCGCAGTGCCGTCATCAGGGGCTGCCAGCCCCGCACCAGTTCGGGATACACCAGGCCGAGAGGACCGGCCACGGCATCCGCCAGTCCCTGCATGGCCGGAGACCCACTACCGGTCTGCATGGCCTGTTCCAGGAACTGCTCCAGCAGGCTCCGCGGTCGATCGAGCGAAACGGCCTGCCAGTTGTCCAGTCCGGCCAGTTCGGCGGTCGCCTCAATGGCCTGCTCCAGATCCCCGTTTGCATCCACCAGACCCGCCTCCAGCGCTTCGGCACCGGTCATGACCTGACCACCGGCCAGGGCTTCCACCTCGTCCCGGGGCAGATCCCGACCCTCGGCCACCAGCGTGATGAAACGCTCATAGGCATGATTGATGGACTGCTGAAGCAGCTGTCGCATCGATTCGGACAGGCCACCCAGAGGATCGCTACCCAGCGTCAACGGAGTGGTCCCGACACCATCCGTGCCCACACCCACCTCGGACAGGGCATCCTCGAAGGTCGGCACCACGCTGATCACCCCGATGGAACCGGTGACCGTGGCCGGGGACGCCCATATTTGATCGGCAGTGGCGGAAATCCAGTATCCACCTGACGCGGCGGTGCCCCCCATGGAGGCCACCACCGGCTTGCCCTCGGCCTGCATAAGGGCCAACTCCGAACGGATCGCCTCGGAAGCCAGCATGCCCCCACCGGGTGAGTTGACACGCAGCACCAACGCGCGGATGTCATCATCGTTGCGGGCCCGCCGGATGCGTTGCACCATGTCCTCGTCGGAAATCACACCGGGCGCGTCGGGTCCGCTCATGATCGTGCCCTCGGCCACCAGCACCGCGACCTTCGGCTGCGGTGACGGCACCGGTGTGGCGGTCGCTGCCAGATAATCCCGGAAATGGATCTGCCGGAAGCTGCCTTCTTCCCGTGGGCCCACCCGGGACGCCATGCGCTGACGGAACTCATCAATGCCGGCCAGTTCATCGACCAGCCCCTGATCCAGAGCGGCGCGGGCCATGTCTCCCTGCACCGCGCCAACGCGTTCGGGCAGGTTCATGGCGTAATCGGTGATTGTGTCCGGGTCCAGATCGCGCGCGCTGGCGGTCTGTTCGATATAACGTTGCCACAGTGCATCCACCAGCGCCTGGTTGTCGGCACGGGCCTCGTCGGAGAGATTCATGCGGGTGTAGGGTTCGGCGGCGGACTTGAACTCGCCGACGCGGAACACATGGACATTGACGTTGAGCCGCTCCAGCAGCCCGCTGAAGAACAGTTGATTGCCGCCGTACCCCTGTAGCAGGATGTTGCCCAGCGGATGCAGCGTGATACTGTCGGCGTGGGCCGCCAGGGCGTACTGTCCCTGGCTGAAGAAATCGCCGTAGGCATGGATCGGCTTGTCACTCTCGCGGAAACGCTCCAGCGCGGCGCCCAGCGTCTCCAGCTGTGCCGGACTGATGCCGGTCATGTCATCCAGACTGAGCACCAGCGAGGCGATCCGTTCATCGTCCGCCGCGGTGTCAATGGCATCGAGCAGCTCCCGAAGTTCGGTGTCCCGCGCCACCGGGCCGGTCAGGAAGCTCATGCCCAGCGCCGCGCTGTCACGTTCCTCGACGATGTTGCCAGTGGGCGCCAGTATCAGCGCCGCCGTGGACGGTACCTGCACCGGGCCGGGGCTGGAAAACAGCACGAACAGCACCACGACCAGGGCCAGCAGGAAAAACAGCCGGCCCAACCATGTGCGCACTACATCGATACCCCGCCCCAGTCCCCCGGACAGGCGTCGGAACACGGATCGTTCTGCCATGGAATTCCCCCAAAATCATGTGGTCACAGCCCGTAAGGCTACCACGATTCGGGGTTCAGGCGACCTGTCGGCTGGCCACCCCGGTCACATGACGGCCCTGGAATCGGGCGATGGCCAGTTCACGCTCATCCGGCTGACGCGAGCCGTCGCCACCGGCCAGTGTTGATGCGCCATAGGGCGTGCCGCCGCTGACCTGCGAAATGTCGAACAATTCCCCGGTCATGTAGCCGATCGGCACGATGGTCATGCCGTGGTGGGCCAGCGTGGTCCAGGTGGAAGTGATGGTCATTTCCTCGCCCCCGCCGGTGCCCGTGGAAGTGAACACACTGGCCACCTTGCCGCCAAGGGCACCCTTGGCCCAGAGACCACCGGTCTGATCGAAAAAGTTGCGCATCTGCCCGGACATATTGCCAAAGCGCGTGGGCACGCCCAGGATGATGGCATCATAGTCGGCCAACTCCTGTGGCGAGGCCACATCAGCGGCCTGATCGGTCTTGCCACCGGCTGCCTTGAACGCCTCCGCGTCCATGGTCTCCGGCACGCGCTTGATCGTGACCTGTGCCCCTTCCACCGAGCGAGCCCCTTCCGCCACGGCCTGCGCCATGGTTTCAATGTGTCCATACATGGAATGATATAGAACCAGTACCTTTACCATAGATTACTCCTCTGTCCGTTTCGCCGAGGGTCCGGCGGAAGCCGGTTTCCCCTGACATCTGATACAGTGCCACGATATGTCGGAAGGACAGGGAGATGGGCGGAAATAGTGGCCCGGAAAGAACAACAAAACCGATAAGACGGCTCACACCATCTGCATTTTCAGTACATCGCGCAGCGCCAGGTAGTCGGCATGGAAACGCCGGATGCCATCGGCCAGCTTTTCGGTGGCCATGGCGTCCTCGTTCAACTGCCAGCGGAACGTGGCTTCATCCAGCTCCAGCTTCGGGTCGTCACTGGCCTGGGACGGGTCCAGTGCCGGATACAGCGGGCCATTGTCGTGGGCCAGCTCGTCCAGCAGCGCCGGACTGATGGTGAGGCGGTCACAACCGGCCAGCTGTTCGATTTCCCCACTATTGCGGAAACTGGCGCCCATGACGATGGTCTGATAGCCGTGCTTCTTGTAGTAGCGGTAGATCCGCTGCACGGACAACACACCCGGGTCGGTTTCGGGAGAGTATTCCTGTCCCGTGCTGCCACGGTACCAGTCCAGGATGCGCCCGACGAAGGGCGATACCAGGTACGCCCCCGCTTCCGCGCAGGCCACCGCCTGATGGAAACTGAACAGCAGGGTCAGGTTGCAGTGTATGCCTTCCCGCTCCAGCCGCTCGGCGGCCCGGATGCCTTCCCAGGTAGAGGCGATCTTGATCAGGATACGGGAGGTGTCAACACCGGCTTCCCGGTACAGCGCGATCAGACGACGCGCCTTCTCCACCGTGGCCTCGGTGTCGAAGGACAGCCGGGCATCGACCTCCGTGGACACATGCCCCGGTACGATCTCGCTGATCCGCGCGCCGAAATTCACGGCCAGTTTGTCCATGGCCGCATCCAGCTGCTGTTCGGCATCCCCGCCCTGCGCCTGTCCATACCGCAGCGCGTCGGAGATGAGCTGCTCATACTGCGGCTGCTGCGCCGCCTTCAGCAACAGGGAGGGATTGGTGGTGGCATCGCGCGGGGCATACTGGCGGATCGCCTCGACATCGCCGGTATCGGCCACCACGGTGGTCATTGTCTTCAGGGCATCCAGTTTACTCATTACAACTCCTCAGGAGATCGGACTGACACCGATCAACCACTCGTGCAGGAACAACACGAACAGGACCCAGGCCACCAGACCGGAGACCACGGTGATGGCATTGCCGGACAGGGTGCCGGCGGCGTGGCTCACTCCGGCGGCCCGATCACGGCGTCGGAACACCGCGAAACAGGCGACCGACCAGGCCAGAAAACCGCCGAACAGCAGCAGATCGGCCAGGGTGCCATTGGCAAGCAGGTGGGCCAGCGCCCATACCTTGACGCCGACCAGCATCGGATGGCCCAGCTTCACGCGCAGGCTGTTGGCCGGCACATAGGCAGCGGCGACCAGCACGAACACCGGCAGGGTCAGCACCATGGACAGGTGGCGGGTCCAGAGTGGCGGGTTCCAGAGGAAGACCGGATCCATGCGCGCCTCGCCATAGCCGATGACGATCAACACCAGGCCCAGAATGGCGATGAGTCCGTAGATCCCCTTCCAGGCCTTCTCGCCGCGCTTCTCGATCTGCGCGGCGCGCCACTGTGGCGCAAAAAGGCGTGTCGAATGCACTCCCAGAAACACCAGCAATCCGATGATCAGTACCGCCATCCTCTGTCTCCCCGTGGTGGTTGAGCGATGGCGTCAGCATACCGTCGCTAGTATCGATAATCCACATGCATATGGACGAATCGGCCATTGGCACCGGCCGGCGGCAACACTTCAAAGGCGAAGTTGCCGCCGAAATCCAGAGACGGCCCACTGGGTTCGGACAGTCGGTCGAACAGGTTGTCGGCGCCCACGCTCACCGACCACTGTTCCGACAGCTGATACTGCAGCGACAGGTCCACCAGCGTGTCGGCGCGGAAAGTCTGCGCGGCAAAGCCCCGGTCACGATACACGCTACCATGGTGCCGCGCCCGCAGCAGCGTCTGAAACGGGCCGTGACGCCAGGTTCCGGTCAGCACCGCCTGATGCTCGGGACTGGCGGTCGTCAGCACGTTGGTGGCCTCGGCCTGGAACAGACTGATCTCCGGATCGATGGCCCGCAGCGAGTCCGGTGGCTGTCGCAGCGCTTGAATGTCGGTATCGACATAACTCCAGGCCAGGTTCAGCCCCAGCTCGCCCCCCGCCAGCGGAGATCGCCAGTCGACCACCAGCTCCGCGCCATCCGAGCGGGTATCGATGGCATTGGTGAAGAAATTGACCGACTGTACGCCTTCTCCACCGGGCAATGCCTGTACCCGATCGATCAGCGCCTGCCCCTGAAGACTTTCGGACACGGTGATCCGGTCATCAATATCGATGCGGAACAGGTCCAGGCTCAGGTTGAGCGCATCCGTCGGTCGGGCCGTAACGCCCAGAGAGAGGTTCACTGCGTCTTCCTTGTCCAGTGTCGGCAGGGAGAGCGCGCGACCAATGGCCGAATCAGCCCGGATCAGGCGGGAGGCGATGCGCTCGAAGGTATCCGCGTCGAAGGTATTGTCACTGCGAGACCAGGCCAGCTGGCTCAGGGTCGGCGCCCGGAAGCTGTTGGACACCGACCCGCGCAGCGACCAGCTCCCGGTCAACGACCAGATACCGCTCAGCTTGCCGGTGACGGCGTCCCCGAAATCATCATAGTCCTCGTAGCGGGTGGCGACGCTGCCGTAGAACCGGTCGGTGAGCTGGGAGGACGCCTCGACGTAGAGGCTGCCGACAACGCGGTCCAGTGAGGTGGCATCCTCGGGCGTCAGGCCCTTGGCGCCCTGGGCCCCGATGTCGGGCGCTCCCAGCAGGGAGGCGCGTTCGACGCGACTGCCATCGGCCAGCACCACATCTCCGCTGTAGCGGAAATCCCCTGCCCGCCAGGACGCCGGCTCACCGGCACGGCTGTCGAAATCCTCCCGGCGCACGGCGGCGCCGGCCGCGATCGAGACCGGCAGGGCCCCGACGCGGACCTGACGACGGGCATCCAGCTGCAGATTGAGCTGTTGCAGGCGGAACCGACCGGAGTCGAAGGCGGTGGGACTGTCGGGCCCCAACGAGGCGTTCAGGGAATCCCTGACACCGAAATCGAAGCGGTTGCGGCCATAGCCGAGACTGCCGTCCAGCGCCCACCCGCCGACATCGAATCGCAGACCCACGGTGCCTGCCACATCGCGGTTCTCGCCGGTCGAGACGGGCAGGGTACCTTCCGGATACAGGGCCTTGACGTTCTGATTGGAATCGGGGTGACGGAACAGCACGGCACCCTCGGTATCCTGTTCCAGCCAGGTCACGGTGGCATAGCCATCAGCCTCGCCCCATTGCCAGCCACCGTTACCCCACAGACGCAGCTCCTGTGAATCGGGATCGCCGGAGCGGCTGGTCTGCTGCCCCTGGAAGGCCAGATTGTCCCGGGTCTGTGGCGCCACGAAGGCAGGCACCCGGTTGAGTCCGGCACGATTGGTGGTGCGGCGGCTGCGCAACTCGGCACCGGCGCGCAGGAAACCATTTTGCCCCAGCTGCCAGCCCTGCTGGGCCGTGGCGAAGGCCGTCTGCCCGTCGGTAACGGTATCACCGGTGACCGGAAAGTCGCTGATGTGCTGGCCACCGCCCACCGTGACCGAGCCACCCTCGGGTTGATCCTTGAGGATGATGTTGATGACACCCGCCACGGCATCGGAACCATACTGTGCACTGGCGCCGTCGCGCAGGATCTCGACCCGTTCGACCGCGGACAGCGGCACGGTATTGAAATCGAAGGCATTGCTGCCCTTGCCGAAGGTGGTGTTGTCATTGACCACGGCCGAAGGATGGCGGCGCTTGCCATTGACCAGTACCAGCACCTGGTCGGGCGACAGATTACGGAGCCGGGCCGCGCGGATGTGGTCGGATGTCACAGAATTGGACTGCCGGGGAAAACTGAAGGACGGCGCCAGCGAAGACAGCGCCTCGCCCAGTTCATTGCCCATGGCACCCGGGGTACCCAATGACTCGCTGCCGAACACGTCCACCGGCGCGGTGGAGTCCAGCGCCGTGCGCGGCGCGGTGCGGTTGCCGACCACCACAAGGGTTCCCATATCGACATTTTCCTGGGCCAGCGTCGGCACAGGGGCGCCGCCGATCACCATGGCGGCAGGCACGGCAATCAGTGTGATCAGTGCTCGTTTCCGTTGTCTGTACTGCTCCATAAGCTCGATTACTCTGCGATTCATGGTAGTAAGGGGACGGCTGTAAAGAGTACCGAAATGCGCTACTGTTACACAGACGGGCACGCTTCACTGACGGGATACGCCACAATGACAGGAGAGGATGAGATGGGCATCGGGGAAACCATCAGCTGGGATGATTTCATGCGCGTGGAGTTGCGGATCGGACGCATCCGGGACGTGCAGTCTTTCCCGGAAGCGCGCAAACCGGCCTGGATCCTGATGGTGGATTTCGGTGAGGAGATCGGTGTGCGCAAATCCAGTGCACGGATCACCGACCTCTATCAGCCGGAGGATCTGCTGGGTCGCCAGGTGGTGGCGGTGGTCAATTTCCCGCCCAGACAGATCGGACCGATGCGCTCCGAATGTCTGGTGACCGGCTTTCACAATGAAAACGGCGAAGTGGTACTTTGCGTCCCGGACGCCGACGTCCCGTTGGGCTCACGACTGCTCTGATCCGTCCGCGCCGGTCGATAACCGATGTACGATGGCCGAGGTGGAACAGTCGTCCAGAAACGCCAGCACCCTCACCTCACCACCGTATTCACGGACATAGCCAGCCCCGACCACCTCCTCTTCACTGTAGTCGCCCCCCTTGACCAGCACCTCTGGCTGTAGCCGGGCCAGTAACGGTTCCGGCGTGTCCTCGGCGAAACCCACCACCCAGTCCACGGCCTCCAGCCCGGACAGCACCGCCATGCGGCGCTCCAGCGGATTGACCGGACGGCCACGGCCCTTCAGGCGACGCACCGAGGCATCATCATTGACGGCCACGACCAGGCGGTCGCCCAGCCTGCGTGCTTCCGCCAGGTACCCGACATGACCGGCATGGATGATGTCGAAACAGCCATTGGTGAACACGATCCGCTCACCATGGGCGCGGGCATCCTCCACTGCAACCGCCAGCTGTTCCGCACTCATCACGCCGCGGGCGCTGCCCTGCTCCAGCTGCACGGCCCGGCGCAGCTCGGGAGCACTGATGGCGGCCGTGCCGAGACGGCCCACGGCCAGTCCGGCAGCGATGTTGGCCAGGGCCGTGCCCTGTTCCAGTGTGCCGCCGGCGGCCAGCGCGGCGGCCAGCACCGAGACCACCGTGTCGCCCGCGCCGGTGACATCGAACACTTCCCGGGCCCGCGCCGGCAGGTGGAACTCGGGCTGTCCGGCCCGCAGCAGGGTCATGCCCTGTTCGCCACGGGTGATCAGCAGCGCCTGCAGCGACAATGCCTCCAGCATGGCCTGGCCTTTGTGCACCAGCGCGGCCTCGCTGTGGCTGACACCGGCCACGGCCTCGAACTCGGACAGATTCGGGGTCAGCACGGTGGCCCCACGGTAGCGGCCGAAATCATGCCCCTTGGGATCGACGATCACGGGAATGCCCTGCCGCACGGCAGCCTCGATCAACCGGTCCGGATGACCCAGTGCGCCCTTGCCATAATCGGACAGGATCAGTGCGCCGGCGTCCGGCATCAACCGCAGAGCCCGCCGGGTCACCGACTCGACATCCTCTGGCGCGAACGGTTCCTCGAAGTCGGCACGCAGCAGCTGTTGCTGGCGGCTGATGACACGCAACTTGGTGATGGTCGGAGCGGAACCGGAACGGCGGAACTCGCATTGCACTCCGGCGGCCCGCAGACGCCCGTCCAGGGTATCGGCCGCCTCATCCGCTCCGGTGATGCCACCCAGCGTGGCGGCTCCGCCAAGCGCCGCAATGTTCAGCGCCACATTGGCCGCGCCCCCGGGACGGTCCTCGCTACCTCCGACACGAACGATGGGGACGGGTGCCTCGGGGGAAATGCGCGACGTGCTGCCATGCCAGTACCGGTCCAGCATGACATCGCCCACGACCAGCACGCGGGCCTGCTGAAAAGGGGGCAGCTCCAGTGTCATTCCGCTTTGTTCCTTGCCTGTCGCAAAAGCGCATCATAGCATGCAGTCTGCTACAATGCCGCCGACCCCCGCAGCATGAGTATTCCATCACGATGTCCCGGGCAGACACGCAATCATTCCGTCATTACCTGGCTCCCCGTTTCTGGCCCACCTGGCTGGCACATGGCGCGATCTGGCTGGCCGCCAGACTGCCATTCCGCTGGCAGATGGCGATCGGACGCGACATCGGTCGGCTCAGCTATCACTTCGCCCGCCGTCGTCGGCAGATCTGCGAGACCAACATCGCGCTGTGCTTTCCCGAACTGTCGGAAGATCAGCAGCGACGCCTGGTGAAGGACACCTTCCTGTCCAATGGCATGGGCATCATGGAAATCGGGCTGTCCTGGTATCGTCGGCCGGAAGAATTTATGGACCGGGTCACGGCACATGGCGTGGAGCATGTCGAAGCGGCGCGCGCGCAGGGCCGCGGCGTACTGCTGGTCAGCGCCCACTTCTGCACGCTGGAACTGATCGGCGGGCTGACCGCCCAGTTGTTCCCGGTGGACATCACCTACCGCGCCCACAAGAACCCGCTGTTCGATGCGCTGATGAAACGTGGCAGGGAACAGCATTTCGGCGCAGTGGTCGAACGCAGGCAGGTGCGCCTGGCGCTACGCCGTCTCCGCGAGGGTCACGCACTGTGGTATGCGGCGGACCAGGACTACGGACCGAAGCATTCCATATTCGCACCGTTCTTCAACCGGCCCGCCGCCACGATCACGGCGACATCACGGTTCGCGCGCTACAACGACTCACCGGTGATCTTCTTTGCGCACTACCGCACGCCGGACCACCAGGGCTATGAACTGTATTTCAGTGAGCCGCTGGAAAACTACCCCACCGGGGATGATGTCGAGGACGCGACCCGGATCAACGGCCTGATCGAAGCCGCCATCCGCAGACATCCCGAGCAATACATCTGGTTGCATCGTCGTTTCAAGACACGGCCGGAAGGCACACCCGACCCCTACAGAGAACACCGGAAGGGCCTCGCATGAACCTCTGGTGGCTGCTCCGTGACGTCCGCTTCCATGCCGCACTGAGCAGCCTGCTGCTGTCCGCGGTGGCGGTGATGCTGGGTCAGGGGCCCAATGAAGATGGCTTCATCTATCTGCGCACGGCCGAGATTTTTGTGGAAGATGGCCTGGTGGCCGCCTTCAGGCATTACCCGTGGGCCACGCATTCGGTACTGATCGGTCTTGTGCAACAACTTCCCGGCGTGGATTTCCCCGCCGCGGCGCAATGGCTCAATGCGCTGTGGTATGCCGTGGTGACGGTCGCTTTCGTCAACCTGGTACGGGAATTCAGTCCATCATCACGTGTCACCGTGCTGGCGGCCGTTACTGTACTGGCCTGGCCCCTGCTGAACGAGTTCCGGTTCTATATCATCCGCGACATCGCCTTTCTTGGACTGGCCCTGTGGGCCGCCTGGTTTCTGCTGCGTTATTACCGCCATGGCGGAGTTCTCCGGGCGGCAGCCTGCTGCGCGCTGCTGGCAGCGGCCGCACTGTTCCGGGCCGAAGCCCTCGCACTTCTGCTGCTGACGCCACTTTCATTGCTGGCGCACCCGGAGCAGCCTCTTCGTCAACGGTTCCGGCGCCTGCTGCCGGTCTGGGGAATGACGGCCCTGTTGCTGATGTCCGTGTTGGCGATATTCCTGCTGGCCGACGTGGATCTGTGGGAACGACTGCGGACCGTGGTCGGGACATACCGCCCGTTTCTGGATAGTGTCCTGAACGGATCGGGTAGCGGCCAGGCCGCCCTGACCGAGGCGATGTTCACGGACCACGCGGCAAGGCATTCGGCCGAGTACACGGGCCTGATCCTGACCATCGGGCTGACCGCCATGTTGATTGCCCGTCTGCTGGAAAGTCTCGGCATCGTCGCGGTCGGCATCATCGGCTACGGGATGTGGCGACACCCCCCGACATTGCCGCGGGTCTGTTTCCGTCCCTGGGTCACCTGGCTGGTAACCAGCCTGGCCATCCTGGTGCTTTTCACGCTGGTCACCCGTTTCATGACCACACGGTATACGCTGCTTTTCTCCATGCTGCTGCTGGTGCTCGTACCCCTGATCATGGATCGTATCTGGACGGCCGCGGAGCAGACCGGCCGTCAGCGCCGTTTCGCCTGGGTGTTCGGTCTGTTGCTGGCCTACAGCGCCATCGATGCACATATCACCTTCGGCGAACCGAAGACGTGGCTGCCGGCGACGATCGAGTGGCTGGAACAGGAAACCGACGCCGACACTCCGCTACGCACCAACGAGCGTTATATCGCCTGGCGCAGCGGACGCATCGAGGCCTATGATCAGGTCCGGCGCGACCTGCCGGCCCAGGCGCTGCTGGACTCCACGGCCGGCACGGTGCTGGTGGTGGAAAGGCAGCCGACATTGTCCGCCGCCATGCGGGAAGCCGAGCAGCAGGGCCGGATCCGGGAACTGGCCCGCTTCGAGGATCGCCGCGGGCCGCGCATCATCATCTATCGTCGTCTTTGAAGTACGCTTCCAGATCCTGGTCATGATCATCATCGCGCTCGACCTTGGTGACCAGTACGTTCTCCATGATCAGGTACTCCAGGTCGGAGCCGAAGAACATTTCCAGGGCATCCTCCGGGGAACAGATCATCGCCTCGCCGGGTCGATTGAGCGATGTATTGAGAACGATGCCATAGCCGGTGCGGGCTTCCATGGCCTTCAGCAGCGCATGAAACCGGGGATTGGTTTCCTCGTGGACCACATGCGCCCGCGTGGTCCCGTCATGATAGGCCAGAGAGGGAAATCGCTCCCGCCATTCCTCGGCCACATCGAAGGTCATGGTCAGATAGTCGGCCGGATGGTCGTTTTTCAACACCTTTCTGGCGATCGAGTCCAGCATGCTGGGTGAAAAATAGCGCCAGCTCTCCCGGAATTTGATTTTCTTGTTGATGGCCTCGATCATCTTCGACTGCGCCGGGTTACCCAGTATACTCCGGTGTCCCAGCGCCCGGGGACCGAACTCCATCCGTCCCTGGAACCAGGCCACGAGATGACCTTCCGACAGCAGCCGGGCCGCGACCTCGGCGGGATCATCCAGTTTCTCCCGGTTGTACTTCTCACGACGCTCGTCACAGGCCTGCCAGCAACGCGTGGTGCTGAAGGACGGCCCGAAGAACGAATCACGCACAGGCTTGATGGTCTGACGTTGACGGGCCGCCGCCCAGGCGGCCGCACCAATGGCCGTGCCGGAATCGCCGGCAGCCGGGTGAACGTAGACTTCATCGACCCAGGGCAGCTCCCTCAGCCGCTGGTTGAGTTTCACGTTAAAGGAACCCGTCCCGGCAACAACCAGCTTTCCATTCTGCTTAATGGTATCGGACAGGTAGTGGGTGACCAGTGACGTGGCCACTTTTTCATAGAGCTTCTGCACCGCCGCCGCATAGTGGACATAGGGATCCTGGAACAGCTCTCCGGCCCGCCTCGGTCCCAGCATCTCGATCAACTTGGGGCTGAAATAATGGCCCTTTGACTTGTGCTTGTAGCGGCGCAGCCCCACTGTGCCGACCAGTTGTGTATTGAGGCGGAATCCTTTTCCGGAATAATCGATCAGGTCTGAAAGATCATACTTGTCCGGATCGCCGAACGTGGACAGGCCCATGATCTTCGGTGCTCCGTCCAGCATGTTGAATCCGAGGTAGTCGGTGATGGCCGCGTACATGCCTTCCAGTGAATCTGGATCATGGAATTCCTTGACCTTGCTGATGACACCGTTCTCCCCGGTGGCCATCAACGTCGTGGCGTATTCGCCCTTCAGGTCGATACTGAACAGCGCC